>DATBMQ010000268.1:0-13257 GCA_036554765.1 Steroidobacteraceae bacterium | reverse complement strand
CCGCTCGTGACGCTCGCGGGCACGCTGGTCTGGTACGTGCAGGGCACGGCCTGGGCCAACGTCGTGATCGGCCGCACCGAGACCCTGTTTACGCTGCTGGTCTTCCTGGCGGCGGTGGCCATCCTGACGGCGCAGCGGCGCCTGCACCGGTACCTGATGGCCGGCGCGTTCGCGTCGGCCGCGGTACTGGTCCGGTACCAGGGGATTTTCTTCGTCATCGCGCTCGGCCTGTGGAGCGCGTGGACGTTGTGGCGCGTGCCGGTTCAGGAGCGGATGCGGTTCATCGGGCGCGCGACCGCATTGCTGTCGCTGCCGTGCCTGACGACGGCCTTTCTCGTGGTCCGCAATCTCGCCCTGGTGGGATCGCCGGGAGGCGGGCCGGTCGACACGGCCCATCACCTGCCGGCGCACGGGATCGGCGTGCTGCGCTCCGCGTACTGGGCGCTGAGCCCGTCGCTCGGGCTGTCGCTCGACGGCCTGTCCGGTTTCCGCTGGCCCGAGTATGCGGTGGTCACCGGCGCCCTCCTGCTCGCGGTCTGGATCGTGCGCAATCGCGCGACGTGGCGGGCCGCGCCGGCGCGGACACCGGACGGCCCCGATCGAGCGGCCCTGCATCGCCTGCTGGTCGCCTACGTGGCCGTGACCTTCGCGGCGCTCGGCTTCCTGGCGACGCGCTCGACCGGGTACATGGAAGGCCGCTTCTTCGTCTCGCTGGTGCCGCTGGTCGTGGTGGCATGGTTCGTGGCGATCCACCACTGGTTGACGGGCCCCGGCCTGCGGCGCAAGGGTGTGCTCGTGGCGGGCCTGCTGGTCCTGCACGCCGGGCTGCTGGCCGGGCAGGTGGCCGTGATCCGTGAGCGGCTCCAGACCATGCACGAAGACGTGCGCATGGAGGCGCTGCGCAATGCCCTCGCGGAACCCTTCGAGGGAACCAGCCTCGGGCAATTCCTGGCGCGCCAGGTGACGATGCAATCGCCACTGCTCGCGACCGGCGGGCAGCAGCTCTGGCTGCTGCTGCAGCTGCCGATCGTCGAGACCACGCCGGCCGGCTTCACGCGGCGTGTCTTCGACGAAGCGGAAATAAACCGGATCGGCCGGTGTTATGGCATACGATATCTCATGTTCGTTCCGGGCTGGTTCAGGCCGGGACGGCTCGAGAATCAGAATCAGCCACTGCTCGAGGCGATCGCCAGGGGCGACGATCCGGAAAGCATGACCTTGCGGCTCCGGACTCCCAACGTCGCCTTCTACGAGTTCGCCCGGGCGGTGAATGGAGGCGCCTTGAACGCGCAGGACACCGGCCATCATGAATGCAACTGACGCCAGGCCGCTCGTCACGATCGTGCTGCCGGCCTTCAACGAAGCCGCCATCCTCGAGGACGGATTCGTCGCCATCGAAGCGTACCTGCGGACGCTGTCGGCGCAATATCGCTTCGAGTACCTCGTCATCGACGACGGCAGCACCGATGGCACCGCGGAGATCGCGGATGCGCTGGCGGCGGCCAGGAACGACCTGCGCGTCGTGCACCACCCGACCAATCTCGGCGTCGGCCGGGCCTTCCGCACCGCGTTCGAGCACTGCCGGGGCGACCAGGTGGTGACGCTCGACGTCGACCTGAGCTACGAGCCGCAGCACATCGGCCTGATGCTCGACAAGCTCAAGGAGGCGCGCGCGCACGTCGTGCTCGCCTCCCCGTACATGAAGGGCGGCCGCATCTCGAACGTGCCGTGGCTGCGCCGCACGCTGAGCATCGGCGCCAACCGCTTCCTGTCGCTGTTCGCACCGGGGCGCCTGTCGACGCTGACCTGCATGGTGCGCGCGTACCAGGGGGACTTCGTGCGCGCGCTGGTGCTGCGCGCGACCGGCATGGAGGTCATGCCGGAAACCGTCTACAAGACGATGATCATGCGCGGTCGCATCGCGCAGGTGCCGGCGCATCTCGACTGGAGCCGGCAGGTGGCGGCCGGCAAGAAGCGCCGCTCGAGCATGCGCATCGGCCGGCAGATGATCGGCACGCTGCTCTCCGGCTTCATCTTCCGGCCGTTCATGTTCTTCATCCTGCCGGGGCTGCTGCTGATGGCGTTCGCGCTGTGGACGAATGTCTGGATGTTCGTCCACTTCTTCGATGCATGGCAGGCGATCGGGCCGATCGAGGGCGATCGCGTTTCCGCGGCGATTGCCCGGGCCTACCGCGAGTTCCCGCATACCTTCATCGTCGGGCTGCTGTCGCTGATGCTCGCCGTCCAGCTGATCGGCCTCGGCATCCTGGCGCTGCAGGCGAAGAACTACTTCGAGGAGGTGTTCCACCTCGGGTCCGGCGCCGGGCGCCGGCGGCCCCCGGAGGCGTGATGCCGCTCACGACCAGGCGCCGTGGCGTCCGCCTATACTGCGCGTCCGCAGCCGCGAAGCGCATCCGGCGGCAGCCATCCGGGAACATCGCATGACCGACGCATCAACCGTGTTCGAACTCGTCAGGCGCCTGACGGTCGAGGAACTCACCGCCCAGGGACTGGACGCACCGGCGGAGATCGGGCCTGACACGCGCCTGTTCGGCAAGGACGGGCTGCTCGACTCGATGGCGCTGGTGTCGCTGGTGATGTCGCTCGAGCAGGAGATCGCCGAGCAGTTCGGCGCCGAGATCGCGCTGGCCGACGACAAGGCGCTGTCGCAGAAGCACAGCCCGTTCCGCACCGTCGGATCGCTGGTGGCCTATGCGAACGGGGAGATCGAGGCCGCGCGTGGGCAATGAGGCGCCCGTCACGCTGATCACCGGCGCGCGCAAGGGCATCGGCCGGTTCCTGGCCGAGCGCCTGCTCGCCCGCGGGGAACGGGTCGCAGGCATCAGCCGCACGCCCTCCGACCTGCGCCACGACGACTACCTGCACTTCGAGTGCGATGTCGCCGACGAAAAAGCCATGCGCAGTGCCATCCAGTCCATCCGGCGCCGCTTCGGCCGCCTCGACAACCTGGTCAACAACGCCGGCATCGCCTCCATGAACCACGCGCTGCTGACGCCGGCATCCACGGTGGAGCAGGTGCTGCGCACCAACGTCGTCGGCGCCTTCATCGCGGCGCGCGAGTCCGCCAAGGTCATGCGCCAGGGCGGGGGCGGGCGCATCGTCAACTTCACGACCGTCGCGGTGCCGCTGGCGCTGGAGGGGGAGGCGGCCTATGTCGCCTCCAAGGCCGCGGTGGAATCGCTGACGCGCGTGCTCGCGCGCGAGCTCGGGCCGTTCGGGATCCGCGTCAACGCGGTGGGCCCGACGCCGGTCGAGACCGACCTCATCCGCGCGGTGCCGAAGGAGAAGATCGACGCCTTGCTCGCGCGCCAGGTGCTGCCGCGCATGGGCACGCCCGAGGACGTGGCGCGGGTGGTGGACTTCTTCCTCTCGCCGGCCAGCGACTTCGTCACCGGGCAGGTGATCTACCTGGGCGGGGTGCGCTGATGCACACCGACTTCCTGCTCGAGCGATTTCGCGCGGCGGGATCGGCTCCCGCGCTGATGTGGCGGGACCGCGAGTACCGCTACGACTGGCTGCTGCACGAGGCCGGCGAGGCGGCGCGCTTCCTCGAGCGCGAGCGCGTCCCGGAGGGCGCCGTGGTCGCGCTCGAGGCGGATTTCTCGCCGCGCGCCGTGGCGATGCTGCTGGCGCTGGTCGAGCGCAACGCGGTGCTGGTGCCTCTGACCTCGTCGGTGGAGTCGAAGAAGCCGGAATTCCGCGAGATTGCGGAAGTCGAGTGCCGGATCGTGATCGGCGACGACGATGCCACCCGCGTCGAGGACACCGGGACCGTGGCCGCGCACCCGCTGATCCGCTCGCTCAAGGAGCGCCGCCATCCCGGGCTGATCCTGTTCTCCTCCGGCTCCACCGGCAAGAGCAAGGCCGCGCTGCACGACCTCGTGCCGATGCTGGAGAAGTTCAAGGTGCCGCGCCACACCAAGCGCACCATCACCTTCCTGCTGTTCGACCACATCGGCGGCTTCAATACGCTGTTCTACAACCTGTCGAACGCGGGCTGCGTGGTCACGGTGGCGGACCGCAATCCCGAGACGATCGTGGATGCGATCGAGCGGCACCGGGTGCAGTTGCTGCCGACCTCGCCGACCTTCATCAACCTGCTGCTGGTCAGCGAGGCCTGGAAGGGGCGCGACCTCGGCTCGCTCGAGACCGTCACCTACGGCACCGAGGTCATGCCCGAGAGCACGCTGCGGCGCTTCAACGAGGCGTTCCCGAACGTCGCGACGCTGCAGACCTACGGGCTCTCGGAAGTCGGTATCCTGCGCTCCAAGTCGCGCTCCTCGGACTCGCTCTGGGTCAAGGTGGGCGGCGAAGGCTTCGAGACCCGGGTCGTGGACGGCATGCTCGAGATCAAGGCCAAGTCGGCGATGCTCGGCTACCTGAACGCCCCAAGCCCGTTCACCGAGGACGGCTGGTTCAAGACCGGCGACGCGGTGCTGGTGGACGGGGAGTGGATCCGCATCCTCGGCCGCAAGTCCGAGCTGATCAACGTCGGCGGCGAGAAGGTCTATCCTGCCGAGGTCGAGAGCGTGCTGCAGACCATGGACAACGTCGAGGACGTGGCCGTGACCGGCCTGCCGAGCCCGATCACGGGCCAGATCGTCTACGCCCGCATCAAGCTGCGCCAGCCGGAACCGGTGGCGGCCTTCCGCGCGCGCCTGCGCGAGTTCTGCCGTGACCGGCTCGACCGCTTCAAGATCCCGCAGAAGATCGAGCTGGTGGACGACACGCTGCACGGCGAGCGCTACAAGAAGATGCGACGCATCTGAGACCGGCAGGGACCATGAAACACGCCGGCCGCGTCACCGCCGAAGCCGAGACCGAGGTCCGCTACCAGCAGTTCGAGGCCTCGCGCGGCATGCGTTTCGCCATGGCACTGGCGGGCATCCTGACCTGGCCGCTGACGCTGCCGCTCGCGCTGCTGTCGCGGCTGTCCGACGTCGTGTTCGTCACCTGCGCGCAGTTCTTCGCCGTGTTTCCGTATGCCGTCGGAATCGTGTTCCGCTACGAGTTCTACCGCTTCGCGCTGCGGCACTGCGGCAGGAACGTGCACGTCGGTTTCGGCAGCTACTTCCTGGACCGGGACGTGGAGCTCGGCGACCACGTCCTGATCGGCGCATTCAACGTCGTGCACCACTGCGACTTCGGCTCCTGGGTCATGACAGCGGAGCGCTGCACGTTCCTGTCCGGGCCGCACTACCACCTCCATGCCCGCACCGACCTGCCGATGGCGCTGCAGGGCGGGCGGCTGCGGCGCATCCGCATCGGCGACGACTGCTGGATCGGCGCGCACGCGATCGTCATGGCGGATGTCGGCAGCGGCGCGATCGTCGGGGCCGGCGCAGTCGTCACCCAGGCGGTCGAAGAGAAAGCCATCGTGGCGGGCGTGCCGGCCAGGCCGGTCGGCCGGCGGGGATGACGCGCGGGACCGTTGCCGCGGTCGCCGGAGCCCTGCTGGCCGTCGCGTTCGGCGCCTACGTTCGATGGCATGCGGCGGACTCCGCCGGTTCACCCGCCGCGACCCATGCGCGCCTGCCGGTGCTCATGATCCACGGCTCCGGCATGAACTCATCCGTCTGGACCCCGCTGGTCCGCCACCTGCAGAGCCACGGGTGGCCGGAGGAATACCTGCTCGCCGTGGACCTGGTGCCTGACAACGGGGCGAACATCGCGGCCGCGGAGCGGCAGCTCGTGCCGGCGGCGCAGGCGCTGCTGGAGCGGGCCGCCGGCCGGGCGGCCCGTGAGGGCCGGGATCCGCCCGGCAAGCTCGCCGTCGTCGGCCACAGCATGGGGGCGGTGAGCGGGCGCTGGCTGGCCGCCAGGCTGATCCCGGAACGGGTTGCGGTTTTTGTCGCGATCGCCGGGGTCAACCACGGATCGAGCATGCTGTGCGGCCGCACGGGCGAGGGCGACCGGGAGCTTTGCCGCACGCCATCGCGCGCGGATCGATCAGCCGTGCTCGAGCAGTTGAACGGTACCGAAGGCGCGCCCGCCGACGAGACGCCCTATGGTCCGGCCCGGGATCCTCCGGGTGTCACCCGACAACCGCCTGCCGCGGCCGCCTGCATCGCCTGGTACGCGGTCCTGATCGATCCGGACGAGTGGGTGGTTCCGGCGGCGAGTGCGCATCTCGCCGGCAGCGGTGGCCGCGGCCTCGACGCGCTGCCGGCCGGGATCGAGCGATGGCGCGAGGGAGAATTCGTGCTGAGAACGCCGGCGCGGCACGATGACCTGCCGGCGACTCCGGCAGTCATGGAACTCGTGGCGTCACTGCTGCTGGAGCCGGCGACGGCCTGTCCCGAATGAGTTGCCGCCCCGGACCCGGTCAGTTGCGCCGGAAGTTGTCGTAGCGGTAGGCCGCTTCCACATAGCCGCCGAAACCGGCGCTGCCGGCCGTCGACAGTCGCTGCGCGGAGGTATCCGTGACGGTCGCCGATCCGATGACCACCCAGGCCGTGCCGTTCCAGCGCTCGACGAATCCGGATACCTGCACCGACGTGGTTCCGTAGGCCCCGATGCGCATCCGGTACCGCGCGCTGGTGTTGAGCGTCTCGCTGAAGCCCACCGTTGCCAGCGACACGACGAATGCCGAACCTCGCTGGCGGCCCAGGATCGCCTGACCGGTCGAGTTGTTCACGTACAGGATGTAGCCGTCCAGCACGTCGCCGCTGGCGACGGTGCCGGTCTGCACGCGCGTGAGCACCTGCGCGTAACCGACGTTCGTGGACGTGAACTGGACTTCGACCGACGCCTCACCGTCCAGCACGTTCTCCGATGCCGGGCGGTAGGCGATGTTGTCCCGGTAGCCGGTGCCGACCGCCAGCTTGGCGGCCATGCCGCCGACCAGGCTGAACGCATTCGGGCTCTTCTCGATCCAGCCGTTGCCGAGCGAGGACGAGTCCGCGCGCGTGAAGTCATCGAGGAAGCCGGTCGGCGGCGGGCCCGAGGACGTGACCGACAGGGTGAAGGCATTGGACGTCAGCGGCGGATTCCCCGGGTTGACCACCGTGACGGGATACGATCCCGCCGTAGCCAGGTCGGCGGCCGACAGCGCCATCTGCAGCTGGGTGGACGACACGAACGTGGTCGTACGATTCGCGCCGTTGAAACGGGCGGTCGATCCCGAGACGAAGTTCGAACCCGTCACGGTGATCGCGGTCGCGCCCGAACCCGCGGCGATCGACGCCGGCGACAGCGTGGTGATGATCGGCGTCGCAGGCGTTCCGCTCAGGACCTCGAGCCAGTAGTAGCTGTCGTACTCGTCGGTGCGCCACTGCCACTTGGCGAACCCGGACGTGCCGCCGTCCAGGATCGGGTCGGGCACCTGCGGCTGGCCGCAGTTCAGGTCGGGATCGCGCGGCATGCCGGCGACATGATTGACGGACCCGGAGGCGAAGTCGGTCCAGCGGCCCGACTCGAAGCGCTCGACGATGCCGGTCAGCGTCACGGGCACCGTGCCGGTGACGCGCAGACGCAGGCGGTAACGCTGGCCTGCCTGCAGCGCCTCCGGCAGCGTGATCGCCCTCAGGTAGCACTCGTCGTTGCCGGCCAGCGGGGGCTGGACGGCGATCATGGCGCGCGCCGGCGACTGGAATTCCTCGATGAAGAAGATGTAGCTGTGGATTGTGCCGGGCTGGGTCACGCTGCTGCGCTGGACGCGGGCATGCACCTGCGGGATGCCGGTCTGGTACGGGTTCAGCGCCCGCACGAACTCCAGGCCGACCTCCAGGTCACGACGGTCCTCGGCGGCCGGGCGGTAGACGATGGCGTCGTGATAGGCCTCGGTCGTCTGCTGCCCCTGCACGCGACCGTTCGCGAGCGCGAACGCGGCCGGCGTCTTCTCGGTCCATCCGTTCCCGACCGCGGCGTTATCCGCGCGATTGAAGGTGTCGAAAAAGGCGGTCGCGCCCGTCGGAATGACGAGCACCGTCAGCGGGTCGGACGTCCCGCCGCCCGGCCCGCCGTTGACCACGGTGATCGCGCCGCTGCCGGCGGCAGCCACGTCGGCGGCCTGCAGCGTGATGCTCGCCGAGGTCGACGAACTGACCACGGTCGTGCGGTTGGCGCCGTTCCCGCGCGCCTGTGACGAACTGATGAAGCCGCTGCCGGTCAGCGTGATCGTGGTCGAGCCTGCGCCGACCAGGACCGTGTGGGAGCCGAGTCCGGTCAGCACTGGCGCCGGATTGGACGGCGTCGGCGAAGTCACCGTCAGCGTGAGCGCCCCGGACACGCCACCGCCCGGCGCCGGGGAGAAGACCGTGATCGAGCGCGTTCCGGCGGTGAGGACGTCCGCGGACGCGATCGCGGCCAGCAGCCGGGTCGCCGACACGTAAGTGGTCGGCCGGTCGGCGCCGCCGATGCGCACGACGGAGGCCGGAATGAAGCCGGTGCCGTCCACCGTCAGCGTGAATGCGCCGCTGCCTGCCACGACCGACGACGGATTCAATGCCGTGGCGACCGGCGCCGGATTGGGCGGCGGTGCGGCGTTGATCGTGAAGGTGAGCGACCCGGACAGCCCGCCGCCCGGGGCAGGATTGAAGACGCTAACGTCCGCGCTGCCGGCCGCCGCCACGTCGGCGGAACCGATGGTGGTGCGCAACTCGGTGGGCGACACGAAGGTCGTGGCGCGATCGGCGCCATTCCAGCGAATCACGGCGGTGCTGGCGAAGCCGCTGCCGGTCACGGTCAGCTGGAACGCCGCGCTGCCTGCGGTCACGGACGAGGGCGCAAGGGCGCCGGCGACCGGGACCGGGTTCGGCGTTACCGCCGGTTGCACGACGAACGGAGCGGCATTGGAGGCCCCGCCGCCCGGAGCGGGATTGAAGACGGTGACGTCGTAGGTCCCTGCCGACTGCTGGTCCGCGGGCGTGATCGCGGCGGTGAGTTCGCCGCTGGAGACAAAGGTCGTGGTCCGGTTCGCGCCATTCCAGCGGACTACCGAGGCGGCCGTGAAGCCGGACCCGAACACGGTCAGGTCGAAGCCGTTCTCGCCGGCCTGGGCGGTGTTGGGAGCGAGGCCCGTGATCGCCGGCACCGGGTTGGTCGCACCGCCGCCGAGATTGACGCGCACGAAGTTGTCGTAGGCGTAGGCCGCCTCGACGTAACCACCGAACCCGACCGACCCGGCCGTCGTGATGCGGGACGCACTGCCGTCACTGACGATGCTCTGCCCGATCGTGGTCCAGACGGAGCCGTCCAGCCGCTCGACGTACGCGCTGACCAGCACCGGCGACACGCCCTCGGTGCGCAGGCGCAGGCGATAGCGGTTCGTCGTGTTGAGCGCCGCCGTGAAGTCGAGCGTCCCCAGCGCCGTGACGAACGCGCTGCCGCGCTGCCGGCCGACGATCGCCTGGGTCGTATTGTTGTTGACGTACAGCATGTAGCCGTCGAGCTGGCCGCCGGCGGGCGCGGTCGCCGACTGCACGCGCGTCAGCAGCTGTGGATAGCCGGGCGAACCCGTGAGCAGCCGGAACTCGATCGAGGCCTCGACGTCCAGCACGTCCTCGTTCGCGGGACGGTACACGAGGTTCTCGAGATACCCCTGGCTGACCGCGTCCTTGACGGCTTCGCCACCGCTGAGGCGAAACGCAGCGGGGTACTTCTCGATCCAGCCGTTGCCGATGGCCGCATTGTTGGCGCGGGCGAAATCATCGGTCAGGTTCGCGTGCGCCAGTCCCGAGCCGAGCAGCAACAGTGGCAGCAGCACCTGGGCCATCAGTCGGCTGGAATGGCTGCCGGTGCCGGTGCGGGGCGCGAAAATTGACATAGCGGGACCGTCGAGCAAGGGACTCACAGCAGTCGATGCAAGAAATTGGCCACTGGGGCAAGAGCCCGTTGAATCAGGGGGTTGCAGCTGCGGCCGTCACCGCGTCCAGGGGAACTGTATAGTTCTCCGACATGCCCTCCGGGCAGTCCCTGACGGCACGCCGTGGCAGTCGAATACCAGCTCAAATGGCTTGACGATCCGGGCGGCGCGGAAAGCCGGGCGATCGCCGATCTGCACTGCCGCCTGCTGCCCACCAGTCCGCTCGCGGCTCTGGGGCGCCGGTTCCTGGAGCGCTGGTACTACCGCGCCCTGCCCCGCATGGGCCTGGTGCAGGTGCTGGTCGGCCTGGTCGACGGCCGCGTGGCGGGATTCATCGCCGTCACGGCGGATGCCGACGGATTCATGCGCCGCGCGTTTCGCGCCGCGCCGCTCAAGCTCGCCGCTCACCTCGCCCTGGCGCTGCTGTCGGACCCGAGGCGCATGCGCGCATTGCGGGAAGCGGCAGCGATCTCCGCGTCGCGCCGCGCCTATTCGGTCGGCGGCGGTGAATTGCTGTCATTCGCCGTCGATGGTCCGGTGCGCAGCCCCGCCTTCGTGCGCGCGACCGGGATCCGGATCGCGAGCGACCTGATCGTGCGCGCGGTTCAGCGGCTGCGGGAGCAGGACGTGCCGCGCATCCGGTCGCTGGTTGACGCGGACAACAAGGCGGTGCGGATCATGTATGGCGCACTGGGCTGGACCCTGGCATCGGCCTCGGTGGCGGGCTGGCGCACGCCGCAAGTCGAATACGAGCTGGATCCGCGCGGCCAGCCACCCGCCTGACTCAGCGGCTGCGCTGCACACTCTGCCGCAGGTCCGCCAGGCGGTAACCGCCGGCGTGCAGATACGCGGCGCCGACCGCCACCACGGATGCATAACTGAGCGCGTGGAAGTAGAGCGACGCGGCGATCGCCTCGGTCGCCGGGACGCCGAACGGCGCGAGGCCGAACACGTACGCGACCTGGATCGCCCCGACGTAGCCCGGGGCGCTCGGCAATGTCATCGCGAGCGCGGTCGCCGCCAGCACCAGCAGCGCCGCGCCCGGCGGCACATCGATTCCGAGGGCCCAGAAACTGACCAGGTTGCAGCCGGCCATCAACAGCCACTTGGCCACCGAGATCCACAGGCAGCCCAGGAAGGGCCGCAATTGGGCGATCGCGGTGGCGCCGGCGGCAGCGGAACGGATCCATCCGAGCAGGCGCGTCCGCTGCGCCTGGCCGACCCAGCCCAGCAGCCCGGCCGCGACGCGCAGCACGGAATCCGTCCGTCGCGCATAGATCCACAGCAGCCCGAGCGCGAGCAGGCAGCCGGCCAGCACGACCGCACCCGAGACGACGACGCCGGCCGGAACCTCCGGACTGACCAGCAGCAGGACACCGAGCAGGCCGGCGACCACGATCAGGTCGCAGGCGCGCTCGACGACGACCGTGGTCAGCAGGGGCGCGGCCGGCAGTCCCATTTCGCGCGATGCGACCACGGCGCGCACGATGTCCCCGAGCTGGGCCGGCAGGAACGCGTTGCTGGCGTAGCCCAGCATGATCGACCGGAACAGGAGCCGGAACGGAATCCGCCCCAGTGGCTCCACCAGGATTCCCCAGCGCAAGGCCTTGAGCGCGTAGAAGCCAAACAGCAGGACCAGGAACGGCGCGCTCCAGCCCAGGCTCGCCTGTCGCAGCGCCGCGCCCAGCGCGTCGAGGTCTACGGACCTGGCGGCGAGCCACAGCAGCGCGGCGCCGACCGCGAGGCCAAGCCAGAATCCGATCGAGCGGGTTGCTTTCAAGACCGGGAATCCGGCGATGCCTGTGACCGGGGTGATGATATCAGCCACGCGCCGGGGCGACCGAGCGTGTCTGGTGTCGCAGTTTTCCGCGGCCGTGCCGGGCCGCGAAAAGGTCATCTGCTACAGTGTTCCGGCTGCTGCACGGAAGGCTTCATGAAACGGATCATCGCGATACTGCTGCTCGGCGCCTGCACGTCGGTGGAGGCGAGCTCGTTGCGTTTCTTCGGCAACGGAGTCAACGACATCGATCGCGTCAAGGTGCGGATCGACAACCCGGCTGACAACAATCCCGGGCCACCGGCGGATGTCGGGGCAACCGACTTCACGGTCGAGTTCTGGATGCGGGCGGCGACCGGCAACGACGCGGGCGCCGTGAGCTGCGGCGCCAACAACGACTGGATCCTCGGCAACATCATGATCGACCGCGATCGCTTCTTCCAGGATCGCGAGTACGGCATCTCGCTCGCGGACGGCCGGGTGGTCTTTGGCGTCGCCGGCGACGGTACGGGCACGCGGACCATCTGCGGGACGACCGACCTGCGCGACTCGCAATGGCACCACGTGGCGGTGCAGCGGCGCCGTTCGGACGGCTTCATGTCGCTGTATGTGGATGGCATCCTGCAGGCGTCCGCCAATGGACCCGACGGCGACGCCTCCTATCCCGACGACGGCGTCCCCGGCAACTTCTGCCAGCCCGGCGGCAACACTCCCTGCACCAACAGCGACCCGTTCATCGTGTTCGGCGCGGAGAAGCACGACGACAACGTGTCGTTGTTCCCGTCGTACAGCGGCTGGCTCGAAGAGATCCGCTTCTCGACCGTGCTGCGTTACGGCGCCAACTTCACGCCACCGGCGGCAGCTTTCACAGCCGATGCGCAAACCGCTGCGCTGTACCACTTCGACGAGGGCAGCGGCGATACCATCAACGACTCAGCCTTCAACGCGTTGAGCCCGGGCGTGCGGCGCTTTGGTGGCAGCCCGAACCCGGGTCCGGCATGGTCGCCAGAAACACCGTTCTCCGGCGCGCCTGCCACGGGGACGCTGGCACTCTCGGCTTCGAGCTACTCGGTCAACGAGGGCACCGCGACGTTGACGATCTCCGTACGCCGCAGTGGCGGCTCGTCCGGAGCGGCAAGCGTGAACATCTCGGTCACTGCGGGTACGGCAACGGCAGGCGCCGACTACACCGTCACCTCACCCGTGACATTGAACTGGGCCGACGGCGACGCGGCCGACAAGTCGATCGTCGTGACGATCATCAACGACGTCCAGCCTGAGTCCGACGAAACCTTCCAGGTCGCACTGTCGACCGCCACGGGCGCGCCGCTCGGCAGCCCGGCATCCGCAACCGCCACGATCCAGGACAACGACGCCGCGCCGCAGCCGGGCTCATTGCAGTTCAGCGCGGCGGCGGCCAGCGTGGGCGAAGCGGGCGGCTCGGTGACGCTGACGGTCAACCGGGTGTCCGGCACGGACGGCGCCGTGAGCGTGAACTACAGCAGTGCCAACGGTAGTGCAACCGCCGGTTCCGATTACACCGCGACGAGCGGCACGCTCAACTTCGCCAATGGCCAGGCGAGTGCGACCTTCCAGGTGCCGATCAGCGACGACGTTGCCGTCGAAGGCGCCGAGACCTTCACCCTGACGCTGG
>DATBMQ010000220.1:0-6475 GCA_036554765.1 Steroidobacteraceae bacterium | reverse complement strand
CTTCGGGTAGAGCCCCGCGAGCTTGCCGAGGTAGCGGTTGATGGTGTTCGACTGCGCGATCACCTTGCCGTCCACCTCCAGCACCGGCAGCGCCTGGAACGGAAACTGGTCGCGCATCGCGGCCCAGTCCTGTCGCGCGATTCGGCGGTCTTCGAAGGCGAGTCCGCCGACATGCATGGTGAGGCGCGCGGTCTCGCCGCGGCTGCCGTCGAAGTCGAAGTAGGTCAGAATGAGCTTGGGCATGGGTGGCCGTCGATGAGCAAGCTGAGAGTCGCGAGTCTACACTGCTTCGGGAGCAACCCGGAAAAGCACGCGCACCAGCAGCATCACTTCGTGCACTGTGTCGAAGCCTGCGGGGAACTGGCCGAGTGGATCTATCCGGCGGGACCGCACCGGCTCGAGCCCGAAATCGTCCGCAACCTGCTCGCGAACGACATGGGCTGCACCGACGAGGAGGTGGAAGCCTTCGGCCTCGAGGAACCGCGTTGCTGGTTCCGGTTCACCGAGGGCCGTTACGTCGGGCTCGAGGAGAGCATGGCCTTCCTCGCGGAGTACTGTCGCCGCGAAGGTCCGGACGGCATCGCCGGCTATTCCAACGGCGGCGGCGCGGCGCAACTGGTCGCCGCCGCGCGCGAGGCGGGGCATCCGGACTTCCAGTCGATCCGTTTCCTGATGAGCTTCTGCGGCGCCACCTCGCCGATGATGCAGGGCGCCATCCGGAAGTTCCTGGGCCCGGGCCGCGGGCGGATCACGATCCCGACGATCGTCTTCGGCTCACGGCAGGACCCGATGCTGGCGAACGCGGAACAGATGGCGCGCGATCTCTTCGAGCACTGCGAGCTCGCGGTCGCGGACGAGCAGCGCCCGTTCGCCAACCATGCGCTGCCGCAGGACGCGCGCTCCTACGAGCGCGTCGTCGGGTTTCTCGAAGCGCGCCGGCGCTGAGCGCGCGTGGTTCCGCGGTCAGCCGCCCTCAGCCGCGGCGAGCGCCAGGAAGATGCCGTCCAGGAGACGCTGCATGAATCTCTACTGAGGCAGGTAGGTCACTTTCATCGTGGACAGCTCCGCGTCGGAGATGTCCCGGCCGGCATAGGCGTAGCGGCTGCCGTCCCAGCTGAACACCGGGAAGGAGAAACCGGCGCCGCCGCCGGCGAGGTCGCGCACGCCGCCGGTGGTGCTGGGCAGGATCGCCAGTATTTCCCCGCGGGCGGCGTAGATCTCGCGCCAGCCGGCGGCTTCGCGCATGAAAAGGTGCAGGTCGGGGCCGTCCCCGTAGCACGTGGCGATCGACGGGCCGCCGCCGATGGCGAACAGGATCGCGGTACCGACCGCACCGCCGAGCTCGGCCGGCAGGAACTGCGGCGTCACCAGGTCGCCGCATTCATTCATCACAAGACCCTGCGCGTCGGCCGACAGGTTCAGCTTCGTCAGGATGACCGCCCGGTCGGTGTCCGTAAACGCCCGGGATTCCGGGGTCGCGACCGGACCGCCGCAAGCGGCCAAAGCCACGGATATCAGCACGGCGACCGTCGCGAACATGGTTTTCATCCCGGCTCCCCTGCAGTTGCAAAATACACCGTCGCCACCATGATGCAATAAGCGCGCTCGCCCCCCGGTCTTCTGATCATCCGATAGCATTCACGGCAAGAGGCCCATGATGACCCGGTTCGCCAAGGATCCCGCAGCCATCGCGAAACTGACCCCCGAGCAGCACCGCGTGACCCAGCTCTGCGGCACCGAGCCGCCGGGCACGGGCGCCCTGCTGCACAACAAGGAGCCTGGCATCTACGTGGACGTCGTCTCGGGCGAGCCGCTGTTCGCCTCGACCGACAAGTACGACTCCAGGTCAGGCTGGCCGAGCTTCACCAAGCCGATCGAGCCCGCGAACGTCAAGGAACTGTCGGACGAGAGCCACGGCATGGTCCGCACCGAGGTGCGCTCGGCGCACGGCGACAGCCACCTGGGCCACGTCTTCACCGACGGTCCGCGCGATCGCGGCGGGCTGCGCTATTGCATCAACTCGGCGTCGTTGCGGTTCGTGCATCGCGACGACATGGAGAAGGAAGGCTACGGGGCGTACCTGGACCAGGTGGGAGGCAAGCCATGACGACGGAGCGCGCCATACTGGCCGGCGGCTGTTTCTGGGGCGTGCAGGACCTGTTCCGCAAGTATCCCGGCGTGCTGAAGACGCGGGTCGGGTACTCGGGCGGCAATACGCCGAACGCGACCTACCGCAATCACGGCTACCACGCCGAGGCGGTCGAGATCCTGTTCGATCCCGAGAAGATCAGCTTCCGGCAGATCCTCGAGTTCTTCTTCCAGATCCACGACCCGACGACGCGCAATCGCCAGGGCAACGACGTCGGCACCAGCTACCGGTCGGCCATCTACTTTACGACCGAGGAACAGCGCCGCATCGCCGAGGACACGATCGCGGACGTGGACGCCTCCGGGCTGTGGCCCGGCAAGGTGGTGACCGAGGTTGCGCCCGCGGGCGATTTCTGGGAGGCGGAGCCGGAGCACCAGGACTACCTGCTGCTGAATCCCGGCGGCTATACCTGCCACTTCATCCGCCCGGACTGGACGCTGCCGAGGCGCAAGAGCGCCTGACGGCGCGGCCTTCTACCAGGTGAAGCGCCGGCGCGCGGCGCACATCCCGATGAAGCGCTGCAGCCGCCTGGCGCGCGTCGCCGGCTTCTTCGCGCTGATGATCCACCAGGAGACCATCCTCAGGTAACCCGGCGGCAGGGTCCTGTAGTACTTCCAGGCCGCGGGGTTCGCGCGCATGAGCTTGAGATCGCGCGGCGGGAGCCGGACCGGCCTGGTCTGCTCGTACGAGGCACGCCGGGTGCTGGCCTTGTCACGGGCGGCGTACGCCGCGAGGCCCGAGGGCTGCATGCGGCCGGCCTTCCTGAGCGCCGCGACGCGGCGGATGTTGATCTGGCTCCAGGGCGACCGCGCCTTGCGCGGCGAAAAACGGATCTGGTAACGGCGCTCGTCGATGCGGTGGCGGACGCCGTCGATCCAGCCGACGCAGAGCGCCTCGTCCACCGACTCGGGCCAGGTGATGCTCGCGACGCTGGTGCTCTTCTTCATGTAGCCGACGACCAGCACGGTCTCGGTGCCCGCGTACCGCGCGAACCATTGCCTGAGCGCCTCGCTGCTCTCGAAGAAAATGGCGCCTTTCGGTCTGGCCACAGCCCGTGCATGGTGTCACCGCCGGCATGACCGGATCAACGGCCGAGTGCGCGGCGATCAGGGCCTCATTCGTCCAGGGACCGCAGCGTCGCCGTCCAGCCGAGCTGTGGATCGTGCACGATCGTGACCTGCCAGGGACGGCAGCAGACGGGGCAGTCCTCGACGTAACACTGCAGATTGCCGCCGCCCTCGTCGATGTCGAGATCGACGTTCTCGCCGCAGCAGGGGCAACTCAATGCGGCGGGATCCGGCATGGCTAGGGCAGCAGGCGCCCGGCCGCGACGAAGTGGCGCTGGTAGTAAGCCGTTTCCATGCTCGCGACGGTCACGGCGCCGCCGCTCGACGGCGCATGGACGAAGCGGCCGTCGCCCAGGTAGATGCCCACGTGGGAGAGATTGTCCTGGTCCCGGAAGAAGACGAGGTCGCCTTCCGCGGCCTGCGCCAGGGAGATCTTCTGCGCGACGCCGAACTGCCCGCGCGAGGTGCGCGGCACGGCATGGCCGTTCGATGCATAGGTGTAGTACACGAGGCCGCTGCAATCGAAGCCTTCGCCCGGATGGTCACCGCCGTAGCGATACGGCACGCCGACCATGGAGACCGCGAAATCCGCGATGCGGCCCCCGGCCGCGCGGACCTCGGGTGGCGGTCCGGCGGGCGCGGGTTGCAGGGGTGTGCCCGCGCAGCCCGCCGCGAGCAGCAGGGTGGCTACGAGGCCGCCGAACCCGGGCAATGCGCGCATTCGCATGGCCTGCAGGATCGGCAAGCGCTGCGGCCGTGTCGCCGGAGCGCATCACATAATGCACCGAAGGAATCACGTCGCCGCTCACAGCGGCCAGATGGCGACCCCGATCCACCGGGCGTGCAGCCAGAGGATGAAAGCCGCGTAGAGCGCGAGCCCACCGGCCACCGCGATGATGTCGTTTGTCGCCGAGGCCGTCAGCGCGATCATCCGGCGGGCCGGGCGATGCGCGAGCGACACGCGAACGGCAATCGCCCAGGCGAGGAAGACGCCGAACAGGAGCAGGTCGGCGACGCTGCCGTTGGTCAACAGGTGCGCGACCGACCACAGCATGGCCGCGAGCAGCAGCGGATGCTGCGCGCGGGCCCGGATGCGGCCGGTGAAGACCGAGGCCAGCGCCAGCGTGAAGAATGGCAGCATCAGGAGCGCCGCCAGGTAGCGGAATGACTGCGGCGTCGAATACAGCACCTCGGCGCCTGGCCGCGCGGCCCCATAGCCGCTGACGATCAGGTAGAAGCCGGTCAACGCAACGACGGAATAGATGGCCTGCCAGGTGCGCGTACCGAGCCGCTCGGCGATGCGATTGCGCCAGTCGAGCGCCAGCATCGAAATCGAATGGACGCCGAAGAAGACCGCCAGTCCGAGGATGAGCTTGTTCATGACAGCACCATCACCGCCGCTAGCGGTGATTCCGGAACAACAGCCAGGCCAGCATGCCGGGGACCACGACGCCGATGACGCTCACCCACATCGGAATGGACTCATCGGCGACCGTTACGGGCACATCGAACACGATGCGCAGCAGGTGCGCAATCGACACGACGGCGAAGAGGATTGCGGCGAAATTCACGGCGAGGTTCCTGCTCATGTGCGTTCTCCAGGCATCAGGGACCGGCACGCAAGGTGCGGCCGAAAAAGGGAAGCACGCGCGTTTCGATGCGCTCGCGAATCATGCTCCTGTGCGTGCCGCCGGCATAGATCTCGAACACGTGCGGCATGCCGAGGCTGGCAAGCTCCTGGGACAGGAGCCGCGTTCCGGCGGCGATCTGCGCGTACTCGTCCTCCGCGCCGACGTCCAGGCCGATGCCGCGCAGGCGGCGCAGCTTGTCCTGGTTCCGCCCGACGAGATAGAGCGGCATGCGCGATCGCCAGGCGGACCAGGCCGGCTCGCTGCGGCCCAGCTGCCCGTTGACGGCCTCGAACGGCAAGTCCACGTAGAGATCCGGCCTCGCCGGGTTCGGCGACAGCGCGGCCGCGAGCGACGTGACGAATATGGGGAACGACTCCTCCGCAGAGGCGGGATCGGATTTCATCTCGTCTGGCGACCGCAGGCGGCCGGCGTTCGCCCACCAGGGATTGTCGGGACCGAGGTCCGCGACCATGCCGAGACAGCAGGGGCTCAGGGCGTAGACCGAGCCGAACACGTCCGGGTTGTTCATGGCGAGCATCAACGCGCCGTACCCGCCCATCGAGAATCCGGCAATGCCGCGGGCGCCCGCGCCCGGCACGGTCCGGTAGCGGGCGTCGATCCACGGCACCAGTTCCCGCACGATCGCGTCCTCCCAGGCGCCGGTCACCACCGAGTTCACGTAGAAGCTGCCGAAGTAGCGGTTTCGACCCTCCGGCACGACGACGATCGTGTCCCGCACCGTGCCGCGCGCGGCGGCCTCGTCCATCGTGGATGCGAGTTGCATTCCCTGGAACCCCGGCTTGCCCTCGCTCACGCCGAATTCGTCGATGCTGCCGAGCCAGCCGTGCAAAAGGTAGAGGGTGGCGTAGCGGCGCTCGGGCGGCGACCCGTAACCCGGCGGCAGGTACACCGCGACGCGGATTTCGGCGGGATCGCCCAGCCGGTTCGATCGCAGCGCTTTGACGGGCACCGTATGCAGGATGACGGCCCCGGATTCCGCGGCGGCAGCGGGCCGCATGAATCCGCCCGCCACGGGGAGCGCAAGCAGGGCGGCGAGCAGGGGACCCACGCGTGTCATCCGGGATGGGCCGCTAGCCCCGGCGCTTGTCTACCACGTAGCTTGCGTTGATCTCGGAGATGCTCCGCGTCCCCGCCTGGCGCATGGCGATTAGGAGTTCCTCGCGCAGGATGTCGAGCACCCGCTCGACGCCTTCCTGCCCGAAGGATGCAAGTCCCCAGATATACGCCCGCCCGATTCCGACCGCCGTCGCCCCGAGTGCCAGCGCCTTGAACACGTCCGTGCCGCGGCGAAAACCGCTGTCCACGAGTACCGGCACGCGACCGCGAGCACCCGCAACCACCTCCACCAGGCTGTCCAGCGACGAGCGCCCGCTGTCCTCCGCCCGCCCGCCGTGATTCGAGACGAGCACGCCGTCCAGGCCGTGATCGACGGCGAGTTCGGCATCCTCGCGCGTGACGATGCCCTTGATGATGAGCTTGCGCGGCCAGATGTCGCGCAGCCGCTTGATGTAGTCCCAGTTCATGGAGATCGGCGTCATGTCGGTGACGGCCGAGAGGTCCAGGCCCCTGAACATCGGCTTGCGCGCCATGTCCTGGAACCACTGCGG
>DATBMQ010000180.1:0-9137 GCA_036554765.1 Steroidobacteraceae bacterium | reverse complement strand
CGATTCTGCACGCGACGGCGACATCGTCACGATGTGGACGCGCATCGAGTACAAGTTCGAACAGAGCCCGGCCCGCCACAAGAGCGTCGTCAGCCGGGACGACTGGGACTGCAGGCAGCGCAAGCGCTCGACCAAGGGGCTCGTGTTCTACGAGTGGAACAACCTCGAGGACCAGGACCCGGAGCGCTCGACCAACCTGCTGCGTTCCTGGGAGCAGATCGAGAAAGGCACCGTCGGCGAGACGCTGTTCAACTTCGCCTGCAGCATCCGGCCGATGCAGCAGGTGATCATTCCGGAAAAGAAACCCGCGGACTGAGCGGCGGTCAGCCCGTGCCTGGCGGGTCGGTGCCGGCGACCACAGCTGGCGCTTCCTGGCCGGTCGGCGGTTCCGCGGCTGGTTCCGCACCCGTCTCCACGCCTTCGCCAGGTCCGGCGGGATCCGCGGGCGCCGCTTCTGCCGGCGGTGCCGGCGGTTCTGCTGCCGTCGCGCCCGCATCCGGCGTTGCCGCTACCGCGGTCGTCGCCGCATTCACTTCCGGCGTCACCGGCATTGGCTCGACGTCCGTTGCGGACTTCTGTCCCGACTGCGCGAGCTTCGCGAGTTGCTCCTGTTCCCTGGCTTCGCGGTCAACTTCCGCCTGGTAGGGACACAGCTTCCACTTGCTGCATTCGTCGATGCCGTCGGGACCGACGATGCTGACGAGAACGAATTCCCACTCCTTGCCCTTCTTGCCGCGGTCGAACACCACCCAGGAACTCTTCACGCCCATCCACTTCTGGTCGCGGAAGCGCAGCTTGACCGTCTTGCCGACCCAGTCTTCGCGCTTCGGCTTGTAGCCCATCTGCAGGATGGTTTCGTCCCGCTGCGCCTGGTACAGCGTCTGGCCGACCTTGAACCAGATGTAATACTGGCGCGTCGTATCCAGTCCGGGCCCGACGTAGGTGCTGTTTGCGGTGACGTGGTAGTACTCGGTCTGCTTGCCGCTGAGATTCAGGACCAGCGCCTCCAACTCCTCGCCGTATTTCTTCTTCGGCTTCAGGCAGGACAGCGGGAACAGCAGGCAACTCGCGGCATACGCGGGCACCGTGAACGCAAGCAGGCACACGGCGAATACGCTCGCCGCACGATGGCTGGATTTCATTTGAGGACCCTCCGGATGCGCACGCTGCGCCTCGCAAAGTGTCGCTGTCAAG
The DNA here is from genome assembly GCA_036554765.1 of Steroidobacteraceae bacterium. Taxonomy (GTDB): domain Bacteria; phylum Pseudomonadota; class Gammaproteobacteria; order Steroidobacterales; family Steroidobacteraceae; genus SCUD01. Next base: position 7,943 of record DATBMQ010000180.1, on the reverse strand, counting down.
AGACAGTGGAAGGCGCTGCCTGTCAGGAACTTGGGCCGAAAGTGGCGGGTCGAATCGACACCCCTCTTGGCACGGAGTGCTGCTTATGTTGCGAATCATGGCGCTAATCGGTCTCGTTCTCGGCGGGTCGGTGGCGCAGGCCGCCGACAACGGCGTCTACCTCGGCGCCGGCGTCGTGCAGAGCCAGTACGGGCTCTCGAATCCCGGTGACGCGGAGCCGTTTGACGACGAGGACGCCGGCTACAAGCTGATCCTGGGGTTCCGCCCCCTCGACAGTTTCGGCGTCGAGCTCGACTACGCCGACCACGGCGAGGCGACCGTGCCGTCGGGCATCGTCTGCATCCAGCTGATCAACGCGCCCTGCCCCGACGAAACCGGCCTCGAAGCCAAGACGCTTTCCGCCTTTGCCGTGGGCTACCTCGACTTCCCGGTGCTGGACCTGTTCGCGAAAGTGGGCGGCACGGCCTGGGAGTTCAAGGGCAGCTCGACGCCGGCGTTCCCGGCGTTCTCGATCGACGAGGACGGCACCGAGTTCGCCTGGGGCGCCGGCGCCCAGGCCCACTTCGGCAGCCTCGGCCTGCGGCTCGAGTACGAGCAGCTCAACATCATCGAAGATGAAAAGCTCGGGACGATCTCGCTCTCGTTCATCTACACGTTCCTGTAACCGCGCCGCGGGTCAGGCCCACTCGGTCAGGCCCTCGCGCTGGTACAGGGCCTTGAAGGAAGGGCGCGACTTCATGCGCTCCACGTAGCCGGCGATGGCGGTCCAGCGGGTCGCGGGCTTTGGCATGTTGCGCGACCAGCGCATCAGCATCGTGCCGAGGAAGTCCGCCGCGCCCACGCGATCGCCGAGGAGGTAGGGGCCTTCCGCCCCGATGCGCGCATCGATGCGGTCGAAGCAGGCCTCGATGCGCGCGCGCGCGCCGGCCTTCACCGCATCGGCATGCGCCGCGCCGGCGAGCTGGTCCGGGTAGAACCACTCGCGGAACGCGGGTTGCAGCGTGTTCGACAGGTGGAACAACCAGGTCATGTAAAGGCCGCGGCGCGGGCTGCCCGGCGGCGGCGCGAAGCCGGACTCGGGATGCCGCTCGGCCAGCAGCATGAGGAGCGCCGCGCTCTCGTAGAGCGGTTCGCCGTCCACGATCATCGCCGGCACGAGGCCGTTCGGATTGAGTTTCAGGTACCCGGGCTTCCTGTGGTCGCCCGCTTCCAGGTCGAGCTTCCTGAGCTCGTGCGGCACGCCAAGCTCGATCAGCATCCAGTGAACGCACAGGCTCGCGGCGCCGGGAGCCCAGTAGAGGGTGTACATGGAATCCTCGCTCCGTTGATGCACACTAGGGGAGGCTGGTCCCCCGGGGGTCCATTATGACGACAGGCAGTTGCCTTTGCGGAGCCGTCCGCTACGAGGTCGCGGGACCGTTCGACACGATGGCGCATTGCCACTGCTCGATGTGCCGCAAGCACCACGGCGCGATGTTCGCCACCTGGGTCACCGCCCCCATCGCCGGCTTCCGCTGGGTCTCGGGACAGGACAACGTCGAGTCCTACAAGTCCTCGGAACACGGACATCGCTATTTCTGCCGCAGCTGCGGCTCGGTGACGCCGACGATGATGAAGGAAATGGGCATCGTCATCCTGCCAGCGGGAAACCTGGAGGGCGACCTCGGCATCCGGCCGCAGATGCACATGTTCGCCGGCTCGCGCGCGCCCTGGTACCCGATCACCGACGCGCTCCCGCAGCACGCCGGCTACCCGCCGCAGTTCGGTGGCGGCGAAGGCGTCGCGCGCAAGCCGCCGGCGCTGCGCCTCGGCACGACGCAGGGCAGCTGCCTGTGCGGCGCCATCGCCTGGGAGTTCGAGGGCGCGCCCGAACGCGTGCAGAACTGCCACTGCTCGCGCTGCCGCAGGGCGAGGAGCGCCGCACACGCGACCAATGCCTTCTACAGGTCGGAGCAGATCACCTGGGTGCGCGGCAAGGACGACATCCAGAGCCACTCGATGAAAGGCGCGAAGTACTTCGGGCAGGATTTCTGCCGCCACTGCGGCAGCGCCGTCCCGCGCGTGGTCGCGGCGACCGGGCGCGTCGTGGTGCCCTGCGGCAGCCTCGACACGTCCCCCAACCTGCGGCCGCTCGGCAACGTCTTCGCGACCAGCAGGGCCGAATGGTTCGAGATCACCGATGGCCTGCCGCAGTGGGAGGGCTATCCTGTTCGCGCATGACCGCGCACTGCGCCGGCTCGCGGGCGCACTGGCCTTCGCCGCCGCGCTGGCGGCCGGTTGCGGCTCCCCGGACACGCCGGAGGGCGAGATCCGCGCGCTGGTCGCGACGGCGGAGGAATCGGCCGAGGCGCGCGATGCTTCCGCACTCAAGGACCTGGTCGCCGACGACTACGGGGACGCCGCCGGGCGCACCGCCTCGGACATCCGCAATTACGTCCACGGCTGGCTGGTGGCGCACCAGTCGGTGCGGCTCATCTCGCGCGTGGATTCGATCGAACTGGAAGGCACGGAACTCGCGCGCGTCGCGGTGACGGTCGGCATGCTCGGGCGCGAAGCGGCGCCCGATTCCGCCTGGGACCTTGCGGGCGACGTCTGGCGCTTCGACCTGACGCTGGCGCGCGAGGGCGGCGACTGGCGCGTGATCCGCGCCGGCTGGCAGCAGGACTAGAGCATCGTCACCGGACCCGCGGAACCGGCCGTGGTGATTCCGGATCCTCGAGCGCGTTCCAGCGCTCGCGGAAGGCGCGCACCGCCTCGTCGCGGATCGCCGAGTGGCGCCGCGACAGCAGCAGCGATCCCGGCGGGCAGACCCGCGCGCGGATCACGCCGAGGTCCGCCGCCGCGTCGAACAGGCTCGGATACCAGCGCTCCCATTCCGGCAGGAGCGCCTCGACGTTGTCACGCAGGCTCATCGTCTTCGGTGCCGGGCCGCGGCGCGTTCGCGCTCCAGATCTCGCGATGGATCCGCCACTGCCCGTCCGCCTTCTTCCACAGCTCGATGAACTTGCCGGCCGTGACGGCGCGGTCGCCGGGTCCCTTCAGCCGGAAGCTGCCCTGGCGATAGGCGTGATCGCCGAACACGAGCGTCTCGACGGTCGCGATCTCGATCCCGGCGCTGCCCGGCGGATTCTCGCGCGCGTAGAATTCCTGGATGGCGGCGCGGCCGCTGACGATCTCCGCATCCGGCGGCAGGAGCTGCGCGTCCTCGGTGTAGAGCGCGGCGATGCCCGCGGCGTCGTGCAGCTCGTAGCGCTCGACCCAGGCGTCCGCGACATCCTGCGGGAAGGCCTCCGGCACGGTCACCGGCGCGCAACCGGCGACCGCGAGCATCAGCGCCGGGATGGCGAGCGTGCGCACCACGGTCCGCCCCTCAGCCCGGCGCGAGCGCCGGCATCTCCGCCGGCGGTGGCGCGTTCGGGCTCCACATGTGCCTGTGGAGGAGCCAGGCGTTGTCGACCCGGATCCACAGCTCCATGAACTTGCCGATGCGCGGCTCACCCTCTTCCGGGTGCAGCGCCGCGTACGAGCCCTCGCGCAACCAGTATTCGCCGGCCCGGAAGGTCTCCACGTCGGAGATCTCGATGCGGACGGAGCCGGGGTTATAGTTCTTCCAGTACTCCACGATGGCATCGTGGCCCGTGACGATCGGGCTGTCGGGCGGCAGGATCTCGGAATCCGGGCTGTACATCAGCGAAAGCCCGTCGATGTCCCCGCTGTTGAACGCGGCGATCCAGCCGTCGGCCGCGGCCTGCGGGAATGGTTCCGGCGCGCTGGCGCGCTCGCAGCCCGAAGCCGCCAGCGCGATCAGGGCGGCCCATGAGGCGAGATGAAGGCGGTTCATGTCGCGTCCTCCTCTCTGGTTGGCCTGCCCCGATCATACTCGCGTGGCTGCCCGGGGGATCAATCCCGGCCTCAGTAGCCTTTCGCCACGTCCACCTCGGAGAGGAGCTTGCCGCCCGCGACGTAGCGGCGCAGGTTCTCGCGCGCCACGAGCCAGCGCGGCCCGTCGCCGGTGTCGATTTCGGCCGAGACGTGCGGCGTGATCAGCACGTTCGGCGCGCGCCACAGCGGGTGGTCCGGGGGCAGCGGCTCGGGGTCGGTCACGTCGAGGCCCGCTCCGCCGATGCGGCCGTCCGCCAGCGCCGCGACCAGGTCCGCCGTGACGACGCTGGCGCCGCGGCCGACGTTGATGAAGAGCGCGCCGCGTTTCGCAGCGTCGAAGAACGCCGCATCGAAGACGCCGCGCGTCTCCGCCGTCAGCGGCAGCGTGTTGACGATCACATCGGCGCGGCCCGCGAACGCGCGCAGGTCGGGCGCGAGCCCGACTTCGGCCACGAACGGCGGGCCATGGCGGCCGGAGTTGCGGATCGCGATGACGTTCATGCCGAGCGCATGCGCCCGGCGCGCGGTCTCGGTGCCGATGCCGCCGAGGCCGACCACGAGCATGGTGCGGCCTTCGACCGACCACATCCGGGCGGACGGCACCGCATCGTCGCGCCACTCGCCGCGCACTTGCAGCGGCACATAGCTCGCGAAGCCGCGGGTGAGCGCCAGCATGAACGCGATCACGTGTTCCGACATCACCGGCCCGGCGATCTTCTGCATGTTGGTGAGCACGATGCCGCGCCCGGTGAATCCCGGGATGCCGACGCAGCGCTCGACGCCGGCGGAGAGCACCTGGATCCAGCGGATGCGCCCGCCCGCGGCCAGCACCTCGGGCGTGCAGAAGCCGATGACTGCGTCCGCATCCGCGGCGAGGCGCGCGGCTTCCGCGCGGTCCTTCGCGGGCAGGAGCTCGACGCCCGGCACCGCCTCCTGCATCCAGGCCAGGCGCGCGGGATCAGCCGCGGGAATCACGACGCGCCGCGGGGGCGCCCAGCCCGGCCGCGTGGATACCGCGATGGCGGATTCCTGCAGGCCGAGCTGCCCGATCAGGCGCGCGGTCTCGGCATCGGTGGCCGCGGCCGGCGCCATGGCCAGCAGGCATGGCAGCAGGAACGATGCCGGCGCGAGGCGATGCCGTGCTTTCACGGGTCAGGGGCCTTTCGTCCTGATCGCCTCGGCGAGGCCGGGCACGTAGTCGGCGCCCTCGAGCAGCTGCAGGCTCGCGCCCTGGAAGTCGCTGCCCACGGGCTGGAAGCGGCCACCCAGGCAGCGCGACAGGAAAGCCTCGGACACCGCATAGAAGCTGATCCGGTTTTCGGGCACCGCGAATCCGTGCCCCTCGTCCGGATACAGCACATAGGTCACCGGGATCTTGCGCGTCACCATCGCCGCGGCGAGCTGGTCCGACTCGAGCTTGGTCACGCGCGGGTCGTTGGCCCCCTGCGCGATCAGCAGCGGCCGCCGGATCTGGTCCACGCGCGTGAGTGGCGAGCGCGCCAGCAGGTCCTTGCGGCCCGCTTCGTTGCGCGGGTCGCCCACGCGCTTGTACCAGGTCGCCTCCATGAACGGCTGCCAGTACGCCGGGAAGCTCTCGATCAGCGTCACGAGGTTCGAGGGACCCACGATGTCCACGCCGCAGGCGAAGGTCTCCGGCGTGAAGGTCAGCCCGACCAGCGTCGCGTAGCCGCCATAGGATCCGCCGTAGATGGCGACCTTGTCGGCAGTCGTGATCCTGCGGTCGATCGACCAGCGCACGGCGTCGATCAGGTCATCGTGCATCTTGCCCGCGAATTCTCCGTTCGCCGCGTTGAGGAAATTCTTCCCAAGGCCGCTCGACCCGCGGTAATTGACCGAGAGCACCGCGTAACCGCGGTTGGCGAGCCACTGGTGCTCGCTGTGGTAGCCGAACTCGTCGCGCGCCCAGGGCCCGCCGTGCACGTTCAGCACCAGCGGCAGCGGCTGGCCGGGCACGCCGTCGCCGTCCGGGTCGGTGCCGGGCGGCAGCGACAGGTAGCTGACCAGCGTCAGCCCGTCGCGGCTCCTGATCTCGAGCGGGTACTTGCGCGCGAGCGTCTTGCCTTCGAGCTTCGGGCGCATGGAGAACAGCCGCTGCAGCGACTTCTGCTGGCGGTCGTAGAGATAGAAGGCGTACGGCTCCGCGCCGCGGTCCACCCCCAGGGTCCAGAAGCGGTTGTCCTCCGACTGGCTCGCGACCGTCCAGCTGTCCCCCGCGCGCTCGTTCAGGAACGCGATGTCGGCGGCCAGCGCCGTGCCGATGGGCGCCCATTCGGGCTTGAGGTAGTTGGCCGAAAAGGCCTGGATCACGCCGGTCGCCGGGTCGACGACCGCTTCATCGACGTCGGCCCTGGGGTGCTGCCCGATCACCGACCGTTCGCCGCTCACCGGATCGACGGCCACGAGAGCGGCGGTATCGCGGTCCCGGCTGTCGACCAGGTAGAGGGTCTTGCCGTCGCTGGTGAATCCGATCGTGAACGTGGTCAGGCTGTCTTCCGGGCCGATGCTCATGAACAGGCTCGTCTTGCCGTCCGCCTCGAAGCGGTGCAGCTCGAATCCGCCCCCGGGCGTCTGCCGCAGGCCGAGGCGCAGGTTCAGCTGGCGATCGAAGTCGAATCCGGCCCAGCCCGGGTTCTCGTACACCAGCGTGAGTTTCCCGGTGCGCAGGTCGAGCCGGTAGACGTCGTGCAACTGCGGATTGCGGTTGTTCACGCCGATCACGATCGCGTCCTTCACCTCCGGGCTGATGGCGTAGATCTGCACCCGGGTCTTCTCGAAGGGCGTGTAGGCGCGGGTCTCCTTGCCCTCGAGATCCACGCCGTACAGCAGGAAGTTCTCGTCGCCGCCCTTGTCCTGCACGTAGAGGATCTGCGCCGAGTCCGGGGACCACGAGTACTGGCGGATGGGCCGTACGCTCTCCTGCGTCACCGGCTTCGCGGCGCCCAGGTCGCCGACCGGCGCCACCCACACGTTCATCACGCCGTCCCGGGGCGCGAGGAAGGCGAGCCTGCGCCCATCCGGGCTGATCTCCGCGGAGGCGCGCTCCGGGTTGCCGAAGATGTCGGCACGCGGCAGCAGTTCCGTCGCCTGCACGCCGAAGCCGGCGAACCACAGCGGGGCTGAGAGAACGAGGGTGCGGATGAGCTTCATGGTCCGGCCTTCTGCTGGTAGGGGCCACATCTTAGCGCGCACCGCGCCGGGACGGTGCGTACAATCCGCCGCGGGGCAGCGGGGAGACCACCATGCGATTGTTGTCCGTGCTGATGCCGCGGGAGCGGCAGTTCTTCACCCTGTTCAACAGCCATGCGGGCCTCGTCGTCGCCGGCGCCAGGGCGCTGGTCGAGATGCTCGCGGGCTATGCCGACGGCGGCCGGCGCGACGAGTACGTCCTGAAGATCCACTCGATCGAGCATGACGCGGACGACGTCACGCACGAGACCGTCGCGCTGATGCACAACACTTTCGTCACGCCCTTCGACCGCGACCAGATCAACAAGCTGATCCAGCGCATGGACGACATCCTGGACCTGATCCAGGACACGGCCGAGTCGCTGATGCTCTACGACGTGCACACGCTCACCCCCGAGGTGCTGCACCTCGCTGACCTGGTGCAGGTCTGCTGCAACCGGGTCCGCGACGCGGTCACGCAGCTGTCCAGCATGGACAATGGCCCTGCGATCCTGAAGGTCTGCCAGGAAATCGACTCCCTGGAGACGGACGCCGACCGTGTCATGCGCAGTGCCATCTCCAAGCTGTTCCGCGAGGAACAGGACGTGCGCCAGCTCGTCAAGCTCAAGGCCGTGTATGAGCTGCTCGAGCTGACCACCGACAAGTGCCAGGACGTCGCGCTCGTGATCGAGGGCGTAGTGCTCGAGAACGGCTGAGGGGCCGCCAGTCTTGGACGCCGGAACGGTCACGCTCACGCTCGCGATGCTGGTGCTGATCGCGCTCGCCTTCGATTTCATGAACGGCTTCCACGACGCGGCGAATTCCATCGCCACGATCGTTTCGACCGGCGTGCTGAAGCCCTACCAGGCGGTGCT
>DATBMQ010000163.1:0-14004 GCA_036554765.1 Steroidobacteraceae bacterium | reverse complement strand
TGGCGCCGGCGGCATCGCCGCGCGCCAGCCGGCGCGTCGGCAGCACGAAGGACTCGCGCGCCAGTGCGGCCCGCGCGTCCAGCACGGGCTCGAGGTCCTCGTACTCCACCCGGGCGCGCCTTGCGGCGCGGCGCGCTGCGTTCACCGAGGTTGCGAGCACCGCGAACAGCGACTGGCCGGCGTACTCGACCCCGTCGGTCGCGAAGATCGGGTCGTCGTGCACGACGGGGCCATGGTTGTTCTCGCCGGGAATGTCGGCCGCCGTGAGCACGGCGACCACGCCCGGGGCCCGGCGCACCTGCTCCAGGTCCAGGCGGCGGATGCGTGCATGCGCGTGTTCGGAGAGGCCGATGGCGGCATGCAGCGTGCCTTCCGGCAGCGGGATGTCGTCGGTGTAGACCGCCTCGCCCGTGACATGCAGCGGCGCGCTCTCGTGCGCCAGGGCCTCGCCGACCCCGCCCTGCAGTTGCGCCGGACGCTCGCTGCGGTCAGCCGGCATGGCTCCACACGCTCGCGGCGGCGCCGCGTCCCGTGGTCTCGGCCAGCAGGCGCCGCAGCAGGTTGCCGGCGACCGCGGCGCGATAGCCGCGCGTCGCGCGGAAATCGGTGATCGGCGCGAAGTCCGAGGCGAGTGCCGCGATCGCCGGCGCGATGCCGGCCTCGTTCCAGGCGGCACCGGCCAGGGCGCGCTCGCAGGCGGGCGCACGGCGCGGCGTGGCCGCCATGCCGCCGAAGGCGACCCGTGCCGCCGCGACGCGCTGGTGCTCGACGCGGATCGCGAACGCGCCGCAGAGCGCCGAGATATCCTGGTCGTAGCGCTTCGAGATCTTGTAGCTGCGGACCTGCAGTCCCGGCTGTGCGCGCGGGACGCGGACCGAGCGGACGAACTCGCCCGGCTGCAGGTCCTTCTTCATGTAGTCGAGGTAGAAGTCCTCCAGCGGCAGTTCCCGCGCCCCGGCCGCGCCCTGGATCGTCACGGTCGAGCCGAGCGCGATCAGCGCGGGCATGGTGTCGCCGATCGGCGAGCCGTTGGCGACGTTGCCGCACAGCGTCCCGGCATTGCAGATGGGCGGGGAGGCGAAGCGCCGCGCGATTTCGCCCAGGTCCGGCCACTGCGCGAGCAGCGCCGCGAAGGCGTCGGTCAGGCTGACCGCCGCGCCGATCTCGAGGCCGTCGCCGGCCGCCGCGACCGCCGCCAGTTCCGCGACGTTGCCGAGATACACGACGTCCGGCAGCTCGCGCTGGTGCTTGGTGACCCAGAGCCCGACGTCGGTGCCGCCGGCGAGGATCGTGGCCGATGGGCGCTCGGCGAGCGCTCTTGCGAGTCCGGCGGCGGTGACCGGGGCGATGTAGCTGCCGCCGGGTCCCTCGAGGCGCAGTTCCCGGGTCACGCGGATCGAGCCGAGTCCCTCTCGCAGTTCGCGCTCGCGCGCGTCGTCCGCGGGATACTCATACATGCGACGTGCCGCCGCCAGGATCGGGCGGTAACCGGTGCAGCGGCACAGGTTGCCGGACAGCGCGTGGCGGATCATGGCGTCGTCCGGATGGCGCTCGCTGCGATGCAGCGCGAACAGCGACATCACGAAGCCCGGCGTGCAGAAGCCGCACTGCGAGCCGTGGCATTCGACCATGGCGCGCTGCGCGGGATGCAGCGCGCCCGCGGCGGACTTCAGGCTTTCGACCGTGAACAGCGCCTTGCCGTCCAGCGTCGGCAGGAATCGGATGCAGGCATTCACCGCCCGGTAACGGAGGTCCGCGCCCGCGAGTTCGGCCAGAACCACGGTGCAGGCGCCGCAATCGCCCTCGGCGCAGCCCTCCTTGGTGCCGCAGCGGCCGAGCCGCTCGCGCAGGTATTCGAGGACGGTCGTGGTCGGAGCGCAGTCGGCGACGGCATGGACCTTGCCGTCCAGCAGGAAGCGGATCGTGCCTGCCACGTCCAAGGCGTTCCCTAGCTGCCCCGGTAAGTGGAGTAGCTCCACGGCGTGACGAGCAGCGGCACGTGGTAGTGGTGCGTCGCGTCCGCCACGCCGAAGCGGATCGTGACGACGTCGAGGAAGGGCGGGTCCGGAAGCGCCACGCCCTGCATCCGGTAGTACGCCGCGACGTGGAACTCGAGCTGCCAGATCCCGGCGGTGAAGCGCTCGCCGTCGACCAGGGGACCCTCGCAGCGCCCGTCGCGGTTGGTCGCCAGCTGCACGATCGGCCGGCGCATGCCGCCCTCGAGCGCGACCAGTTCCACCGTCATGCCGGCGGCCGGCATGCCGCTCACCTGGTCGAGTACGTGCGTCGTCAGGCGCCCCATGCCCGGGCGATTGTACACAGTCGGAATGCGTTTAAGCTTGCGGTCATGACCCAGGCGTTTCGCGGCTCGATCCTGCATTTCCTCGACGATCCCGGTCCCGGCGGCGACAGCCGTGCGTACCAGTATTTCGAGGACGGCCTGCTGGTCGTCGAGGACGGCCACGTCGCCGGCCTCGGCCCGGCACCGGCCCTGCTGCCGCGACTGCCGCGGGCGACGACGGTCGCGGACTACTCCGGCAAGCTGATCCTGCCCGGCTTCGTCGACGCACACGTGCATGCCGTGCAGACGGACGTGATCGGCGCCTGGGGCTCGCGGCTGATCGAGTGGCTCGAGAAGCACACTTACCCGGCCGAGCGCGCCTTCGCCGATCCCACGCACGCACGCGAGGTCGCCGCGGTGTTCATCGGGGAACTGCTGCGCAACGGCACGACGACGGCGCTGGTGATGGGCAGCGTGCACGCCGCCTCGGTGGACGCGGTGTTCGAGGCGGGTGAGGCGCAGGGCATGCGCCTGATCGCCGGCAAGCTGATGATGGACCGCAACTGCCCCGAGTGGCTGCGGGACACGGCGGAAACGGGCTACGCGGAATCGAAGGCGCTGATCGGGCGCTGGCACGGGCAGGGGCGCATGCAGTACGCGATCTCGCCGCGCTTCGCGCCGAGTTGCACGCCGGAGCAGCTCGCCGCGGCGGGGCGCCTCGCGCGCGAACACCCAGATGCCTACGTGCACACGCACGTCGCCGAGAGCGAGGAGGAGGTCGCCTGGGTGCGCCGGCTGTTCCCGGAACGGCGCAGCTACCTCGACGTGTACGACCACTTCGGCCTGCTGCGGCGGCGCACGCTGCTGGCGCACGGCATCTGGCTCGACGACGCCGACCGGGCGCGGATCGCGGCCACTGGCGCGGCGCTGGTGCACTGCCCCTGCTGCAACCTGTTCATCGGCAGCGGGCTGTTCGACCTCGGGCGCACGCTGGACGCGGGCGTCGCGGTCGCGCTCGGCACCGACGTGGGCGGCGGCACCAGCTTCGGCCTGCTCGCGGTGATGCACGACGCCTACAAGGTGGCGCAGCTGCGTGGCCATGCGCTGACGCCGTTGCGCGCCTTCTACCTCGCGACGCTGGCGGGCGCCCGCGCGCTCGGCCTCGAGGAGCGCATCGGCAGCTTCCAGCCGGGCCGCGAGGCCGATTTCGTCGTGCTCGATCCCGCGGCGACCCCGCTGCTGGCACGGCGCACGGCCGCCGCCAGCGACATCGCCGGCAAGCTGTTCCTGCTGATGACACTGGGCGACGATCGCGCGGTCGCGGCGACCTGGGTCATGGGCCGCCTGCGCCACGCACGGACGGCGGATTCAGGCTCCGGCCGCGGCGAATGACTCCGCGAGCGCGTCGCGCCAGCGGCGCTTGCTGGCCTCGCCGGCAAAGCTGGACTCGAAGCTGTTGAGCGCCAGCTGCCAGGCGTCGCGCGCGGTGAGCGCGGGCAGGGCCTCGAAACATTCGGTGAAGTTGCGGTTGACGTAGCCGCCGAAGTAGGCCGGGTCGTCGGAGTTGACGGTCGCACGCAGCCCCGCGCGCAGCAGCGCCGGCAGGTTGTGCCCGGCGAGACTCGGGAACACGCACAGCTTCACGTTGGAGAGTGGGCAGACCGTGAGCGGCATGCGCTCGCGCGCGAGGCGCTCGACCAGGGCCGGGTCCTCGAGGCAGCGCACGCCGTGGTCGATGCGCTCGACCTTGAGCACGTCGAGCGCGGCGCGGATGTATTCCGGCGGGCCTTCCTCGCCGGCGTGGGCGACCAGGCGCAGGCCGAGCTCGCGGCAGCGGGCGAACACGCGCGCGAACTTCTCCGGCGGGTGGCCGCGTTCGCTGCTGTCGAGCCCGATGCCGATGAAGCGGTCGCGGTAGGGCAGCGCCTCCTCGAGCGTGGCGAAGGCGTCCTCCTCGCTGAGGTGGCGCAGGAAGCAGAGGATCAGCTCGGCGTCCACGCCGAGCTCGGTGCGCGCACGCAGGCAGGCGCGCGTCAGGCCGTTGATGACCGTGCGGAAGGCGACGCCGCGCGCGGTGTGCGTCTGCGGATCGAAGAAGACCTCCGCGCGCACCACGTGGTCGCGGGCCGCGCGCATGAAGTAGGCCATCGCCATGTCCTCGAAATCGCGCTCTTTCTGCAGCACGTCGGCCCCGGCGTAGTAGATGTCGAGGAAGCTCTGCAGGTCGGTGAATGCGTAGGCCGCGCGCAGCGCCTCGAAGCCCGGCCAGGCGAGGGCAATGCCGTTGCGCCGGGCGAGCGCGAAGATCAGCTCGGGCTCGAGCGAGCCCTCGATGTGGATGTGCAGCTCCGCCTTCGGCATCGCGGCGAGCAGTGCCGGCAGAAGTTCGCGGGGCACGGCGTCCGGGTTCATGTCGGGGGCATGCTACGATGCAGCAGCCGGATGGTCCACCGAATGCCGCGCATCCCCGCACTGGCCTGCCTGCTGCTGCTCGCGTTACCAGCCGCGGCCGGAGAACCGGTCGTCGGCGCGGATGCCGGGGCGCGCCCCCGCATCGGCCTCGTGCTCTCCGGCGGCGGCGCGCGCGGACTGGCGCATGTCGGCGTGCTCAAGGTCTTGGAAGAACACCGCGTACCCGTCGACGCGATCGCAGGCACCAGCATGGGCGCCGTGATCGGCGGGCTCTACGCTTCGGGCATGACGCCGGCCGAGATCGAGGCGCTCGTGAGCACGCTCGACTGGAACGAGGCGTTTCGCGACCGCTCGCCGCGCCGCGACATGAATTTCCGGCGCAAGCAGGACGACCGGGAATTCCTCGTGCGCTTCCCGCTCGGCGTGAAGAGCGGCGACTTCCGCGTGCCGCGCGGGCTGATCCAGGGCCAGAAGCTCACGCAGGTGCTGCGCCGGGAGACGATCCGGGTGGCGGGCGTCACCGACTTCGACCGCCTGCCGGTCCCGTTCCGCGCAATCGCCACCGACCTCGAGACCGGCGAGCGCATGGTACTGGCGGACGGCGACCTGACCGAAGCGCTGCGCGCCAGCATGTCCGCGCCCGGCGTGTTCGCGCCGGTGGAGGTCGGCGGGCGCCTGCTGGTGGACGGCGGCCTGGTCGAGAACCTGCCGGTGGACATCGCCCAGGACATGGGCGTCGATCTCGTGATCGCAGTGGACGTCGGCTTCCAGCCGGTCGGGCGCAAGGAACTCAATTCGGCGCTCGCCGTCTCGAACCAGATGCTGACCATCATGATGCAGCGCGAGACCGCGCGGCAGCGCGCGCTGCTCGGCGAGCGCGACCTGCTGATCGAGCCCGCGCTCGGCATCATGCAGTCGACCGATTTCACGGCGACGGTGAACACGATCAAGGTCGGCACCGATGCCGCGCGCGCGCAGTCGGGAAGGCTCGCGGCGCTCGGGCTCGACCCGGCGCGCTGGGAGGCTTTCGCCGCCGCCCGGTCCGGCACGGCCAGCCTGCCCGCGGTGCAGTTCGTGCGCGCGGACCCGCGCTCGGAGCGCTACCGCGAGCGCATCGAGGCGGAGCTCGCGCCGGTGGTCGGCAAGCCGCTCGATCCCAAGGCGATGGAGCGGCACCTGTCGCGGCTCTACGGCGACGACAACTTCGAGTCGGTGGATTACAAGGTCGTGCAGGACCGCGGCCTGCAGGGCATCGAGGTGAGCGCGCGGCGCAAGAGCTGGGGCCCGAACTACATCCGCTTCGGGCTCGAGCTGCAGGACGACTTCGAGGGCAGCAACAGCTTCAACGCGGGCGTGCGCGCGATCGTCACCGAGGCGAACCGCTACGGCGCGGAATGGCAGACGGACCTGCAGGTCGGCGCGAATCCGCGGTTCAGGACCGAGTTCTACCAGCCGATGGGCTATGCCTCGCCCTGGTTCGTGGCGCCGCGGCTGCTGGTCGAACGGCGGCTGTTCGACGTCCTCGACGGCGACGACCGGCTGGCCACCTATCGCGTCCGCAATGCCGAGGCCGGCCTCGACCTCGGCCGCGAGTTCGGCAGCTGGGGCGAGTGGCGGGTCGGCGTGGTGCGCGGCCAGGGCAAGCGCAACCTGCTGGTCGGGGATCCCGCCGATCCGGGCCTGCCGCCGCGCACGGAGTTCGACCGCGGCGAGCTGTACGCGCGCTTCTCGGTGGACCGGCTGGATAGCGTCTATTTCCCGCGCGACGGCGAGCTGTTCACGCTGCAATGGAACGGTGCGCGCGAGGGCCTGGGCGCCGACGCCGACGCGGACCGCATCTCCTTCGACTGGCAGCTCGCGCGCTCGCACGGCCGCAGCACCGTGGTGCTGTCGGCCTCGGGCGGCGCGCGCGTGTCGGGCGAGGTGGACGCGGTGCAGGATTTCTATTCGCTCGGGGGCCTGTTCAACCTGTCCGGCCTGTCGCCCGATTCGCTCAGCGGGCCGCATTTCGGTGTCGCGCGCGCGATCTACTACCGGCGCATCGGCAAGGGCCAGGAAGGATTCCTCAACGTGCCGACCTATCTCGGTGCGTCGCTCGAACTCGGCAACGTCTGGGAGCGGCGCAGCGACATGGACCTGGACTCCGCGCGCACCAACGGCGCGCTGTTCCTCGGATTCGATACCTTCCTGGGTCCGGTGTACCTGGCAGCCGGCTTCGACGAGGAAGGCGGGCGCAGCTTCTACCTGCTGCTGGGCCGCATCCGCTAGCCGAGCTTCTCGTAGCGCACCGAGGGTGCGTCGCCCTCGCGGGAATACAGGTGCCGGCTCGCCATGTCGGCGAGCGCGTCGTCGCGCTCCTGCGCGGTCGCGAACCAGTGTTCCTGGCGCCAGCCGGCGTCGACCAGGCGCGTGAACGGATCCCGCGCGTCGAGGGTCACGCGGATGCCGTAGGGCCTCGCCGCCGGCGGCGGTGCGCGCAGGTTGTGTTCGTGACAAATGGCCATGGAGAAAAGATACCAGCTTTCAGAAGCGGCGGTCGCCGGCGCCCTCGCGGTCCGCCCAGCCGAGCAGGCGGCGCGTGACGACGAGGTAGACCGGCTTGGCCGTCGCCATCCACAGGCGGGAGGTGAGGCCCGGGCGCGCCAGGATGGCGCGTTCGCGGGCCGTCAGCCGTTCGGGGCAATAAGTCCGCTTGTGCTTCAGCAGGTGGCGCAGGTCCTCGCGCGCCAGCATGCGGAACAGCCGCCCGCGGCGCGGCGCGACGATCGCCAGCTGGAAGTCGACGAGCGCCGGCGCGCCGGTCGGGGTCACCAGCCAGTTCGGCTCCTTGGCGAGGTCGCAGTGCGCGACGCCCTTGCGGTGCAGCGACGAGACCAGCTGCCGTGCGGCGCGGAAGTAGCCGGGATTGCGCGGCCTCGCGACCTGCATCGGCCGGCCCTCGATCCATTCCCGGCGCAGGCCGCGGCGATCCACCGCCACCAGGCGCGGCACGCCGGGCAGGCCGTCGAGGCGGGCCAGCGCCGCGGCCTCGCGCCGGCACAGGTGGTGCGCGAGCGGGCGCAGCCACCGGCGCGCGCCGCCGGCGTCGCGGATGACCAGCAGCCGGCCGCGTTCCTCCGTGCGCCAGACGGCTCCGAAGAGGTCGGTCTTCAGCAGTTCCATGCGCGCAGATCAGGGCAGCCGAAAGGCCGCCTGCCAGGCGCCGCCGGCGCGCAGCGTCTCGACCAGCAGCACCAGCAGCCAGAGCGCGAGAAAGGATGCGGCGTCCAGGAAGGCCTTGCGGTAGATGGCGGGCGGAACGGAAACGCTCGCCGGCAGGCGCATGCGCCGCCAGCGCGGCCAGAACGCAGGAGTCGCCGCGCGATAGTCGCGCCAGGCATCGCCATGCGCGATCGCGAGCGCCCGGTCTTCGCCGCGCGCGGCGGCGCTCGCGGCGGCGCCGATCACCAGCGGCAATGCCAGCGCCAGCACCAGGGAACGCGTGGTCAGGCCGATGCCCAGTGCCGCGGCCACGGAGCCGAGATACAGCGGATGGCGGCAGGCGGCGTACGGGCCGTCACGGACCAGTTCCACGTCCTTGCGTCCGGCGACGAACAGCGTGCTCCAGAGCCGCCACAGGACCGCGGCCGCGACCAGCACGAATCCCGCGGACTGGGCCGCCAGTCCCGCATTGCCCTCGAACAGCCGGCCGCCGGTCACGGCGGCAGCGGCCAGCGCCAGCGCATAGGCCAGCTGGTGCAGCCGGAGTCGCGGGTGGCTGCCGGGCGCGGTCATGACGGCATTGTAAGATAGCGATGCGATGGACTTCGCGACCGACTTTCTCAGCTACGTGGGACTCACGGTCCTGACGCTGCTGCCGATCATCAACCCGGTCGGCACCGCCGTGCTGCTGCTCGGCATCGGTGCGCACCTCGAGCCCGCGGCGCGCGAGCGGCAGATCCGCAAGGCCTGCGTCTACGCCTTTGGCATCCTGGTGGCCTTCCTGCTGGCGGGCACGCTGATCATGCAGGTGTTCGGGATCTCGATTCCGGGGCTGCGCATCTCTGGTGGCCTCGTGATCGCGTTCCTCGGCTTCCGCCTGCTGTTCCCGGAGCCGCAGCCGGCGATGTCCGCGGAGGCCATGCGCGAGGCGTCCGGGAAGGCGGACATCTCCTTCTCGCCGCTCGCCATGCCGTCGCTGTCCGGGCCGGGCTCGATCGCGACCGTGATCTCGATGTCCTCGACGATCCGCCACGAAGAGCAGGGCATGCGCGTCGTGATCGAGCACGTGGGGGTCGTCATCGGCATCGGCGTCGCGGCGCTGGTGTGCTACTTCGTGCTGCGCGCGGCCGGGCCGCTGGCGCACAAGCTCGGCAGCGCCGGTATCGGCGCGATCGCGCGCATCATGGGGTTCCTGATGATCTGCATCGGCGTGCAGTTCGTCATCAACGGGGTCGGGGAACTGGTCGGAGGCTGAGGTACCTGGCGAAGAACCCGGACAGTTACTGCGGCATCGGCGGCGTCGGCGTTTCCTGCCCGGTCGGGCGGGCCGCAAGCCCGGGATCCTGACCCGCGATGTGTCCGGCGAGCGGGGCGCTGACGCCCAGCGCCGCGGCGGTCGCCGCGGTCTGCTCGGCCCCGCGCAGGAACGGGTTGGCGACGCGCGCGCCGCCCTGCAGCTGGCGCGCCGCCAGCATGCCGCCCAGGTACTGGTAGACCGGCGTCGGGAACAGCGACTGCGTGACGATGCCCGCGAATTCGCGCGGGTCCACGCCGGCCGCGTGCACGACCCGCAGCGAGTCGCGCAGGCTCTCGACCACGGCGGCCATCAGGAAATTCCCGGCGGCCTTGACGACATTGGCGGCCGCGGCGTCCTCGCCCAGGAATTGCACGCGGCCGAGCAGCTCCAGCACCGGCTGGACGCGCTGGGCCGCGGAGCGCGGCCCGGCGGCCACCACCAGCAGCCGTCCGGCCGCCGCCGCTTCCGGCGCTCCGAACAGGGGTGTGGACAGGTAGGCCTGGCCGGCCGCCTCGTGCGCGGCCGCCAGGCGCCGCGCGAGCCGGTCGCTGATCGTGCTGAGACAGGCGTGGACCAGGCCCGGCATGCCCGTCGTGATCAGGCGGTCGCCTTCGAACATCACGCCCTCGACCGCGGCGTCGTCCGAAAGGATCGTCAGGACCAGCTCGGCCTGGCAGGCCTCGGCGGGGCTTCGCACCGCGATCGCGGATTCGCGCGGCAGCGATTCGGCGCGCCCCGGGGTCCGGTTCCAGGCCAGGATCTCGTGGCCGGCGCGGGCAATGCGGCGCGCAATGGGCTGGCCCATCGTGCCGAGGCCGATCACGCCGATTTTCACGCCGGCATCCCCCCTGCGCGGCGGTTCAGCGCGGTTCGGGCCGGGATTCCTGGTCCGGCAGCGGGTAGGTCTTGGGCTCCACCGGCCGTTCCGAGGCCGTGGCGGCAGGCTCGGCTTCCTGCGCGGCCACGCGCTCGCCCGCGCTCGACGTCAGGCGCGTGATCTCCGTGACCAGTTCGTTGGCCGGCGCGGGCGGCGAGCCGCGCAGCGCCAGGATCGCCGTGGCGCTGCCCTCGCCGTCGTAGAAGCGGCGGTTGCCCTTGCGGTTGATGAAGATCCCGTTGCCCTCGAAGGAAACGCCCGCGAACAGGCCCTTGCTGCGCGAGTAGGCATAGACCTCGGAATCGAAGGTCAGGCTGGTGCTGGCCATCGCGGTGCGGCCGACCGGCCCGGCGGCGACCGACGCATCCGCGCCCAGCGTCAGCTTGCCGTCGGTGATGCCCTCGATGCTGCGCCTGGTCGTCAGCACCAGCACGATGTCGGCGACCTGGGCGCCGGCCTGGAAGCCGAAGCTGAGGGCGCCGGTACCGACGAACACCGGGTGGCTCCAGCCGCGGTCCGCATTGCGGACCAGCAGCACGCCGCTGCCGCCGCGCGCACCCAGCCCGAACGCCGCCTTGACGTTGGCCGGCAGGACCACGATGCCCTCGGCGCGCGACAGCAGCAGGTCCGGGATCTGCATGTCGGGCATCGACTGCAGTTCGCGCAGCACCACCATCGCGTTCTGGATCGTGGATTCCTCGCGCGTCACGGCCCCCGCCGGCTGCGCGGCAGCCAGCAGGGCGAGCGTCAGGGCGGTCACCAGTGCGGAAAATTTCATGTCGTTCCTTCCTGTTCAGGGCCCGTTTCCAGAGACCGCCGCGGATTCTGCGGGTTCCCCGGCGCCGGCGCGTGGCCGGCTGTATCCATTGTGCGACGGTGCCGCGGGCGGATCGACATTGCCGCACCGCGACGCCAGACTGGGAACCGCATGATGCGCCGAATCGCCGCCTGGGTCACGCTGTTCGCGCTGCTGCCGGGAGCCGCGCAGGCGGAATGGCATCACCGCGAGGCGGCGATCATGGGCACGCGCATCGCGGTGGAGGCCTGGCACGAGGACGCGGCCGCGGCCGAGGCCGCGATCGATGCCGTGCTCGCCGAGATGCGCCGCATCGACGAGTTGATGTCGCACTACAGGCCGGAAAGCCAGCTCTCGCGCGTCAACCGCGAGGCCGCGGCCGGTCCCGTGCGCGTGGACCCGGAGCTGGCGCAGCTGGTCGCCCGCTCGCTCGAGTTCTCGGAGCTGACCGGCGGGGCCTTCGACATCAGCTATGCAAGCGTCGGCTACCTCTACGACTACCGCGACCACCGCCGGCCGACCGAGCAGCAGATCCGGGACGCGTTGCCGGGCGTCAGCTGGCGCCACATCGAGGTGGACCTGGCGGCATCCACCGTCCGGTTCCGGAGGCCGGGGATGCGCATCGACCTGGGCGGCATCGCCAAGGGCCATGCCGTGGACCGCAGCATCGCGCTCCTGCGCGCGCGCGGCATCGCGCACGCCACCGTCACGGCCGGCGGCGACAGCTTCGTGCTGGGCGACCGCCGCGGCCGGCCCTGGGTGGTGGGCATCCGCCATCCGGACGATCCCGGGCGCGTCATCGCCCGCATTCCGCTCGCGGACGCGGCCATCTCGACCTCGGGCGACTATGAGCGCTACTTCGACGAGGGCGGCGTGCGGTACCACCACATCATCAACCCGAAGACGGGCAGGAGCGCGACCGGCGTGCGCAGCGTGACCATCATCGCGCCGACCTCGACGCTGGCCGAGGGGCTGACCAAGGGCGCCTTCATCCTGGGGCCGGAGCGGGGCATCGCGCTCGCGGAATCGCAGCCGGACACGGATGCCGTCATCGTGCGTGACGACGGCAAGGTGTTCTACTCGAAGGGACTAGAACCACCCCGAGAAGAATAGGCGCACGACGTTGGCGCCGAACGTGTACAGCGGCTCGGTGCCGGGCGCGACGCCGGTCGTGCGCAGGTCGCGGAAATCGTCGTACTCGAACTCGATCCGGTCGTACTTCAGGTTGAGCGTGGTGCGGTCGAAGAAGCGCAGCTTCGCCGCGGGGAATTCCCAGGCGACGCCGAATCCCAGCGTGTGGCTGGTGAGGCTGGCAAGCTCCTTGTCGCGCGCCAGGAAGTTCTGGAAGTTCTCGCGCGGGAACAGGTCGGAATAGAACTCGGCGGCGTCCTGGGTGTAGAAGCGGTAGTGGACGTCGAGCGTCAGCCGCTGATCCAGCGGGTGCGTGTAGGCGACCTCCGCCGTGTGCGAGCGGATCTCCCAGGTGTCGTTGTAGAAGCGGTAGTCGCCCTGCAGCGCGGCGCGGTAGGGCAGGTACCAGCGCGCGCGCAGCGCGAAGGCATTGCCCGTGCGGGTGCGCGGGTAGCGCTCGAATTCGTAGGCGTAGCCGAGCGCCGCGGCCGGGTCCACGTAGCGCACCTGGCGGTACGGGTTGTTGAGGAAGCCTTCCTCGGCGATGGCCTCGTACGAGAAGCCGAGCACCAGGTTCTTGGTCGCGACCTGGGTGACGTCCACGCCATAGATGCGCCGGTCGATCTCGTCCGCGAACACCGGGTCGCCGCGGCGCGTGACGTCGTCCTTGCCGAGCGAGAACAGCAGCGCGACCGTGGTCAGGTCGCCGAACATGTCCTGGGCGATGGAGAAGCTCGCGGTATCCGCGGTGTAGTCGTTCTCGGTCGAGTTGCTGAAGGAGGCGGCGTAGGTGACCTTGCCGCGCAGGTACTCGAAGCCGACGCCGTACTGCGTGCGCTCCTCGCTGTAGGGGCTCGCGGTCGTGACCACGTCGATCGAGGCCGACGACACCATGTCCATGTAGTAGCTGGCGCTGACCGCGTACTTCTCGGCGAACTTCTTGCGCACCAGCAGCGACGGCCCGTCGATGGTGACGCCGCCGCCGTCGTAGTAATGCCACATCAGGTCGGCGCGGTCTTCGGGCAGCACGCCGGCGCCGGCAACGGCCGGCAGCAGCGCGAGCAGGAGGGCGGCAGGCCGGATCAGTTGCATCCGCAGCCGCCGCCGGCGGCGCCGCCGCCCCCGCGCGCGCCCTCGCGCGCCTCGTAGACGTGGCGCATGTAGGAGGAGGACACCGGGTCGCGGTCCCAGGCCATGATCGGGTCGGCGAGGTTCTCGCGCTCGTAGGGCTTGACCCAGGGCTCGACGCCCGAGCAGCCCGCCGCGCCGGCGAGCAGGGCGAGGAGCGCGAATGTGCGCAGCGGCCTCACGGCTTCTCCCGCAGCGCCGCGCGGATCTGTTCGATGTACTTGGCCTCGTCGCCCGGCTTGTAGGCCATGTGCTGCCAGCGCAGCCGGCCCTGCCGGTCGACCAGCACGGTGGTCGGCATGGCGCGCACGCCGTAGCTGCCGCTCACCTTGTTGTCGGGGTCGAACAGGATCGGGAAGCTGACCTGCTGCTGGCCGAGGAATCGCTCGGCGTCCGATTTCTCGCTCTCGACGTTGATGCCGACCAGCGTGAAGCCCATCGGCTTGTACTTGCGGTACATCTCGTCGAGCGCCGGGAACTCCTGGCGGCAGGGTCCGCACCAGCTGGCCCAGAAATTGATCATCACGACCTGGCCGCGCAGTTGCGACAGCGCGACCTCGCCGCCGGCGCGGTTGGCGAGCCGGAATTCGGGCGCCGCGCCGGGGCTGCCCGCACCGCTCGCCCCGGAGAGCGAAAGGCAGGCAATGAGCGCGAGCAGCGCGGTGGCGGGCAGCCGTCGGATCGCAGTCACGGTTCCTCCTCAGAAGAACGCCGTCAGCGACAGCGTCGCTTCGTAGTTATGGGAAGTCTTGTTGCTTCCCAGCACGTCGATCTCGTGCACGTGGTCGCGCATGTCCAGGTGCACCGCGAGCCAGTCCTTGACCAGCACGCGCAGGCCGGCCCCCGCGGTCAGCGTGAACCGGTCGCCGCCGGCGAAGCGC
>DATBMQ010000162.1:0-4763 GCA_036554765.1 Steroidobacteraceae bacterium | reverse complement strand
GATACAGGACGGCCGGCGCGACGACGTGGTAGTTCGTCACGATCCGGCGCCCGTCGCCGACCGCGAAGCCGCTGCCGTGGAAAGCGCTCGATTCGGAATCGTCGAAGAATCCGCGGATCTGTACGACGGATTCACGCGCCGCATCGAGGCGAACTTCGGCCTCGCCCGAGAGCTCCTGGGCCGCGATCTCCGCTTCGACGGCGGCGGCGTCCACCGTTTCGCCCTCCGGCAGCGTCACTTCCAGTGCCTGCCCCTCGGGCAACTCCGCTGCCGGCGCCTCGGCGGGCGCCGTGGATTCGACTTCCTGCGCAAGAGCGACGCTGCCGAATCCGCACAGCCAGGCGCATGCGACGAAGCGGGCGAGCTGCAAACGGAGCTCCCGGGTGGCGGATGGACCGGTCAGGAGTTCTGGCCCTTCTCGAGTTCCAAGGTTCCCTCCCAAACTCCGCATTTGAAGACGCGGCACCACTCAGGCACGGATGGTTATAGGCGTCTGATTATTGGCCAACATCCGGTCGACACAGGACCTCCGCCGCCAGTCTGCTCAGGCGCCCGTCAGCTCCCCGGCCTGGTAGTCGCGCACCGCGCGCTCGATCTCCTCGCGCGTGTTCATCACGAACGGGCCGTACTGCACGACCGGCTCGTTGAGCGGCTTGCCGGCGAGCAGCAGCAGGCGCGCGCCATCGTGACCGGCCCGCAACTGCACGCGGTCGCCGTCGGTCAGCAGACCGGCGGCGCGATTGGGCAAGGGCTTGTCGCCAATCGCCGCCTGGCCTTCGTACACGTAGAGGAACGCGTTGTGCCCGGCCGGCACCGGCGCTTCGAACTCGACCAGCGGCGGCAGATGCAGGTCGAAGTACAGCGGCTCCGTCGAGAGCCCCTGGATCGGACCGCGCGTCCGCTGTGCGCCCTGCTCCAGCGTTCCCGCGATGACCTTCGCCGTGCCGCCATTCGCGAGCGCCGCGGTCGGGATCTCCGCCGCCGCGATGTCGCGGTACGCCGCCGGCTTCATCTTTTCCTTCGCCGGCAGGTTGATCCACAACTGGAAGCCGCGCATGCGGCCTTCGGTCTGGCGCGGCATCTCCGAATGGATCACGCCGCGCCCGGCGGTCATCCACTGCACGTTGCCGGGACCGAGGTCGCCGGTGTTGCCCATGTGGTCCTTGTGCTGCATGTGGCCGTCGAGCATGTAGGTGACGGTCTCGAAGCCGCGATGCGGGTGCGGCGGAAACCCGCCGATGTAGTCGTCGGGGTTGTCGGTGCCGAACTCGTCGAGCATCAGGAACGGGTCGTGGCGCAGTGCCTGGCTGGCGCCCAGGCTGCGGCGCAGTTTCACGCCGGCGCCGTCGGACGACAGCACGGACGGGATGACTCTCTGCAGGGTGCGGACGGACATGATGACCTCCGGGTGATCCAGTCTAAGACTTCAGGCGCGCGCCCGGCGCGCATCCAGGCTCCAGGCGCCCGCGCCGTTCGCCGCCAGGAACAGGAAGCCGCCCGCGATCGCGACGTTCTTGAGGAACATGATCTGCTGCATCGGGTCGGCGAAGTTGCCGTGGAACAGGATCCCGGCGAGGAGCGTGAACGCGCCGAGGGTCACGGCCGTCAGCCTGGTTCGCCAGCCGGCGATGATGGCGAGCGCGCCGCCGATCTCGAGCACGATGGTGGGCAGCAGGAGCGCGCCCGGCACGCCCATGGACTCCATGTAGGCCACGGTGCCCGAGTAGCCGGCGATCTTGCCGATCCCCGAGATCAGGAAGATGGCCGCGATCAGGGTGCGGCCGGCGAGGTTGGTTGCGGGACTCAACGATGTCATGGGTCTCTCCTTGGTCTGGACGAGGCACATGTTGGTATTGATTCAATAGATAAAAAAGTTCACATTTCTGACCTTATTCATCTAATTACTGGATCTTATGGCCAGACCCAGGATCACCCTGGACCAATGGGCTGCGCTGGTTTCCGTCGTGGAATCAGGTGGTTACGCGCAGGCCGCCGAGCGGATCAGCAAGAGCCAGTCCACCATCACCTACGCGGTCCAGAAGCTGGAGCAGCTCTCGGGGGTCAAGGCATTCGAGATCCAGGGCCGCAAGGCGGTGCTGACCGCCGCAGGGCAGGTGCTGTACCGCCGCGGCAAGGCGCTCGTGGAGGAAGCCGCCAGGCTGGAGCGCGCGGCCGCGGACCTCGCCAGGGGCTGGGAGCCCGAGATCCGGCTCGCGGTGGACGTCGTGTTCCCGACCTGGCTCTTGCTCCGCTGCTTCGAAAAGTTCGCGCAACAGCGCCCGGAAACGCGGATCGAACTGACCGAGGCGGTGCTCGGCGGGACCGACGAGGCGCTGCTGGAAGGCCGCGCGGACTTCGTCATCGGCTCGCACGTGCCGGCCGGTTTCCTCGGCGATCCGCTGATGCAGCTGCGCTTCGTATGCGCGGCGCATCCGGATCATGCGCTGCACCAGCTCGGGCGGCCGCTCACGCTTGACGACCTGCGCCAGCACCGGCACCTCGTGATCCGCGACTCAGGTGTGACGCGCACGCGTCCGGGCGGTGCGTGGATCAACGAGCTGCGCTGGACCGTCTCGCACAAGGCGACTTCGATCCGCGCGGCCTGCATGGGCCTCGGCTACGCCTGGTATCCGGAGGAGTCGATCCGCGAGGAACTCGACCACGGCCGGCTCAAGCCGCTGCCGCTGGTGGAAGGCGGCGTACGCGAGGCGACGCTCTATCTCGTGTTTGCCGACCGCGAAGCCGCGGGTCCCGGCGCGCGGCGGCTGGCGGAAATACTGCGCGAGCAGATGGCGGAGACCTGCCGGGCGGTTGAAAGCGGTGAGGACGTCGAGGTCAGGTAGTATTCGCCTGCTCCACTACCGCCGCATGCCGAGAACTCCATGCCCAAGGAAAAGCTGATCACCTGCCTCTGGTTCGACAAGGGCGAAGCCCGCAAGGCCGCGGAATTCTATGCGGCGACCTTCCCCGACAGCCGCGTCGGCCCCGCGCATGGCGCGGCCTCCGATTTTCCCGGCGGCAGGCAGGGCGAGGAACTGACGGTCGAATTCACCGTCCTCGGCCGCTCATTCGTGGCCCTCAACGGCGGCCCCAACTTCAAGCCCAACGAGGCCGTCAGCTTCATGGTCCTGACCGACGACCAAGCGGAGACCGACCGCTACTGGGACGCCATCACGCGCAATGGAGGCGCGGAGAGCATGTGCGGCTGGTGCAAGGATCGCTGGGGATTCTCGTGGCAGATCACGCCGCGCGCGCTGCTCGAGGCAGTGAACAGCCGCAACCAGGCCGCCGCGAAGCGCGCATTCGAGGCCATGATGACGATGAAGAAGATCGACATCGCGGCGATCGAGCGGGCGGTCACCGCCCCGGATTCGCGCTGATCTCGACTGCCTTCCCGTCCCGCAACACCGTGACCCTCACATTCCCACGCGCCGCCTGGATCTCGATCAGACGGCGCCGGATGAGCTCGTAAGCCGAGGGCGATCCGATGCGGATGCCCTCGACCGAGAGCACGATGTCGCCGCCCAGCACGAAGTTCTCCTGGCCGACGGTCACCGGCAGCGCTCCGCCGCGCAGTCCCAGGCGCTCGGCCGGCGAGCCTTCCGCCACGCGCTGCACGAGCAACGCGGGGCCGCCGGGCACGTTGAGCGCGGAGGCCACCTCCGGCGTCAGCAGGTAACCCTCGAGGCCGCTCCACACGGTCGGCTCCTCGAACAGGAGCTTCTGCACTATGTTGGAAGTCACCACCAGGCCGATGCCCTCGGAGCCGCCGGAGCGGGAGATGATGCGGCTCACGATACCGATGATCTGGCCGTCCATGTTGAACATGGGCCCGCCCGAGTTGCCGGGATTGATGGCCGCGTCGGTCTGGAACAATTCAGTCCTGTCCATGCCGCCAAAGGTGGCATTCACTTCGCGCCGCGCGCTCACGTGGCCGACGGTCAGGGTGTGCGACATCCCGAGCGGCGCACCGACCACGAAGACCTGGTCGCCAACCTCGGCTTTATCGGAGTCGCCGAGTTTCGCGGTGACCGCGCCCGGGGGCACGCTCTCGAGCTGGAGCAGCGCCACGTCCGCGGCGGGATCGGAGGCGATCACACGCGCGCGCACGATCAGGCCGCCCGGGAACTCGACGCCCACCGCGTCGGCGGCGTGCACGACGTGCGCGGCCGTCACCACCTTGCCGTCGCCGCTCACGAGCACACCCGAGCCGGAGCCAGTGATGCTGACGACCTTGCCGCCGGTCTCGCGCCCGACCGTGCGGCCGCTGGTGTGGATCACGACGACGGCGGGGCCGACACGCTTGAAAACCTGCGAGAGCGATTCGGGCTGCGGGGCGGCGAGCGCCTGCCCCGTCGCCAGCAGGCCGAACCATATGAATCCGATGAACAGCTGCTTCATGACACCATGCTCCAGGGAATCGAATCTCCGGTATTCACGTGCGCGGACTCGAACCAGCGCATCAGGGCAGAGGCATTGAGGCGCGTTCCTGCCAGGCCCACGTG
Organism: Steroidobacteraceae bacterium; assembly: GCA_036554765.1. Classification (GTDB taxonomy): domain Bacteria; phylum Pseudomonadota; class Gammaproteobacteria; order Steroidobacterales; family Steroidobacteraceae; genus SCUD01. The sequence goes on along the minus strand of DATBMQ010000162.1, from coordinate 258 downwards.
ACCGTCGGGACGCAGCAGATAGAATGCCGGACCTTCGATGCCCACGCGGGCGAGCTCGGAGGCGTTGTCGGCGCCGTTTGGGATCTCGTGCACGGCGAGCAGCTCCGCGGGCACATCGAGCTCCGCCAGCCTGGCGCGCTGCCCGAACACGAGCAGGTTGAAACGGGTGTCGTCGAGGCACTCAAACAGGTCTTCGCGCGGGCCGCCCGCCCGGAACCGCAGGTGCAGCCAGGGGAAGCGGTCGCCCGGCTGCGGCGC
>DATBMQ010000128.1:0-3733 GCA_036554765.1 Steroidobacteraceae bacterium | reverse complement strand
GCGGCTTCGGCTTCTGCGACGTCGTGCTCGGCTGGGACAGCAAGGACCAGCTCTACGACAACGCGAAATTCACGGGCTGGCACACCGGCTACCCGGACGCGAATGTCCGCGTGCTGCCCGAATCCTGCCGGCCGCTGCCCTGGGAGGAGCCCGTGCTGTTCTTCCTCGGCGAGTTCACGGGCAAGGCCGAGGCCATCTGTCCGCGCGGCCTGCTGCGCCGCGTGCTGGAGCGCGGCGAGAAGAAGCTCGGGCTGTCGCCGTACGCGGGTTTCGAGTACGAGTTCTTCGTGTTCGCCGAGACGCCCGATTCGGTGCGCGACAAGGGCTATCGCGACCTGCGCCCGATCGCGCCGGATTACTTCGGCTACTCGGTGATCCGCAACAGCGTCTGGAGCGATTTTTACCGCGACCTGCTGGACAGCAGCGAGCGCATGGACCTGCCCATCGAGGGCCTGCACGAAGAGACGGGACCCGGCGTCATCGAGGCCGCGATCGCCGTGGACAAGGGCCTGGCGGCCGCCGACAAGGCGGCGCTCTTCAAGACCTTCGCCAAGGTGATCGCCCAGCGGCGCGGGCTCATGGCGACGTTCATGGCGAAGTGGTCCGGCGACTGGCCGGGCCAGAGCGGTCACATCCACCTGTCGCTCAAGGATGGCAGCGGCAAGCCCGTGTTCCACGATCCCTCGAAGCCCCATTCGATGAGCGACCGGCAGCGCTGGTTCGTCGGCGGGCAGCAGCAGCTGATGCCGGAGCTGCTGGCCATGATCGCGCCGACCGTGAATTCCTACCGGCGCCTGATCCCCGGGTTCTGGGCGCCGACGGATTCCGCCTGGAGTTGCGACAACCGCACCACCGCGCTGCGCGTGATCGAGGGATCGCCGAAATCGCAGCGCGTGGAGTACCGCATCGCCGCGGCGGACGCGAATCCCTACATCATCCTCTCGGCCGCGCTCGCCTCCGGCTACTGGGGCATCGAGAACCGCGTCGAACCCGAGCCCATGGTCGAGGGCAACGCCTATGCCAAGCAGCTGCCGGAGCGCCTGGCGCTGCCGCGGACGCTGTGGGATTCGGCCCAGCGCCTGAAGTCGTCGAAGATGGCGCGCGACTGGTTCGGCGACGCGTTCGTCGAGCATTTCGCCGCGACCCGCGAGTGGGAAGAGCGCGAATTCCGCCGCCACATCACCGACTGGGAACTGGCGCGCTACTTCGAGATCATCTGATGACGCAGAAGACGATCAGTCCCGTGGACGGCTCGGTGTACTGCGAGCGCGAGCTCGCGCCCGATGCCGCGGTCCAGGCCGCGCTGGCCGCGGCGCGCCGGGCGCAGGCCGCCTGGCGCAGCACGCCGGTCGCGGACCGCGCCCGCATCCTGTCCGCCTTCTGCGACCGCTTCGAGGCCGCCGGCCCCGGCATCGCGCTCGAGCTGACCTGGCAGATGGGCCGGCCGATCCGCTATTCGCCGAGCGAGGTGCGCGGCACGCTGGAGCGCGCGCGGCACATGATCGCGATCGCCGCGGAGTCGCTCGCCGACGTCGACCCGGGCCCGAAAGCCGGTTTCCGCCGCTTCGTGCGGCGCGAGCCGCTGGGCGTCGTGTTCACGGTGGCGGCCTGGAACTACCCCTACCTGATCGCGGTGAACAGCGTGGTGCCTGCGCTGCTGGCCGGCAATGCGGTGCTGCTCAAGCATTCCGCGCAGACGCCGCTCTGCGCCGAGCGCTTCGAAACCTGCCTGCGCGAGGCCGGCCTGCCCGAGGGCCTGTTCCGCGCGCTGCACCTGTCGCATGCGCAGACCACGCGCCTGATCGGCGATCCGCAGGTGGACTTCGTCGCCTTCACCGGCTCGGTGGACGGCGGTCATGCGGTGCAGCAGGCCGCGGCCGCGCGCTTCATCGGCGCCGGGCTCGAGCTTGGCGGCTGCGACCCGGCCTACGTGCGCGAGGACGCCGACCTCGCGCATGCGGTCGAGAACCTGGTGGACGGCGCGTTCTTCAACAGCGGGCAATCCTGCTGCGGCATCCAGCGCATCTACGTGCACCGCAGGCGGTACGACGACTTCGTCGCGGGCGCGGTCGCGCTGACCCGCCAGTACCTGCTCGGCAACCCGACCGATCCCGCGACCACGCTCGGGCCGGTGGTGCGCACCGCGGCCGCCGACCACGTCCGCGCGCAGGTGGACGCGAGCATCGCGGCCGGCGCCAGGCCCGTGCTCACCGAACGCGAGTTCCCGGCGAGCCGCGCGGGCACGCCCTACCTCGCGCCGCAGATCCTGCTGGACGTGGACCATTCGATGCCGGCGATGCGCGAGGAGATCTTCGGCCCGGTCGCCGGCATCATGGCGGTCGCCGGCGACGACGAGGCCGTGCGCCTCATGAACGACAGCGCCTTCGGCCTGACCGCGGCGGTGTGGACGAAGGACCCGGAGGCCGCGCTCGCGATCGGCAGCCGCATCGAGACCGGCACCTTCTTCATGAACCGCTGCGACTACCTCGACCCGGCGCTGGCCTGGGTCGGCGTCAAGGACTCCGGGCGCGGCTGCACGCTCTCGCGCGTCGGCTACGAGCACCTGACGCGCCCGAAGTCCTTCCACCTTCGCCTGGAGACCTGACATGACAGCGCTGCGGGGCAACTGGAACTACCCCACCCGGATCCTGTTCGGCGCCGGCAACCTGAAGAAGCTGCCGCAAGCCTGCGCCTCGCTCGGCATGCAGCGGCCGCTGCTGGTGACCGACCCGGGACTCGCCGCGCTGCCGATGGTCGCGAACGCGCTCGCGTACTGCCGCGAGGCCGGGATGACGGCGGCGGTGTTCTCGGACGTGCGCCCGAACCCCATCGAGCAGAACGTGGCCGACGGCGTGCGCGCGTTCCGCGAGGGCGGGCATGACGGCGTGATCGCGATGGGCGGCGGCAGCGGGCTGGACGCCGCCAAGGCGATCGCGCTGATGGCGGGGCAGAAGCGCCCGATCTGGGATTTCGAGGATCGCGAGGACTGGTACACGCGCGTGGACGAGGCCGGCATGGCGCCGGTCGTCGCCATCCCGACCACCGCGGGCACGGGCTCCGAAGTCGGCCGCGCCTCGGTGATCACCGACCTGCGCGACCACACCAAGAAGATCATCTTCCATCCGAAGATGATGCCGGGCGTCGTCATCGCCGACCCCGAGCTGACGCTCGGCCTGCCGCCGAAGGTGACGGCCGCCACCGGCATGGACGCGCTCTCGCACTGCCTCGAGGCCTACTGCGCGCCGGGCTACCACCCGATGGCCGAGGGCGTCGCGGTCGAGGGCATGCGGCTGATCCACGACTTCCTGCCGAAGGCAGTCGCCGACGGGCGCGACCTCGAGGCGCGCTCGCACATGCTGATCGCCTCGTCCATGGGCGCGACCGCGTTCCAGAAGGGCCTGGGCGCAATGCACAGCCTGAGCCACCCCTGCGGCGCCAACCTCGACACGCACCACGGCCTTACCAACGCGGTGGTGATGCCCTTCGTGCTTGCCTGGAACCGCCGTGCGATCGAGCCGAAGATGGAACGGCTCGCCGCCTGGCTCGGCCTGGAAGGGAAGGGTTACGCCGCCGTGTACGACTGGATCCTCTCGCTGCGCGAGACGATCGGCATCCCGAAGACGCTGGCGGCGCTGGGCGTGCAGGAAAAGCATGCCGCGGAATTCGCGCCGCAGGCGCTGGCGGATCCGTCCACCGGCGGCAACCCGCTGCCGATGACGGTGGCGGACTTCGA
>DATBMQ010000095.1:0-3610 GCA_036554765.1 Steroidobacteraceae bacterium | reverse complement strand
GCGCCGCGCAGCCGGCCCGCCAGCTTCACCAGCAGGTAGCCGGCGAGATAGAGGATGGCGAGCGTGGCTGCGATGCCCACCGCCACGAAACCCACGAGCCGGGTATCCCGCACCAGCCAGAACAGCACCGCGAGCAGCGCCGCGACCGCAAGTCCGTAGGAGACGGTGTAGCGCAGCTTCGGCGGCTCGAGGTTGCGCCGCAGCACGCGCGCCGGCGGCACGCGCTTGAGCTGCAGCATCGGCGGCAGCGCGAAGCCCACCAGGATCGCGAGCGCCGTGACCGCGCCCATGATGGCGGGCGCCGCGGTCGGCGGCGGCAGGTCCGCGCGCACCAGGTCGCCCAGCAGCCAGGCCAGGATCTCCTGCGCGACGTAACCGAGCGCGGCGCCCACGATCGCCGCGATGACGGCGAGCAGTCCCAGCTCGATGATCGTCACCTGCAGCACGAGCCGCTGCGGCGCGCCCATGCACTTCATCAGCGCGACGTTGTCGAGGTGGCGCTGGGTGTAGCGGCGCGCGGCCATCGCGACCGCGACCGCCGCCAGCAGCACCGTGATCATGGCGGAGAGGTTCAGGAAGCGCCCGGCGCGCTCGCTGGAGGCCTCCACCTGCGGGCTCTCCTCCGCGATGTCCACCAGCCGCTCGCTGGCCTGCTTGCGCTCGGCGAGCTCCGTCTTGAAATCCGCGATCGCCGCGGGCGTGCCGGCGAACAGCACCGAGTACGTCGCGCGGCTGCCGGGACCCAGCAGTTCGGTCGAGTCGAGGTCCGCGAGCGGCAGCAGCAGCGAGGGCGCGAGGTCCACGAAGTTCGCACCCTGGTCGGGCCGGTAGTCGAGCACGCGCGAGATGGTGAAGGTCGCGGCCCCGACGTTCACCGTGCCGCCGATCGAGGCGCCGAGGCGCGCGAGCAGGCGCGGGTCGAGCCAGACCTCGCCGCGCCCGGGCAGCTCGTCGGTCTCGCGCGCGCTTGCGAAGGCCGCGTCCGAGATCTTGAGCTTGCCGCGCAGCGGGTAGCCGGGCCCCACGGCGCGGATCGCGGCCAGCGCCGAATCCTCGCCGTAGAACACCACGCTCGGGAAGAAGACGGTGCGCGCGCTGGCGATGTCGCGCTCCGCGGCGAGCCGCTCGTACTCCGGCCCCACCGGTTGCAGCGAGCGCAGCCGCAGGTCCGCGGCCAGCACCTCGGCGGCGCGCTGCGCGACCGCCTGCGAGATGCGGTCGGTAAAGAAGCCGACGCCGGTGAGCGCGGTGACCGCGACCAGCAGTGCCGCCAGCAGCACGGCGAGCTCGCCCGAGCGCCAGTCGCGCAACAGCGCCAGCAGTGCGAAGCGCAGCGCCCGCATCAGTGGACCAGGCGTCCCGCGTCCATCTCGATGACGCGGTCGCAGCGCTCCGCGATCGTGCGGTCATGGGTCACCAGCACCAGCGTGGTGCCGGTCGCCTTGTTCATCTCGAACAGCAGCTGCATCACGCGCGCGCCGGTGGCGGTGTCGAGGTTGCCGGTCGGCTCGTCGGCGAACAGCACCGCGGGCCGGGTGACGAAGGCGCGCGCGATCGCGACGCGCTGCTGCTCGCCGCCGGAGAGCTGGCGCGGGTAGTGGCCGAGGCGCCCCGCGAGGCCCACCTGCGCCAGCGCCTCGCGCGCGGCGGCGCGCGCGTCGCGACGCCCCGCCAGCTCGAGCGGCAGCATGACGTTCTCGAGCGCGGTCAGGGACGGCACCAGGTGGAACGACTGGAATACGAAGCCGACGTGCCTGGCGCGGGCCTCCGCGCGGCCGTCCTCGTCCAGCGCCGAGAGCTCCGTGCCCGAGAGCCAGACCGCGCCCGCGGACGGCTCGTCGAGCCCGGCCAGCAGCGCCAGCAGCGTGGACTTGCCGGCCCCGGACGCCCCCACCACGGCCACGGTCTCCCCGGCCGCGACCTGCAGGCTGACGTCGTCCAGGATGGTCAGCATTCCCTCCGGGCTGGTAACCTGCTTGCGCAAACTTCTGGCTTCGAGAACGGTCTTTCTGTCCATGCGCATCATCCTGGCTGTCCTGTTCCTGCTGCTCGCCGCCGCCCCGGCGCAGTCCGCCCAGCCGCCGGTCATCCTGGTGGTGGGCGACTCGCTCTCGGCCGGCTACGGGCTCGCCCCCGGGCAGGGCTGGGTGGCGCTGCTGCAGCAGCGCTTGAAGAAACAAGGTTACGGATACCGCGTGGTCAACGCCAGCGTCAGCGGCGAGACCACCGACGGCGGCGTCCAGCGCCTGGACCGCGCGCTGGCGACGCACAAGCCGGCGATCGTCGTGCTCGAACTCGGCAGCAACGACGGCCTGCGCGGCCTGCCGGTGACGCGCGTGCAGGCGAACCTCGAGCTGATGATCACCAAGGCCCGCGCCGGCGGCGCGCAGGTGCTGCTGGTCATGGCGCGCATCCCGGCCAACTACGGACCGCGTTACGCCACCTCATTCGAGGGCATCTATGCGGACCTCGTGAAGCGCTACCGGGTCGGCAGCGCGGCGCTGCTCGACGAGGACTTCGCGGTCGATCTCGCGCTGTTCCTGCCGGACGGCGTGCACCCGACCGCGCAGGCGCAACCGCTGCTGCTGGAGAAAATCTGGCCGCAGCTGCATCCGCTCTTGCGCCGCTAGCCGAACCCGCGTCAAATTCGAACGACGGCCGGCCGCGGGGGCCCGGCTTCATTTTGCGGCGCAACAATGAATGACGTGAACACGGGTGCCGGGAAATTCTGGCTGAAGCACTACCCGCCCGGCGTGCCTGCCGAGATCGACCCGGACGCGATCCGCTCGCTGAAGCAGATGTTCGAGGACAGCTTCCGCGAGTACGGCGCGCGGCCGGCGTTCACCAACATGGGCCGCACGCTGCGCTACGCCGAGGTCGACGAGCTGTCGCGCCGCTTCGGCGCCTGGCTGCAGCAGGAAGCCGGCATGAGGAAGGGCGACCGCATCGCCCTCATGATGCCGAACATCCTGCAGTACCCGATCGCCATCATCGGCGCGCTGCGCGCCGGCCTGACGATCGTCAACGTCAACCCGCTCTACACCGCGCGCGAGCTCGAGCACCAGCTGAACGACTCGGGCGCCACCACGATCGTGATCTTCGAGAACGCGGCGGCGACCCTGCAGCAGGTGCTCGCGAAGACGCCGGTGAAGCGCGTGATCGTCACCGGCATCGGCGACCTGCTCGGCTTCCCGAAAGGCGCCCTCACGAACTTCGTCATCCGCCGCGTCAGGAAGATGGTGCCGGCGTACTCGCTGCCGGGCAGCGTGAAGTTCGGCGAGGTGCTGTCGCGGGGCGCGTCCCTGGCGCTCGCTGCGGTGGACGTCGGCGGCGAGGACATCGCCTTCCTGCAGTACACCGGCGGCACGACCGGCGTCTCCAAGGGCGCGGTCCTCACGCACCGCAACCTGGTGGCGAACACGGTGCAGGTGGTCGCGTTCATGCCGGAGCTGAAGGACATCGAGGACGCGGTCGTGATCACCGCGCTGCCGCTCTACCACATCTTCGCGCTGACCTCGAACCTGCTGGTGTTCACCAGGACCGGCGGCCAGAACCTGCTGATCACCAACCCGCGCGACATGGCCGGGTTCGTGGCGGAGCTGGCGAAGGT
>DATBMQ010000085.1:0-5009 GCA_036554765.1 Steroidobacteraceae bacterium | reverse complement strand
ACCGGCACGGCCTCGTCCTGCACCGCGACCTGGCGCGCGAGCGCCAGCTTGAGCACCAGGATGAAGAACAGCGGCGCGAGCACCGGCCCGAGCACCAGGCTGGTCAGCAGCGTGCGGCGGTCGCGCAGGCTCTCGCGCAGCTCCTTCAGCATCACGATCCGCATCACGGCGTTCATTCGAGCCCCCTGGCGTCGCCGATCGCGGCGACGAAGGCATCCTCCAGCGATGCGGCGCCGAACTGCGCCAGCAGCGCCTGCGGCGTGCCGGCCGCCACCACGCGGCCGTGGTCGATGATCACGATGTCGTCGCAGAGTGCGGCGACCTCCTGCATGACGTGGCTGGAGAAGAGCACGCAGTGGCCCGCGGCCTTGAGCTTGAGGATCAGGGCGCGCAGCGCCCGCGTCGCCATGACGTCGAGCCCGTTGGTGGGCTCGTCGAGCAGCAGGTTCCTGGGCGCGTGCACCAGCGCGCGGGCGAGGGCGACCTTGACCCGCTCACCCTGGGAGTAGCCTTTCGCGCGGCGTCCCGCATAGCCCTCCATGCCGAGTTCGACGACCAGCTCTTCGACGCGGCGCGCGAGCCGCTCGCCTGACAGCCCGTGCAGCTCGCCGAAGTAGGCGATGTTCTCGCGCCCGGTGAGCTGCGGATAGATGCCGGCCGCGTGCGGCAGCACGCCGATCGCGCGCCGCGTCGCGAGCGGGTCCGCGGCGACGTCGATGCCGTCGACCCGGGCGCGGCCCGCGTCGGGGCGCAGCACGGTGTAAAGGATGCGCAACGTGGTGGACTTGCCGGCGCCATTCGGGCCGAGCAGCCCGGTGATGCGGCCGTCCTGCGCCTCGAAGCCGACGCCGTCGATCGCGCGGACCGCGCCGAAGGAGCGCGTGAGGCTCTCGACGCGGATCATGGCGACGGCCCGCTGAAGGAGAGGAAGAATGGCGCGGGCCGGATCTCGTCCACGCAGGCCGCGTCGAGGCGCGCGGGGCTGCCGCTGTCGATGAACTGGCGCAGCAGCCGCTGCACGCAAGGCAGGCGCATCTGGCCGTGGCCCTGGCCGGGCACGACGAGGTGCCGCGCGTTTCCGAATCCCGCCGCCGCGGCCGCGCCGTAGGCCGCGGGCGTGGCCGGATCGAACTCGCCCGAGATCAGCAGCGCCGGCACCTGCGACCGCAGCGGCTCGTGGAAATCCTGGTCCACGGCGCCGCGCGGCCAGATTTCGCAGATCGCCTCCATGCCGTCCAGCATCTGCGTGCCGATGTAGGTGCGCGCGAGCTCGGCGCGGTCCACCGCGCCCTCGAAGCGGGGCGCGTCCTCGGCGCAGACGACGGAATGGTGCATGCCCATCGCGATCATCTCGCCGAGGTCCTCGCCGATCATCTCGGCCTGCGCGGCCAGCGGCGCGTAGTTGCCGCGCGTCGCGGCCTCGTGCACGACCAGCGGAAGCAGCGAGGCGGCGCGCGCGGAATAGGTGAGCATGCGCGCCATGGTCACGAGGTGCGCGCGGGTGACCTCGAGCTCGGTGGTGGTGCCGTCCACCGGATCGGCGAACGGGATGCTCGCCGGGGCGCGGCGCAGCCGCTCATCGAGCAGCCGGAACTGCCCGGCGAGGTCCGGGAAGCGCTCGTTGCAGGCGGGATCGGCCTGGCAGCGCGCGAACAAGCCGTCGAGCGCGGCCTGGGACTCGATCGCGATGCGCGGCACCAGCGCGAGTTCCGGCGGCACGACGGAGTCGAGCACGATCGCGCGGGTGCGTTCCGGGAAGCGGCGCGCATAGTGCTGGGCGACGCGCGTGCCGTAGGAGCCGCCGAACAGGTTGATGCGAGAGTAGCCGAGCGCGGCGCGCACCGCGTCGAGGTCCTGCACCGCGATGCTGGTCGTGTAGAACTGCGGGCGGGCCTCGAGCTGCCCGAGGCACTCGCGCGCCAGTTCGCGCATCTCGGCGGGCGACAGCTCGCCGGTCGAGAGCGCGACGTCGTCCATCGGGCAGTCGAGCCGGTTCGAGCCGCCGGTGCCGCGCTGGTCCACCAGCACGAGGTCGCGCTCGCGGCGGATGCCGGCGAAGGCGCCGAGGATGGGCGCGTAGCCCTGGATGGCGCCCTGGCCCGGGCCGCCGGCGATCAGGAACAGCGGATCGGGCTGCGCGCGGGTGGCGACGGCGGGGACCACGGCCACGGCGAGATCGATCTTCACGCCCTGCGGATCCGCGGGATCTTCCGCGACGGCGAGCTTCCCGCAGCGCGCCTCGACGGAGACGAGGCCGTCCGGGTCGGCGACGCGGCAGGGCTCGAGCGCGAGTGCGGCCGCCTGCGCGAAGTCCGGGCACAGCAGCCCGCCCAGCAGGAAGGCGGCGATCAGCTCGAGCCGGGTGTGCGAACGGTCGTTCATTCGGGATTCTCCGCGCCGGCGACAAGCGCCTGGCGCATGGCGGCGAGGCGCTGCGCGCGGCGGCGCTCGCGCCGGCCCCACCAGGCCAGCACGGCCGCCGCGGCCGCGATCGCGACGACGGTCATGCCGATCATCGCCGGCAGGCGCTCCGGGCCCTCGTCCACGACCATCAGCCAATGGGCGCCGGCGATGATGACCAGGTCCGCGGCCAACACCCACCAGCCGAAGCGTACGTAGCGCAGACGTGCGCGGCTGCGGCGCTCCGCCAGCGCCAGGAACTCGGCGGCCGAGGCATGCGCGTCGGCCAGGCTGCCGCGCCAGTTCCAGGTCGTGAAGGCGAGTGCCGCCACGGTCAATACCACGATGCCTGCTGCGGCGAAGCGCATGACGGTGGTCCCATCCGCGATCCACAGCCAGGCGGCGATGCCGAGCAGCGCGAGGCCGACGATCCAGTCGCTCGCGATCCAGGCGAACAGCCACGCGCGCTCGCGCCGCGCCTTGACGGCAAGGTCGGTCGTGGCCGGCGACCCGGCGCGCCAGGCGGCGGTCCAGCGTTCGAGTTCCTGGTCGGTCATGACGACTCTCCCAGCGCCGCCTTCAGCAGCGTCTTGCCGCGATGCAGCCGCACCGCGACGTTGCCTTCGGAAATGCCGAGCACGCCGGCGATCTCGTCGTGGTCCAGCCCTTCGAGAGCGAGCACCATCACCTGGCGTTGCGCGAGCGGCAGCCCGCGCACCGCGGCCTGCAGTCGCGCCGCGCCCTGCATGTTCGCCACCTCCTCCTCCGGCCTCGGCCCCGGATCGACTGCCTGCAAAAAGGTGCCTGCCTCCTTTTCTGCATCGCCAAAAAGGTGCCTGACACCTTTTCGGGCGGCGATGTGGGACAGGGCGCGGTTGGTGGCGATCCTCATCACGAACGTCTTCTCCGAGGCCTCGTGGCGGAATGACGGCAGCGCGCGCCACAGGGCGAAGGCAATGTCCTGCAGCAGCTCCTCCCGCAGCGCGGGCCGCGACTCGTAGCTCGCGGCCAGCCGGGACAGCGCCGCGGCGTGGGTGGACAGCACCCTTTCCAGCTCCCGGTCCTTGTCCCGCATGTCTCCAATAGTCTCCCGTCCGCGCCGTTCATTACAGCGCAGGGTGACCAGGCGCAGGGGCCTGGCATCGATGCAGGGAGCAGGGGCCGCCGGCACCGGGACCAGGCCCCGGCACCGGCGGCGTCCGGATCAGAACTCGACGGTCAGCCGGCCATAGAGGAAGCGGCCGGACCTGCCGAAGGGCGAGTAATTCGAGAACGGCGTGTTGCCGGTCGTGTTCCTCGCCACCGGGAAGGCATCCGGGTATTCGTCGGTCAGGTTCTCGGCGCCGATCGCGATGCGGATCTGCTCGGTCACGTCGAAACGCGCCTCCAGGTCGAGCAGCGTCTTGGCGTCCAGCGTAAAGTCGAGCGCTGCCGATGTGCCCGGATCGAGCGCTTCGCCGTAGCGGGTCGCGCGCAGCGTCGCGCCGAACTGCCGCAGGTTCCAGTTGACGATCGCGGCGTACTTGTCCTGCGGGTTGCCCTCCTCGAAGGTCAGCACGTTGATGCGGCCGAACAGCGGCGGCGGCGTCGCCGGCGAGTAGATCTGCGCCAGCGCCGCGGACGGCGGCGGAACCCGCGTCACGTCGGTCGAGTTGTAGTTGGCCACCAGCGTGAAGTCGAAGGTGCCCGCGGCGCCCGCTTCCCACGGCCAGTTCACCACGACGTCGAGTCCCTCGGTCTCGGTGTCCACGCCGTTCAGGAAGAAGCGGCCGCCGCCGACGCCGACGAATCCCTGGTTGGTCAGGAAGGTCCGGACCTGCGGATCGGTCAGATTTTCCGACAGCACGATGCGGTCGTCGATGTCGATGCGGTAGGCGTCGATCGTGATCGTCACCGGGTCGAAGCGCATCACGAACCCGAGCGAGTAGTTCAGCGACTCCTCGGCATCCAGCGGCTGTGCGCCGAGCGCGATCGCGACCGGGTCGCTGACCGGGAAAGTGGTGATGTCGAAGGGCACGCCATTGATGAAGTTGGTGGAGGTGGTCGCGAAGTACTGCTGCGGCAGCGACGGGGCGCGGAAGCCGTTCTGGATCGACGCCCGGATCGCGAAGCTGTCGGTGAAGTCGAAGCGGCCGGCGAGCTTGCCGGACACGTTGCTGCCGAAGTCGTCGTAATCCTCCGCCCGCAAGGCCACCGAGCCGAGGAAGCGCTCGGTGAGGTTCGCTTCCAGGTCGATGTACGCGCCGATGGCGGTGCGGCTCTCATTGACCTCGTTGGCGGGCCGGAATCCCGGGAAGACCTGCGCGCCGGAGGCCGTGGCACAGCCGCCCGCCGCAATCTGCGCCGGCGTCGGCGCGGTGCAGCCGGTCCCGCCGAGCGGCAGCAGCACGCCGCCGTTGCGGTACGAATCCGGCTCGCCGGCGGTGATCGAATAGCTCTCGCGCCGCGCCTCGAGCCCGACGGCGATGTTGAGCGGCGACGCGAGGCCGCCGACCTGCGCCTGACGCACGCCCGAGAAGTTGAACACGATCTGGTCGTAGTCGAAGCCGCCCGAGTCGAACTCGGTGGGGCTGGTGGGGCCGATCGAGCGGTTCAGCGTGTTCTCGATC
>DATBMQ010000052.1:0-6791 GCA_036554765.1 Steroidobacteraceae bacterium | reverse complement strand
GAGCTTGCCGAGCGCGCGGGCGATCACGCAGTCGAACAGCGCCTTCGGCTTCCAGCTCTCGGCACGCGCCTGGATGACCTCCACGTTGTCGATGCCCAGCAATTCGACCGCGTGGCGCACGAACAGGCACTTCTTGCCGGTTGCCTCGATCAGCGTGAACGAGCGCCGCGGGTTCACGATCGCGAGCGGCACGCCCGGAAAACCCGCGCCGGTGCCGATGTCCGCGACCCGCCGCCCGTGCAGGTGCGGCTGCACCGAGAGCGAATCGAGCAGGTGCTTGTCCACCATGTCCGCCGGGCCCGTGATCGCGGTCAGGTTGATGCGCCGGTTCCACTCGCGCAGCTCGGCGGTCAGGCGCAGCATCGCCTCCGCCTGCGCGCCGTCGAGCGCGACGCCCATCTCCTGGGCGCCCGCCAGCAGGCGGGCCTTGAGCGCGTCGCCGCCCATGTCAGCCGATCTTCACGATCGTGCGGCCCAGCGCGCGGCCCTGCAGGTAATCGTCGAACGCGCCCGGCAGGTCGTCGAATGCGATCGTGCGCGTGACGAGCCGGTCGAAATGCCGCGGGCGCAGGTCCGAGGCGAGGCGTTTCCACACCGCGAGGCGCAGGTCGCGCGGCGTCGCGGAGGAGTTGATGCCGAGCAGGTTGATGCCGCGCAGGATGAAGGGCAGCACGGTCGTCTCCAGCTTCGGGCTGCCGGCGAGCCCGATGGAGGCGATGTTGCCCCAGAAATCCACGGTGCGCGTGAGCCAGGTGAGGAGCTCGCCGCCCACGTTGTCGATCGCGCCCGCCCAGCGCACGGCTTCCATCGGGCGCTTGCCGAGGTCGATCTCCTGGCGGCGCAGGATCTTCGCCGCGCCCAGCGCCTGCAGGTACTCGTCCGCTTCCGGCTTGCCGCTCACGGCGACGACTTCGTAGCCGCGCCCCGCGAGCAGGTCCACGGCGATCGAGCCGACCCCTCCCGAGGCGCCGGTCACCACGATGGGCCCCTTCGACGGCGCCTGGCCGTTGTGCTCCATGCGGTGGATCGCGAGCGCCGCCGTGAAGCCGGCGGTGCCGAGCGCCATCGCCTGCGCGAGATCGATGCCCTGCGGCAGGCGGATCACGGAATCGCCCGCGACGCGCGCGTACTCGGAGTAGCCGCCGTCCACGTTCTCGGACAGTCCGCAGCCCGTCACCAGCACCGCCTGCCCCGGTTCATAGCGGGCATCCGTGGAGCTCTCGACCTCGCCCGCCAGGTCGATGCCGCCGTTCAGCGGGTACTTGCGCAGGATCCTGCCGGCGCCGGTGGCGGCGAGCGCGTCCTTGTAGTTGATGCTCGAGTAACGCACGCGGATCACGACCTCGCCCGGCGTGAGTTCCCCGAGGCGCAGCGATTCGAAGCCGGCGGCGATCCTGCCGTCACGCTCGTGGATGCGGAATGCCTTGAACGGCATCATCGGCTGGCAGGCCTCATGCGCGGTCCAGCCAGACCTCGAGGCCCTGGCAGTTGAGCTCGACGTCGTCATCCAGCAGCCAGTGCCGCTGCGCGTCGTCGTCCGGGAAGCCGTGTTCGTCGAGCCAGCGTGCGAGCATGGCGTACATGCCCTTGCGCAGCTTCGCGGAGCGGTCCGGCGCCGCGCGGAACCGGCGGCCGAGGTCCGCGAACGCGCGCACGCGGTCCTTCATCTCGCGCGCGAGCCGCTCTAGGTCGCGCACCTCGGCGTAGTGCGTCAGGTAGATCTTCTGCGGCCCGTAGGACATGAGCCGGTCCACCGAGGCGCAGAGCGCGTCCGGGTCGAAGTGCACCGGCGTCGTGGTCGGCATGACGAACTCGCGGCCGTGGACGTCGAAGTCGCGGTAAGAGATGCCGAAGGTGTCGCCGGAAAAGATGAGGTCGTGGTCGAGGTCCACGATGCAGTAGTGATGCAGCGCGTGCCCGGGCGTGTGGATGAGCTCGAGCGTCCGCGCGCCGAGCGTGATGCGCACGCCGTCCTCGGGCACGAACAGGCGCTGTTCGGGGATGGGCACGATCTCGCCGTAGAGCGCGCGGTAACGCTGCTCGCCGTAGACCGCGATCGAGCCGGCGATGAGCCTGGACGGCTCGGCCAGGTGGCGCGCGCCGCGCGGGTGCACGGCACAACGGGCGTTGGGCAGCTCCTGCATGAGCGCGCCGGCACCGCCGGCGTGGTCGAGATGCACGTGGGTGGTGAGCACCCAGTCCACGTCGGCACGGTCGACGCCTTTCGCCTCCAGCGCCCCGAGCAGGTTCGGCAGCGACAGGGTCGTGCCGGTGTCCACGAACGCGGCCCGGCCGCCGTCCACCACCAGGTGCGAGGCCGCGAGCCGCGGCCGCACGTAATCGGCGTCGATGGCCGTGATCCCGGCGGCAAAGTCGGTGAGCTTGGCGGCGAGGCCCTGCATCCGCCAATGATGGCAGAAAAGGTGTCAGACACCTTTTCGGCAGTGCCAAAATGGAGGCAGGCACCTTTTCCGGACCGGAGACGCCGATGACCCGCCTGCTGACCCTGCTCGCCGCCGCCCTGCTGACCCTGCCCGCCGCCGCGGAGGTCGAACGCATCACCCGGGGCAACCTCGCGATCGAGGGCATCCCCGAGATCCCCACGGAGCTCATCGAGCGCATGCGCCGCTATCAGAACACGCGCCAGGCGACGCTCGCCGGCTGGACCGCAGACGGGTACCTCACGATCTCCACGCGCTTCGGCAACGCGGCACAGCTGCATCTCGTCGAGCAGCCGATGGGCGCGCGCCGGCAGGTCACGTTCTTCGACGAACCGATCGGCGGCGGTGCATGGTCGCCGACCGGCGCACGCAAGGGCATCGCCTACCTGCGCGACGTCGGCGGCAACGAGAACTACCAGCTCGAATACCTGGAGCCGGCGGCCGGGGTGCCGGTCCGCCTGACCGACGGCCGCGGCCGCGCGGGCGGCCCGGTATGGTCGCCGGACGGCACCAGGGTCGCGTTCACCTGGACCGCGCGCACCGGCGCGATCGCCGACATCTATGTTGACGACCCGCTCGACCGGCGCGCGCCGGAACTCGTGTACGAGGCCGCCGAGACCGGATGGAACGTCGGGGCCTGGTCGCCGGACGGCAAGTCGCTGCTGATCGGGCGCTTCGTCTCCGTCAACGAGAGCTATGGATACGTCTACGACCTGGAGAGCCGCAAGCTGACGGAAGTCGAGCCGTCGCCGACCAGGGCGGCGCGCTTCAATGCCGTCTTCGCCCACGATGGCGGCGGCATCTACTTCACGTCCGACCTCGGCAGCGAGTTCCAGACGCTGCGCCACTTCGATATCGCGACCGGCAAGGTCACGGCGCTGACCGCCGACGCGCGCTGGGATGTGGAAGACCTGGCGATTTCGCGTGACGGCCGCTACCTGGCCTGGGTCGTCAACGAAGACGGCGCGGGACGCCTGCGGCTGCGCGACCTGCGCAGCGGCACCGACCTGGCGTCGCCGTCGCTGCCGTTCGGCGTCATCGGCGACATCGAGTTCGAGCCGCGCGGCGACCGCCTTGCGTTCAGCCTGCAGACGCCCGCAGCCCCGTTCGACGCCTGGACCTACTCGCCGGGTGACGGCGAGCTGCTGCGCTGGACGCGCAGCGAACTGGGTCCGCTGGACGCCGCACGCTTCGCGGCGCCCTCCCTGGTGCGCTTCCCGACCTTCGACAAGGATGGGCGCAAGCCGCGCGAGATCCCGGCCTGGGTGTACAAGCCCGCCGGCCCCGGCCCGCATCCCGTGCTGATCAACATCCACGGCGGGCCGGAATCGCAGTCGCGGCCGGTGTTCAGCATCGCGACGCAGCAATGGGTGGGCGAGCTCGGCTACGCGGTGATCGCGCCGAACGTGCGCGGCTCCACCGGCTACGGCAAGACCTACGTGGCGCTCGACAACGGCATGAAGCGCGAGGACTCGGTGCGCGACATCGGCGCGCTGCTCGACTGGATCGCGACGCAGCCGGACCTCGATTCGAAGCGCGTGGTGGTGATCGGCGGGTCGTACGGCGGCTACATGGTGCTGGCGTCCATGACGCACTTCAACGACCGGCTGCGCGGCGGCATCGACATCGTCGGCATCAGTAACTTCATCACCTTCCTGGAGAGCACGGCCGAGTACCGGCGCGACCTGCGCCGCCCCGAGTACGGCGACGAGCGCGACCCGGCGATGCGCGCGCACTTCGAGCGCATCTCGCCGCTCAACAACGCCGGGAAGATCAACAAGCCCATGCTGATCGTCCAGGGCAAGAACGACCCGCGCGTGCCGGTGACCGAATCGGAGCAGATGGTCGCCAGGATCCGCGCGAACGGCGGCGAGGTCTGGTACCTGCTCGGGCTCAACGAGGGCCACGGCTTCGCCAAGCGCGACAACATCGACTACTACCAGTGGGCGGTGGCGCTGTTCCTGGAAAAGCTCAAGTAAAAGGAGGCAGGCACCTTTTTGGCGGCGCCAAAACGGTGCCTGCCTCCATTTCCGGGTTCAGCCGCGGAGGTCGGACCAGCCGGGATTGCGGTCGAACTGCGCCTTCACGAAGGGGCACAACGGCACGATCTTGAAGCCCTCGGCGCGCGCGTCCGCGATCAGCCGCTCGACCAGGGCCTTGGCCGCGCCCATGCCACGCATGGAGTCCGGCGCGCCGGTGTGATCCGCGATCACGAGCTGCGGGTTGGCGCGCGAGAACGTGAGCTCCGCTTCGCCCTCCACGCCCGCGATGCGCCCGACGTAGCGGCCCTTCGATGCCGTCAGCTCGCGCGTGATGGTGATGTCCGCCACCCGCTCAGTCCAGCTGCGGCGTGGCGAGGCCGGGCTGCTGCGCAAAGTACGCCGCGATGGCGGCGATGTCCTGCTTCGTGAGCTGCGCCGCGAACGTGCCCATGACCGGGTTCTTGCGCTTGCCGGTGCGGTAGTCGTTCAGCGCCTGCGCGAGATAGTCCGCGTGCTGGCCGGCGAGCGTGGGATTCTCCGGCAGCGTGCCGACGCCGTCCGCGCCATGGCAGGCTGCGCAGGCGGCCGCCGCCGCGGGCGCCGTGCCGACCGGCTTCGCGGCCGGCTTCACGGTGGCGAAGCCCGCGAAGTACGCGCCGAGGTCCGCGCGGTCCTGCGCCGACAGCGAACTCGCGAGTCCGGTCATCGTCGGGTGCCAGCGCGCGCCGGCCTGGTAATTCGCGAGCGCGGCGGCGACATAGGCCGCGCTCTGGCCGCCCAGCTTCGGCACCGAGTACTTCGGGTAGGCGTTCTTGTAGTGCTCGATCCCGTGGCAGCCCATGCAGGTGTAGCCGAGCTTCCTGCCGCGCGCGGGATCGCCGTCCGCGAACGCCGGCGACGAGATCAGGGCGAGCGCGGCGGCGGCGATCAGCGTCCTGCCGGTGAGGTGCAATTGCATGGGACCGGTCTCCGGAATGCGGCCCCGGGCCGCGGCGAGCGGATCGGGATGTTACGGGCTGGCGGCGCGTTTTTCCACCCGCCGCAGCGCCCAAGGCAGCAGCGGCGCGGTGGCCACGAAGATGACCAGTGCGAGGATCCCGGTCCGTGCCGCGATCGAGGCCGGCAGGAAACCGGAGTTGACGATCGCGAGGTAGGTCGTCGCCGCGCCCGCCAGCCAGATGAGGAGCACGAGCCCGATCGCCGACCGCACCGTCCGGTCCGGCATGCGGGCGAACAGCCAGACGAAGGCAAAGGCATAGATGAAATCGGAGGCGAACGTCATGAGCTCGCGCGCGAGGCCGCCCCAGGGCGGGGCAAAGGACGGCGCCCACTGCGCAGCGACCGCGTCCCAGGCCTCGCCGAGCAGCAGGTTGTTGCCGAGCCAGCCGAGCACGTTCCAGAGCAGGCCGAAGGCCAGCGTCCAGAGCAGCACCTGCCGTCGCGTCATCCCGGCTGCCATGCGCGTGATTCTAGACCGACGCGCTGCCGGGAAATCGTGCTAAGTTGCCCCGGCGCCCCGGGCGTCGTCCGGGGCAGGACAACCGGGAGGGGAACCATGGACGTCACAAGCCTGTTGATCCAGCTCGTCAGCGGCGCGGTCGGCGGCAACGTCGCGGGAGCCGCGCTCAAGAACCTGAGCCTCGGCACGGTCGGCAACTCGATCGTCGGCATTCTCGGCGGCGGCATCGGCGGCCAGCTCCTGGGCATGCTCGGCCTGGGCGGGGGCGACGGCGGCATGGACGCCGGCTCGATCGTGTCGAGCGTCGCCGGTGGTGGCGTGGGCGGCGCGGTGCTGCTCGCGATCATCGGCTTCATCAAGAAGAGCATGGGCAAGTCTTCCTGAGGCAAAGGAGTTCACGATGGCAAAGGCGAAGAGGACCACGCATCGCAGCAGCTCGGGCAAGAAGCTCTACGCGGTGCGCGACAAGAAGGGCCGCTTCAAGGACATCCAGAGCTACAAGCGCGCCCACGGCGCCGACATCCGGCGCAAGTCGAAGAAGGAAAAATAGCCCGTTCCGCGGGCGCGCGGCTCAGAGCGCGTCCGCGATGTCCTGCACCAGGCCGTTGTCGCGCGGCTTGACGGTCGGCGCGTAGCGCCGGACCAGCCTGCCGTCGCGGCCGATGAGGAACTTCTCGAAGTTCCACGTGATCTTGCCGGCGTACCTGGGGTTGGTCTTCTCGGACGTAAGAAACTTATAGAGCGGGGCGGCTTCGTCTCCGTTGACATCCACCTTGGCCAGCATGTCGAACTTGACGCCGTATTTCGTCGTGCAGAATTCGGCGATCTCCTCAGCGGAGCCGGGCTCCTGCTTGCCGAACTGGTTGCACGGCACGCCGACGATCGCCAGGCCCTTCTTCTTGTACTTCT
>DATBMQ010000291.1:0-13313 GCA_036554765.1 Steroidobacteraceae bacterium | reverse complement strand
GATCACCGCGCCGCTGACCCCGATCGTCGCCTCGGCCCGGTGCTCGAGCTTCTCGACCGTCAGCACGCAGTGCACGTCGATGACGTGGTCGAAGTGACGCACCACGCGGTCGAGCTTCTTCTCGACATAGCCGCGCAGCGCCGGGGTGACGTCGACATGGTGGCCGGTCAGCTTCAGCTGCATGGTCTGCTCCTCCTGCGTTCGCTCGATGGCGGTATCCCCAGCGCTTCGCGGTACTTGGCGACCGTGCGCCGCGCGACCGGGATCCCGTCGCCGGACAGCATCCCGGCGATCTGGTGGTCGGACAGCGGCCGGCCCGGCGGCTCCTGCGCGATCAGCTTGCGGATCTTCGCGCGGATCGCGGTGGACGATACGCCCGTTCCATCCTCGGCAGGCACGTGGCTGGAGAAGAAATAGCGGAACTCGTACACGCCGCGCGGCGTGTGCATGTACTTGCCGGTCGTCACGCGCGAGATCGTGGACTCGTGCATCGCCACGGCCTCGGCGACGTCCTTGAGGATCATCGGCTGCATCGCCTCGTCGCCGTTCTCGAGGAAGGCGTGCTGGCGCTCGACGATCGAGCGCGCGACGCGCAGCATCGTGTCGTTCCTGATCTCGAGGCTGCGCAGCAGCCAGCGCGCCTCCTGCAGCTGCGTGCGCAGCACGGCGTGGTCCGGCGCGCGGGTGATCATGTTCGCGTACGAGTCGTTGAGCCGCACCCGCGGCAGCGCGCTGGCGTTGAGCTCGACCGACCATCCCTGCGGCGTGCGCCGCACGAACACGTCGGGCACGACGTACTCGGTGCGTCCGGCCTGGAAGGCGGCGCCCGGCCGCGGGTGACAGCTGCGCACCAAGGCGAGCGCGACGTCGAGTTCGTCGTGGCTGCAGTGCATCTGCCGCTGCAGCAGCGAGAACTGCTGGCCGGCGACCAGGTCCAGGTGGTGGTGCGCGAGCGCGCGCGCGGCGGCGAGGCCCGGCGTCGCGGGATCGAGCTGCGCCAGCTGCAGCTCGATGCACTCGGCGACCGAGCGTGCGCCGACGCCCGCCGGGTCGAACTGCTGCACGATCGCGAGCACCGCCTCGACGCCCGCGGCATCGGTCCTGACGCCGGGAGCCACCGCGGCGGCGATCGCCTCCACCGTCTCGGTCAGGTAGCCGTCGTCATTGACGGCATCCACGATCGCGCGCCCGATCTCGAGCTTGTCGGGCGGCAGGTGGGCGAGTTCGAGCTGCCAGCCGAGGTGGTCCTGCAGCGTGTGGCCGGATTCGTCGGCGAGCTCGGCGTCGCCGTCGCCCGAGCGCGACCACGGCGCCTCGGATTCGGCCGCGGTCGGCTCGGACCATTCCTCGCCGATCTCGACCACCACCTCGTTCTCGGCCGTCTCGCCGCCCGCGGCGTCCTCGCGGCGCTCGCCCGTCAGGGCCTCGAGCGTGGTGGTCGGCTCGAATTCCTCCTCGAGCTCCAGCAGGACGTTGCTCTCGAGTGCCTGCTGGACCTGCGCCTGCAGCTCGGCGGTCGGCAACTGCAGCAGCCGGATGGCCTGCTGCAGCTGCGGCGTCATCGTCAGCTGCTGGCCGATCCGTAACTGCAGGCTGGGTTTCATCATGCGGCGGGTGGGGCCTCGCGGGCCGGCAACCGGGCCGGCGGCGGGCGCCGCGCGGTCAGAGCCGGAAGTCCTGGCCCAAGTAAACCTTGCGCACCTCGGGATTGGCAAGGATTTCGTCGGCAGTTCCGGACGCCAGCACCGCGCCCTGGTTGACGATGTAGGCGCGGCCGCAAATCCCCAATGTTTCCCGGACGTTATGATCGGTGATCAGGACGCCGATGCCGCGCTCCGCGAGGTGCCGGGCGATGCGCTGGATGTCGTGCACCGAGAGCGGGTCGACGCCCGCGAACGGCTCGTCGAGCAGGATGAAGGCCGGGTCCGCCGCCAGCGCGCGCGCGATCTCGACGCGCCGGCGTTCGCCGCCCGACAGGCTCATGCCGAGGTGGTCGCGCAGGTGGCCGACGTGCAGCTCCTCGAGCAGCCGCTCGAGCGCCTCCTCGCGCTGCGATTCGTCGAGCCCGTCGCGCGTCTCGAGGATCGCCAGGATGTTGTCGGCGACCGACAGGCGCCGGAACACCGAGGCTTCCTGCGGCAGGTAGCCGAGGCCGCGGCGCGCGCGCGCGTGCATCGGCAGCCGCGTGATGTCCTCGCCGTCGAGCTCGATGCGCCCGCCGTCGCAGGGCACCAGCCCGACGATCATGTAGAAGGCGGTGGTCTTGCCGGCGCCATTCGGCCCGAGCAGGCCGACGACCTCGCCGCTCGAGATCGTGAGCGACAGCGAGTTGACGACCTGGCGCTTCTTGTAGCTCTTCTCGAGCCCTGTCGCGACGAGGACGCTCATCCGGGCGGCTTCGGCTCGGCCGGCCCGGGAGTCGCCGCCGGCGCCGGCTCGGGCGCCGGCTCGCGCGGCTGGATGGTGAAGGTCACGGGCTCGCGCGAGATGACGCGCTGGTTGACGGTGCTGTAGACCAGCGTCGAGCTGGTGATCTCGTTGCGCCCGTCGGTGAGCCAGGCGTCGCCCGCCAGTTCCACCGTGCCGCGCCCGAGGTCGTAGTCGATGCGGTTGGCGCGGCCCTGCGCCACCTGCTCGTTCCGCTTCTGCTCGAACGAGGCCGGCGCGCCGGTCACGGTGGCACTCTGGATCCGGCCGCCCGAGAAGCGCACGCGCGCCGAGTCGCTCGCCAGGTTCGAGTCCGTCATCGCGATGCGCACGGTGCCGCTGAACTCCCAGCTGCTGTCCTCGAAGTCGAGCCCGCTCGCGCGCGCGCGCAGGGCGGTGATGCGGACGTCGCCCTGCGAGATCGTGATCTCGTTGAACACCAGCACGCTCGCCTGGTAGTCGAAGTCCGACGAGCGGGCCTCGACCTTGATTGGCAGCTGGCCGCGCTCCTGCGCCCCGGCCGCGCATGCGGCGAGCGCGAGCGCGAGCGCGAGTGCGGCGCTAGGGGGTGAACAGGCCATGGACGTCGGATTCCAGCCGCAGGCTGCCGGCCTTCAGGTCGGCGCGCATGCCCTGCGCGGTGATGCGGTGCCGCCCGAACGCGAGCTCGACCTCGCTGCGGGTCTGCGCCAGCTCGGCCTCCGTGTCGAGCAGCATGCGCGCGGTGCGCAGCTCCGCGGTCGCGGCGCGGCCCGTCGGCGTGCCCGCGAGCAGCACCTCGCCCTCGAACTCCACCATGCGCCCGCCCTGCGGCACGCGCGCTTCGTCGGCCGTCAGCACCCAGAACTGCCCGGTGGGCGAGTGGTAGTTCACGGCCACGTCGGAGAGGCGCACGATGCCGCTCATCGCGTCCTCGTCGGCGCGCGCGGACTGCAGGCCGACGCGCAGCCGGCCGTCACCGCCGAATTCCTCGAGGTCGACGCCGGTCAGGTAGTAGCCGGGGCGCAGCGGCTGCCCGGTGGGTGCCGCCGCGTCGCGGCCGAGCAGGCGCCACTGCACGATCACCGCGAACAGCGCGGCGGCCGCGGCGAACAGCAGCAGCCGGGCGGTCATCGCCGGGCGTCCCGGGCCGCCAGCAGCCAGTCGCAGAACTCGCGCACGGCGCCGCGCCCGCCCGGCGCGCGCGTCACGTGCCGCGCCGCCGTCAGCACCTCCGGGTGCGCGTCCGCGACCGCGGCGGGCAGGCCGACCGCCGCCATCAGGCCGAGGTCCGGGGTGTCGTCGACGAGGCAGGCCGCATGCCGGGATTCGATGCCTTCGCGGTGCAGGAGTTCGGCGAGCGCCTGCGCCTTGTCGGCGACGCCCTGCGCGACGTCCTTGACGCCGAGTTCGCGCATGCGGGCATCGACGGCGCCGGAGCGCCGGCCGGAGATGACCGCCACGCGGATGCCGGCCTCGATCAGGCGCCGGATGCCGTGGCCGTCGCGCACGTCGAAGACCTTGAGCTGCTCGCCGTCCGGCCCGAACCAGAGGCGGCCGTCGGTCAGCACGCCGTCCACGTCGAGCACGACCAGCGCGACTTCGGACGGGGAGCTCACATCACACCCGCGCGCAGCAGGTCGTGGACGTTGAGCGCGCCGATCAGGCGGCCCTGCTCGTCCTTCACCAGCAGCGCGTTGATCGCGTGCTTCTCCATCATCAGCACGGCCTCGGCTGCGAGTTCGTGCGGGCCGATCGAGCGGCCGCCCAGCGTCATGACGTCGTCCATGCGGCTGGCCTGGATGTCGATGCGCCGGTCGAGTGCGCGGCGCAGGTCGCCGTCGGTGAAGATGCCGAGCACGCGGTCCGAGGCGTCCACGATCGCGGTCATGCCGAGCCGTTTGCGCGACATCTCGAGCAGGCCTTCCGGCAGCGGCGTCTCCGGCCGCACCCTCGGCAGGTCGGTGCCGGTGCGCATGACGTCGCTCACGTGCAGCAGCAGCCGGCGGCCGAGCGCGCCGCCCGGGTGCGAGCGCGCGAAGTCCGCCTCGGTGAAGCCGCGCTCGCCGAGCAGCGCCACCGCGAGCGCGTCGCCCATGGCGAGCGTCGCCGTCGTGCTGGCGGTCGGCGCGAGGTTGAGCGGGCAGGCCTCGGCCGGCACGCTGACGTCCAGGTGCACGTCGGCCTCGCGGGCGAGCGTGGACTGCGCGTTGCCCGTCATCGCGACCAGCGGCACGTCCATGCGCTTGATGATCGGCAGGATGGTCAGGAACTCGGCGGTCTCGCCGGAGTAGGAGATGGCGAGCACCAGGTCGCCCCTGGCCAGCATGCCGAGGTCGCCGTGGCTGGCCTCGGCGGGATGCAGGAAGAAGGAAGGCGTGCCGGTCGAGGCCAGCGTGGCCGCGATCTTGCGGCCGACGTGGCCGGACTTGCCCATGCCGGAGACCACCACGCGGCCGCGGCAGGCCAGCAGCAGCCGGCACGCGGCGGCGAAATCGCCGCCAAGGCGCTCCACCAGCGCGGCGACCGCCCGTGCCTCGACCCGGAGCGCCTCGCGGCCCCGGTCGACCAGGCGCTGGCTGTCGGCAGCGTCGTTCATGCAGCCGCGATCATATGCCAATTAGAATGTACGGGTGACGCCGGACGAGGTCAGGATTCGGATCGAGGCGGCCCTGCCGGGGGCGCAGGTCGAGGTGCGTTCGGAAGACAACGTGCATTTTGCGGCGCTGGTGGTGGCGTCCCAGTTCGACGGATTGCGCACCATGCAGCGCCACCAGATGGTCTATGCGGCGCTCGGCGCCGCGGTCGGGGGCGAGATCCACGCGCTCTCGCTGGAGACGCCGACGCCCGGCGAGTGGGCGCAGCGCGCCGGCGGCTGACCGGGGGACGCCTTGGAGAAACTGCAGATCACGGGCGGCCGGCGGCTCGCCGGCGAGATCCGCGCCTCGGGCGCGAAGAATGCGGCGCTGCCGATCCTCGCGGCGGGCCTGCTCGCGGACGCGCCCGTGACGATCGGCAACGTCCCGCATCTGCACGACGTCACCACCATGATCGGCCTGCTCGCGGGCATGGGCGTCGCGGTCACGGTCGGCGACCGCATGCGCGTCGAGGTGGACGCGCGTGGCCTCACCACGCCGGTCGCGCCCTACGAGATGGTGAAGACCATGCGCGCGTCGATCCTGGTGCTGGGCCCGCTGCTGGCGCGCCACGGCGAGGCGCGCGTCTCGCTGCCCGGCGGCTGCGCCATCGGCGCGCGGCCGGTGAACCTGCACGTCGCGGGCCTCGAGGCGATGGGCGCCGAGGTCTCGATCGAGGGCGGCTACATCCATGCGCAGGCGGGGCGGCTGCGCGGCGCGCGCATCGTGCTGGAGACGGTGACGGTCACGGGGACCGAGAACCTGATGATGGCGGCGGCGCTCGCCAGCGGCCGCACCATCATCGAGAACGCGGCGCGCGAGCCCGAGGTCGTGGACCTGGCGGGCTTCCTGAATGCGATGGGCGCCTCGGTCGCGGGCGCCGGCACCGACACGATCGTGGTCGAGGGCCGCGCGCGCCTCGGCGGCTGCGCCTACGACGTGCTGCCGGACCGGATCGAGACCGGCACCTTCCTGGTCGCGGGCGCGATCACCGGCGGGCGCGTGCGCGTGCGCGGCGCCCGTGCCGACCACCTCGACGCCGTGCTCGCCAAGCTGCGCGAATCCGGCGCGAAGCTCGCGGTGGACCCGGACGGGATCGCGGTGGACATGGAAGGCCGGCGCCCGGCGGCCGTCGACATCCGCACCGCGCCGCATCCGGGCTTCCCGACCGACATGCAGGCGCAGTTCGCGGCGCTCGACTGCGTCGCCGACGGCGTCGGCACCATCGTCGAGACGATCTTCGAGAACCGCTACATGCACATGCTCGAGCTGCGGCGCCTCGGCGCCGACATCCGCATCGAGGGCCATACCGCCGTGATCCAGGGCGTGCCCCGGCTCTCGGGCGCGCCGGTCATGGCGACCGACCTGCGCGCGTCGGCGTCGCTCGTGATCGCGGGGCTGGTCGCCGAGGGCGTGACCGACGTGCAGCGCATCTACCACATCGACCGCGGCTACGAATGCATCGAGGAGAAGCTGCGCCAGCTGGGGGCGGACATCCGCCGCCTGCCCGGGCCGCGCACCTGAGCGGCGCGGGCCGGGTCAGGACGATCCGGCCGTCATCGCCTGCGGCGGCCGCTCGCCGACGTCGATGCGCACGTGGTGCTCGTGCACCTCGGGCTGCAGCGGCGGGCCGCGCCAGATCCTGAGGCGCGCGCCCTGGCCCGGCTTCAGCATGGCGACCTTCGACAGCAGGTCCTGCGCGCCGCGCAGCGGCTGGCCGTTGACCTGCGTGATCACGTCGCCGGGCGTGACGCCCTGCAGACCCGCGGGGCTGCCGCGGTACACCTGTCGCACCAGCACGGATCCTTCGGGCATGCCGTACTGCGTGAACTCGGCCGCCGTGAGGTCGCGCGGGATCACGCCGATCCAGCCGCGCACGACGCGGCCGTCGCGCAGGATCGCGTCCACGACGCCGCGCACCAGTTCCGAGGGGATCGCAAAGCCGATGCCCTCGATGCCGGCCTGGCGGCCCGCGATCGCGCTGTTGAGGCCGATCATGCGGCCCTGCGCGTCCACCAGCGCGCCGCCCGAGTTGCCGACGTTGATCGCGGCATCGGTCTGGATGAAGTTCTCGAAGGTCGTGACCCCGAGCTGGCCGCGGCCGGTCGCGCTCACGATGCCCTGCGTGACCGTCTGGCCGAGGCCGAGCGGGTTGCCGATCGCGAGCACCGGGTCGCCGACCCGCAGCCCGCTCGAACGCCCGAAGGTCATGATCGGCAGCGTCTTGAGGTCGATCTTGAGCACGGCCAGGTCGGTGTCGGGGTCGGTGCCCACCAGCGCCGCCGCCGCCTGCCGGCCGTCCTGCAGCTGGACGTTGATCTGGGTCGCCTGCGCGATCACGTGGAAGTTCGTGACCACGTGGCCCTTCACGTCGTAGATGATGCCGGAGCCGAGGCTGCGCTCGACGCGCTCGCGGTACTCCGGCCAGACGTCGCCGAACAGCTGGCCGAACTGCGGTGGCAGCGTGCTGCGCACCACGACGCGCCGCTCGGTGAAGACGTTGACGACCGCGGGGGCGGCGAGCTCCACGGCGTCGGCGTAGCTCGGCAGGGGAGCCGCGGCGGCGGCCGCGGGTTCAGGTGCCGCGGGCGCCGCGGCCTCGGTCGCGGCCGGCGCCGCGGGCCCGGGCGTCCCGGCATCGCGCGCCGGGCGCAGCAGCACGATCACGAGCGCGGCCGCAAGACCGAGCGCGACCCAGGGTGAAATCCAGCGCAGCCAGCCCCATATCCCGGTCATCGGCGTCGGCAACCTCCGTGCGGCGCCTGTATAATGCGGCAACTCCCGCCACGAACGAAAACGGAACCGATGGGCGAAGCAGTTGACCGCGGCCGGCGACAGTTGTTGACCGCCGCCACGACCTTGACCGGAGCCGTCGGTGTCGCGTTCGCCGCCGTGCCCTTCCTGGCCTCCTGGAAGCCGAGCGCGCGGGCCAAGGCCCTCGGCGCGCCGGTCGAGATCGACATCAGCAAGCTCGAGCCGGGCGCGATGCTCAAGATCGAATGGCGCGGCAAGCCGGTATGGGTGGTGCGGCGCACGCCGGAGATGATCGGCCGGCTGCCCTCGGTCGAGGATTTCCTGGCGGACCCGAAGTCCGAGCGCTCGCGGCAGCCCGACTACGCGAAGAACGATTCGCGCGCGGTCAATCCGGAGTACTTCGTGGTCCTCGGCGTCTGCACACACCTGGGCTGCGCGCCGATGGGCCGCTTCGAGCCGGGTGACGCGGAGCTCACGACCTCGAGCCCGGGTGACTGGCCGGGCGGTTTCTACTGCCCCTGCCATGGCTCCAAGTTCGACCTCTCGGGCCGCGTGTTCCGCGGCGTTCCCGCGCCGACCAACCTCGAGGTGCCGCCGTACACCTTCGTCGACAGCGGCCACATCGTCATCGGCGTGGACCAGGGGAGCTTTGCCTGATGGCCGGGAAAGCGGCCCCGGCGGGGCCCGGCAAGCTCGCGGCGCTGGTCACGTGGATCGACGCGCGCTTCCCGATGACCAGGATGTGGAAGGAGCAGGCGGCGGAGTACTACGCGCCGAAGAACTTCAACATCTGGTACTACTTCGGCTCGCTCGCGCTGCTGGTGCTGGCGCTGCAGATCGTCACCGGCATCTTCCTGACGATGAGCTACAAGCCGTCCGCGGCCGATGCCTTCGGCTCGGTCGAGTACATCATGCGCGACGTCGAGTGGGGCTGGCTGATCCGCTACCTGCACTCGACCGGCGCCTCGGCGTTCTTCATCCTGGTCTACCTGCACATGTTCCGCGCGCTGCTGTACGGCTCGCACCGCCGGCCGCGGGAGCTGCTGTGGATCTTCGGCGTGCTGATCTACCTGGCGCTGATGGCGGAGGCCTTCTTCGGCTACCTGCTGCCCTGGGGCAACATGTCCTACTGGGGCGCGCAGGTGATCGTCTCGCTGTTCGGGTCGTTCCCGGTGATCGGTGACGCCCTGGTCGAGTGGATCCGCGGCGACTACTTCATCTCGGACATCACGCTGAACCGCTTCTTTGCGCTGCATGTCGTGGCGCTGCCGCTGGTGCTGATCTTCCTGGTGGTCGCGCACCTGCTCGCGCTGCACGAGGTCGGATCGAACAACCCGGACGGCATCGAGATCAAGAAGGTCAAGGGTCCGGACGGGCACCCGGCCGACGGCATCCCGTTCCACCCGTACTACACGGTCAAGGACCTGTTCGGCGTCGGCGTGTTCCTGGTGCTGTTCGCCGCGGTCGTGTTCTTCGCCCCGGAGCTGGGCGGCCTGTTCCTCGAGGCGCCGAACTTCGAGCCGGCCAACCCGCTCCTCACGCCGGAGCACATCGCGCCGGTGTGGTACTTCACGCCGTACTACGCGATGCTGCGCGCGGTGCCCGCGTTCGCGGGCACGCAGGTCTGGGGCGTGCTGGTGATGTTCGCGGCGATCCTGCTGCTGTTCTTCCTGCCCTGGCTCGACCGCGCGCCGGTCAAGTCCATCCGCTACCGCGGGCCGCTCTACAAGATCGCGCTGATGCTGTTCGCGGCGACCTTCATCATGCTCGGCTACTGCGGCCTGAAGCCCGCGGTCGAGCCATTCAAGACCATGTCCGTCGCCGGCACGATCTACTACTTCGTGTTCTTCCTGGCGATGCCCTGGTACACGCGCATCGACAGCCACAAGCCCGAGCCCACGCGGGTGACCCCGTGAGCGCCGCGGGCCGCCTGCTCGCGCTGCTCGCGCTCGGCTGCGCCGCGGCGGCGAATGCCGCGACCACGGGTTGGCCGCTGCAGAAGGCGCACACGGACGTCGGCAGCCTGGCCTCGCTGCAGCGCGGCGCGCGCAACTTCGTCAACTACTGCCTCGGCTGCCACTCACTGCAGTACATGCGTTACAGCCAGCTCGCGGACGACCTCGCGCTGACCGAGAAGGAGTTGCGCGACAACCTGATGTTCACGGGCGAGCGCGTCTACGACCCGATGCGCTCGGCCATGCCGGCGGAGAAGGCCCGCGTCTGGTTCGGCAACGCGCCGCCCGACCTGTCGCTGATCGCGCGCAGCCGCGGCGTCGACTACGTGTACACCTTCCTGAAGTCGTTCTACGCCGACCCGTCGCGGCCGACCGGCGCGAACAACGCACTGCTCGCGAACACGGTCATGCCGAACGTGCTGGCCGTGCGCCAGGGCGAGCAGCTGCCGCGCTACGAGGATCGCGCGGGCGCGGACGGCAGGCCCACACCGCACCTCGTCGCGCTCGACCCCGGCGCGCCCGGCGAGATGACGGCCGAGGAGTTTGACGGCTTCGTGCGCGACACGGTTGCGTTCCTCGAGTACGTCTCCGAGCCCGCCAAGGCGCAGCGCAAGGCGCTCGGCGTCTGGGTGGTGCTGTTCCTGCTCATGTTCACGGTCTTTGCGTATCTCCTGTACAAGGAATACTGGAAGGACGTGAAGTGACGCCTCGCGCGCCGCGGAGGGCCTGAGCCGTGGCCGCGCAGCAGACCTCGCGGCGGCCGTACCTGGTCCGCGCGATGCACGAGTGGATGACCGACAACCGGCAGACGCCGCACCTGGTCGTGGACGCGAGCATCGCCGGCACCGAGGTGCCCCGGGCCTACGTGCGCGACGGCCGCATCACGCTCAACGTGAGCTGGCAGGCAACCCAGGAGCTCAAGCTCGGCAACGACTGGGTCGAGTTCTCCGCGCGCTTTGGCGGCGTGCCTCAGCAGGTGCGGGTGCCGCTTGCGGCCGTGCTCGGCATCTACGCGCGCGAGACCGGCCAGGGCATGCTGTTCCAGGACGACAGCGACGCGCCGCCCCCGGCGCCCGGCCCCGACGACACCGGCTCCCGGCCGCGCCTGCGCGTCGTCAAGTAGTAAAAGGTGCCAGCCTCCTTTTTGGCGTTGCCAAAAAGGAGGCTGGCACCTTTTCCTACAAGTGAAACGCGTCGCGGATCAGGCGGCAGCAGAGCGCGCTGGCGGGGCCGCTGACCTCGACCACGTCGAAGCGCGCCGGCAGTCGGGCGAGCGCCGGTTGCGCGGCCAGCAGCACGCGCGCGGCGCGCACGACGCGCCTCTGCTTGCCCGGCGTCACGCTCTCGGCGCCGCCGCCGTAGCGCCCGCCCGCGCGATACCGCACCTCCACGATCGCGAGTGTCGTGCCGTCCAGCGCCACGAGGTCGATTTCGCCGCCGCGGGCGCGGAAGTTCCGGCGCAGGATCCGGTAGCCCTGGCGCTCGAGCATCCCTGCCGCGGCCGCTTCGGCGGCGCGGCCGATCTCGAGGTGCGGGGCGCTCACGTCGCGGGAGCGGTCACCACGGGCGGCGGCGGCGGGGACACCGGGCGGCCATCGACGACCTGCGCCCAGTCGAGCTCGCGGCGCACGCGCCCGGCGCCGTCCACCGAGAGGCGGCCGGTCAGGCCCGGCACCGGCGTCGAGCCGCCGCCGCGCAGGCGGCGCAGCTCGCCGATCAGGCGGAACGCGTCGTAGCCGAAGGCGTGCAGCCGCCCGAGCTGCCCGGCGCGTCCCGGCCAGCTGCGTTCGGCGGCCTCGCGCGCCGCGGCGGCCGGGCCGAACGGGTCGAGCACCCAGGGCATGTCGGGGAAGATCACGCCATCCAGGTCCACGTTGCCCGGGCCCGCCACGTCGAAGACGTCGGAGGTCGAGTACATCGGCAGCGCGCTCGCGTAGTTGAACCGCAGCTGCGTGCGGATCAGCCGCCCGTGCACCGGCTGAGCGGCCACGAAGACGAACTGCGCATCGGGGCGCGGCGCACTGCCGCGTTGCCCGGTGGTGCGCAGCAGGCGGCGCAGCAGCTCGTTGAAGTCCACGGTCGAAGTCAGGTAGTCGGCCTGGTCCACGACTACGCCGCCGGCCGCGGCGAATTCCTCGGCGAATGCCGCCTGCACGCGCCGTCCCCAGTCGGACTGCGGCACCAGCGTGACGCCGCTGCCGCGCCCATCCGCCACGATGCGCCGCGCCGCGAGACGCGCCTCGTCTTCGGGCGACAGCGCGTACTGGTAGAAGTGGTCCGGCACGGCGACGCCCTCCGGCAGGAAATTCAGCGCGAGCGTGGTCGCGCGGCCGTCGGCGAGCGTGGCGAGCGATGCGACATCCTCGCGCGTCAGCGGCCCGACCACGAAATCGCTGCCGTCGGCGAGCGCCTGCAGGTAGGCCGAGGGCGCGTCGCGCGCCGCCACGTCGTAGATGCGCACGCGCGGGCGCGTGGCGCTGCCGTGGTCGTAGTAGGCCGCGAGGAAGCCGTCGCGCACCGCCTGGCCCGCGGCCTCCGCGCGGCCGGACAGCGGCAGCAGCAGCGCGACCTGCCGCGGCAGCTCGCCGGTCGCCGCGGGCCGCTCGGTGAGCCCGCGCCAGAGCGCGTCGCTCGCGGGGTGCGCCGGATAGAGCTCGCGCCAGGACTGCAGGCGGCGCTGCGTGCCGAGCGCACCGGCGCGGGCGTCGGCGAGGATGCGCCCGAGCTCCAGCCAGCCGGCGAGCGTCGCATCCGCCCAGTCCGGCGCGCGCGCGCTGCCGCCGCGCTCGAGCGCGGCGGCGATGCCGTCCACGATCTGGCGCTGGTTCGCCAGCCGCTCGGCCGGGTCCGCGAGCAGTGCCTCGCGCGCCACCAGCGTGACGACCGCGTCGGCGACGCGCAGCTCCCCGAAGTGCACGCGCGCGCGGGTCGCCAGTGCGGCGGCGTCGCCGCTCTCGGGCAGTCCGCGCAGCAGCGCAGCGGCGCGCGCGCGGTCGCCGCGCGCGAGCGCGATCTCGACGTCCAGGCGCAGGCGCTCGCGCGTGTCCGCCTCCGAGATCGGCGGCGCCAGCATGCCGATCGCGACCTCGGCCGAGGCAACGTCGGCGGCCGCGATCCACTCGCCCGCTGCGGCCAGCCAGAGCCGGTTGCGTTCCGCCTCGACGGCGTCCCTCGCCGCCAGCTCGTAGCTGCGCGCGGCGGCGGCGTGCTCACCCTGGCGCGACTGGCGCTCCGCGCGCTGCACCGCGCCCTCGGGGCCCGCGCGCTCCAGGCCCGTCAACTGGCAGGCCGCGGCCAGCAGGCCCGCGAGGCAGGCGGCGGCGAGTCGCATGGCACGGACATTCGCTTGCATCGGCGGCAGCCCTTGGCGAGGATCACCCGGCCGCCCGGCGCGGTCGGGGAGGGACATTATAGTGGGGCAGGCCGGCGTCCTTTATCTCGTGGCGACGCCCATTGGCAACATGGGCGACATTTCTGCGCGAGCGCGCGAGATTCTCGCCGCCGCGGGCGTGGTCGCGGCCGAGGACACGCGCCACAGCGGGCGGCTGCTGCGCGAACTGGG
>DATBMQ010000266.1:0-3011 GCA_036554765.1 Steroidobacteraceae bacterium | reverse complement strand
CGCGAGCACGGCGCGTCCGGATTCGGTGATCCGGTAATAGCGCCGCGGCGGGCCAGCGTATGACGGCACGATGCGGCTCGCCAGCAGGCCATTGGCCGAGAGCTGGCGCAGCACCGGGTAGAGCGCGCCCTGCTTGACGGGTGCGTTGCCCGCGGCCTCGCCCTGCAGGCGCTTGGCGATCTGGTAGCCGTAGAGGTCTTCGTCCGCCTGCTCCAGCACGGCCAGCAGCACCAGGCCGACCAGGCCGGCATTGAGTTCGCGCTGGAACTTCTGCGACAGTCGCTCCTGGTCGGCAGGAGCGTCTTCGGAGGCGGTTAAGGTGCTATCTTCTTGCACGCGCCATTACCTGTTTAGCAGCGTTGTTGATTGAATAGTACTGTTTACTTAGTAATAGTCAAGAGTGTCTTTACATAAGTCATGGCTCTGCAACGCCAACGATTCACCGGTAGGCGGGTCAGATCGCCCATGACTGCACGGTTCATGGCGGCGATGACCCTGGTCCTGGCGCTGGCCGGCTGCGCTGGCCTGGGCACCCAGCTCGAGTCGCCGCGCGTATCCGTCGTCGGTATCCGGGCGCTCAAGGCGGACCTGTTCGAGCAGCAGCTGGAGGTGCGGCTGCGCGTGGAGAACCCGAATGCGCTCGATATCCCGGTGCGGGGGCTGGACGTGAACGTCGAGCTCGCGGAGGAGCCGTTCGCGCAGGGCACCTCGGCGCGGGAGTTCACGGTGCCGGCGCACGGCGAGGCCGAGTTCGACATGCTCGTGACCGCGCATGCCGCGACCGCGCTGCTGCGCATCGCGAGCGCCGGGCGCGAGCAGCGCGAACAGGTCGGCTACCGGCTGTCCGGCAAGCTGTCCACGCGCCTTGGCTTGCTGCGCTCGATCCCGTTCGAGGAAACCGGCACGCTGCCGCTCGGCGAACTGGGCTCGAGGAAGCGCAAGGACGAGTGACAGCAAGAACCGGGTTGCCGCGCGGCCGGGCCGGATCCAGTCTTGGCCGCAACGAGCCAACCA
Organism: Steroidobacteraceae bacterium; assembly: GCA_036554765.1. Taxonomy (GTDB): domain Bacteria; phylum Pseudomonadota; class Gammaproteobacteria; order Steroidobacterales; family Steroidobacteraceae; genus SCUD01. The sequence goes on along the minus strand of DATBMQ010000266.1, from coordinate 1,997 downwards.
CGGGTGCCAGTGTCATGATCGAATCCATGCCGGGCGAATCCGACAGCTTCCGCCGGATCGGGAAGGTCATCGAGTACATCGACCGCCATCACGCGAACCAGCCGGATCTCGATGAGCTGGCGCGCGTCGCGGGACTCTCCCCGTTCCATTTCTCGCGCGAGTTCCGCCGCTGGGCGGGGTTGTCGCCGACGCGTTACCTGCGGACCGTCGCGCTCTCCGTCGCGAAGCGCGAACTCGACGACCGCGGATCCGTGCTCGCCGCGGCCTGGGCGGCCGGCCTCTCGGGCGGCGGCCGCCTGCACGACCTGTTCGTCAACTTCGATGCGGTGACGCCCGGCGAGTACAAGGAGGGCGGCGCCAGCCTGGCATTGCGTCACGGCTTCGCGCAGTCGCCGTTCGGCCGCGTGCACGCGGCGTTCTCGCCGCGTGGGCTGGTGCACCTGGCGTTCGTCGACGGCAGCGACGGCGCCGCGGTCTCGCGCCTCGCGGCCCGCTGGCCCAGGGCCGCGCTCGAGCGCGACGATGCGGCCACGGCCGCACTGGCGCGGCAGGTGTTCGTCGAGCGGCGCGGCAACATCACGCTCGCTCCGGCCGGCACGAATTTCCAGGTCAAGGTCTGGGAGGCGCTGCTCGATCTCGGCGCGCGCGGGCCGACGAGCTATTCCGAGATCGCGGCGGCGATCGGCAATCCGCGCGCGAGCCGCGCGGTGGGCCAGGCGGTGGGCGCAAACCCGGTCGCGTGGCTGATTCCCTGCCATCGCGTGCTGCGTCAGGACGGACAACTCGGTGGCTATCGCTGGGGCGTCGAGCGCAAGCGCGCCATGCTGGCCTGGGAACACGCAGCAGCGGTGCGCGCCAGCGCCTGAATCAGCGATCTGGCGCCCATGCGGATGCCTATAACCATCCGCCAGTGGGCCACACAAAAAGGAGGCAGGCACCTTTTTCGAAAAGGTGCCTGCCTCCTTTTCGGTTCAGGCGGCGGACTTGTCGTCGGGGCCGGTGGACCCGTCGGGCTCGGGATTCGCGCCCGGCTTGCGTGCCGGCACCAGCATCGAGAGCATGCTTTCCTGCATGCGGTTCCACATGTCCATGTTCTGGCGCGTCAGCTCGGCCATGGCGTTCATCGGCGGCGGCGCGTTGTGCAGCATCTGCGAGATCTGCTGCTGCACCGTTTCCTGCTGGCGCATGAACGCGGCCACGCTCTGCTCGAGGTAGCGCGCCATGAAGTCCTGCATCGGCCCGCCGTAGTAACGGATGATGGATTCGAGCAGCTGGGTCGTCAGGATGGGCTTGCCGAACTGTTCCTGCTCGGCGATGACCTGCAGCAGGATCAGGCGGGTGATGTCCTCGCCGGTCTTGTCCTCGACCACCTTGATCTTCTCGCCGCGCACGATCAGGTCGCGGATGTCCTCGAGCGTCACGTGCTTGCTGATCGAGGCGTCGTAGAGGCGCCGGTTGGCGTACTTTTTGATCAGCCGTTCCTTGGACATTGGCCGAGTGTAGCGGATCATGCCGCAGTGCGTTAACGCACTGCGGTAGAACGTCTTTTCACGGCGTTATGGCGAAAAAAAGGACGGCGACCCGAAGGTGCGCCGTCCCGAGGGGGGAGGGTCGGAGTCGGTTCAGGCGGCCTTGCGGGCGGCCTTGGTGGACTCGGAAACGGTCTGGTCGAACCACTTCGTCAGCTCGGCCTGCTGCTCGGTCGAGAACTTGATCAGGTCCTGCGAGCGCTGCGTGGCCTTTTCGGCGAACTGCGTCGACAGCTCGATCTGGCGCGTGGTCAGCTCGTTGAAGTCCTTCGCGGTGGTCGCGAGCTGCATCTGCTGCAGCGAATACTCGAGGACCTCACCGGCGAACGCGAGCTGCTGGCGCGCGACGCGCTCGAAGCCCGCGAGCGACAGCTCGTTGAACTTCACGGCCGGCGCAAAGGCCTTCTTGCTGGCGTCGATGAAGGCGTTGAAATCGAAGGTCTGGTTGGTCATTTCTGGCATCCTTGG
>DATBMQ010000264.1:0-17644 GCA_036554765.1 Steroidobacteraceae bacterium | reverse complement strand
GCCCGAGTTCGGGCCCGGCGACACGGTCGTCGTGCAGGTCAAGGTGCGCGAGGGCGACCGCGAGCGCGTGCAGGCCTATGAGGGCGTGGTGATCGCCTGCAAGAACCGCGGCCTCAACAGTTCCTTCACGGTGCGCAAGGTGTCGCACGGTGAGGGCGTCGAGCGCGTGTTCCAGACGCACAGCCCGTCGATCGCGGACATCGAGGTCAAGCGTCGCGGCAAGGTGCGCCGCGCCAAGCTCTACTACCTGCGCGACCGCTCCGGCAAGTCGGCGCGCATCGAGGAAAAGCTCGGCGCCTGAGGACGGACGATGCCGGTGCTGCGCGCGATCTGGGCGGTGCTGAAGGGCGTCTGGCACGCCCTCGACGGGCTGCGCAAGGTCCTGCACCTCATCCTGCTGCTGTTCCTGTTCGGCGCGCTGCTCGCGGCCAGCCAGACCTCGCTGCCGATCATCCCCCACCGCGCGGCGCTGGTGCTGGCGCCGCAGGGCTTCCTGGTCGAGGAGGAGAGCGGCGACCCGCTGGAGCGCGCGCTGTCCGAGGCCTTCGGCGAGCGGCGCGTCGAGACGCGGCTGCGCGACCTCGTGGACATCGTGGACCAGGCGCGCGACGACGACCGTATCCAGGCGCTGGTGCTCGAACTCGACGGCCTCGACAGCGCCGGGCTGCCGATGCTGCAGGACCTGGCGCGCTCGATCCGCTGGTTCCGCGACGCCGGCAAGCGGGTCTATGCCCATGGCGAGGGCTACAGCCAGCGCCAGTACTTCCTCGCGGCGCACGCGGACGAGGTCTACCTCGACCCGATGGGCTACGTGCTGATCGACGGCTTTTCCTACTACCGCAGCTACTTCCGCGGCACGGTGGACAAGCTCGCCGTGGACATCAACGTATTCAAGGTCGGCAGCCACAAGTCGGCACCCGAGGACTTCACGCGCAGCGACATGTCGCCGGAGGACCGGGAGAACGCCGGCATCTGGGTCGGCGCACTGTGGGAGGCCTACAAGGCGGACGTCGCCGCGGCACGCGAACTCGAGCCGGCGCTGATCCAGGCCTACGCCGACGAGGCCGCCGCGGGCATCCGGGCCACGGGCGGCGACGCCGCCCAGTACGCGCTCGCGCGCGGGCTGGTGGACGGCCTGAAGACGCGCGCCGAGTTCGAGGAACTGGTGGCCGAGGTCGCGGGCGAGGACGAGGACACCGGCTACTCCGCGGTGGACTGGCAGACCTACCTGCCGGTGGTGCGCTCGCAGCAGGCGCTCGCCCGCCGCTCCGACCAGAACGTGGGCGTGATCGTCGCCGCGGGCGAGATCCTGGATGGCGAGCAGGCCCCGGGCTTCGTCGGCGGCGACACGCTGGCCGCGTTGCTGCGCGACGCGCGCAAGGACGATGACATCGGTGCCGTGGTGCTGCGCATCGACAGCCCCGGCGGCAGCATGATGGCCTCCGAGGTGATCCGCCGCGAGGTGGCTGCGCTGACCGAGGCCGGCAAGCCCGTGGTCGCCTCGATGGGCACGGTCGCCGCCTCCGGCGGCTACTACATCGCGATGGACGCGGACCGCATCCTGGCGGCGCCGACCACGATCACGGGCTCGATCGGCGTGTACGCCATCGTGCCGACGTTCCAGCGCACGCTCGGCAAGCTCGGCGTCACCAGCGACGGTTTCGGCACGACCCGTCTCGCCGGCCAGGCCGAACTCGACCGCGCGCTCGGTCCCGAGGTGCGCGAGATCCTGCAGGCGTCGGTCGAGCATGCCTACGCCACCTTCGTCGGGCACGTCGCGCGCGCCCGCGATCGCCGGCCCGAGGAGATCGAAAGCCTGGCGCAGGGCCGGGTCTGGACCGGCGCGGACGCGCGCGCCGCCGGGATCGTGGACGAGCTGGGCGACCTCGACGAGGCGATCGCCGAAGCGGCGGAACTCGCGGGCCTCGAGGAGGGGTACGGCGTGATCTGGTACGAGCAGGAGATCTCGTGGCGCGACGCGCTGGCGATGCACCTGCAGAGCGCCGCCGCCTGGCTGGTCGCGACGGTCATGCCGCGCCGGCCGGCGCTGCCGGGCGTCGGCGGCGCGCTCGCGCGCGCCCGCGCATTGCTCGCGCTCGCCGCGCAGGGGCGCCCGGTCTACCTCTGCAACTGCCGCGTGGAGTGATCCGCGCTCAGGCCGCCCACTCCAGGATCACCTTGCCGGACTGGCCGCCGCTCATGGTCTCGAACGCCTGGCGGTAGTCGCCGACCGCGAAGCGGTGCGTGATCACGGGGCTCACGTCGAGCCCGCTCTGCAGCATCGCCGCCATCTTGTACCAGGTCTCGAACATCTCGCGGCCGTAGATGCCCTTGATCACCAGGCCCTTGAAGATGACCTGGTTCCAGTCGATCGCCATCTCGGCGGGCGGGATGCCGAGCAGCGCCACGCTGCCGCCGTGGTGCATCACGCGCAGCAGGTCGCGGAACGCCGACGGGTTGCCCGACATCTCCAGGCCCACGTCGAAGCCTTCCTCCATGCCGAGCTCGCGCATCGCGTCGTCGATGCTGTCGCGCGAGACGTTCAGGGCGCGCGTCGCGCCCATGCGGCGGGCGAGGCCGAGGCGGTAGTCGTTGACGTCGGTGATCACGACGTGGCGCGCGCCGATGAAGCGCGCGATCGCGACCGCCATGATGCCGATCGGGCCGGCACCGGTGATCAGCACGTCCTCGCCGACCATGTTGAACGAGAGCGCCGCGTGCGTCGCGTTGCCGAGCGGGTCGAGGATCGACGCGATCTCGTCCGGGATCCCTGCCGGCAGCCGGAACACGTTCGAGGCCGGCAGCACCATGTACTCGGCGAAGCACCCGGGCCGGTTGACGCCGACGCCCTGCGTGTTGCGGCACAGGTGGCGCCGGCCGGCGCGGCAATTGCGGCAATGCCCGCAGGTGATGTGGCCCTCGCCCGAGACGCGGTCGCCGACGGCGAGCCCGCGCACCTCGCTGCCGAGCGCCACGATCTCGCCGCAGTACTCATGGCCGACCTGCATCGGCACCGGGATCGTCCGCTGCGCCCAGGCGTCCCACTGGTAGATGTGGATGTCGGTGCCGCAGATCGCGGTCTTGCGCATGCGGATCAGCACGTCGTTGGGGCCCGGCTCCGGACGCGGCAGCTCGCCCAGCCAGATGCCCGGTTCCGGTTTCGCCTTGATCAGTGCCTTCATCGTGGGAACCTCGGAATACCCGGTGCGCGAGCGCGACCGCGTGCGATTCTCGTCCCCGGCAAGAAGCGAGAAGCGAAGTGTATCCCGATACACGAGCGACGAGCGACGCCGCCCGGGACGAGAATCGCCCGGTCCCTTCGGGTTACGCGCACGCGCACCGGGCAATCCGAGGTTCCCATCCTCACTTGCCGATGATCCCGAGTTCGCGGCCCGCCTGGGCGAATGCGGCCACCCCGCGTTCCAGCATGGCGCGGTCGTGGCCGGCGCACATCTGCGTGCGGATGCGCGCCTTGCCCATCGGCACGACCGGGTAGGAAAAGCCGACCGCATAGACGCCGAGTTCGAGCAGGCGGTCCGCCAGGCGCACCGCGAGCGCCGCGTCCCCGATCATCACCGGGATGATGGGGTGCTCGCCCGGCACCAGCCGGAAGCCGAGCCCCGCCAGCCGCGCCCGGAACCAGCCGGCATTCTCCCGCAGCCGCCGGCGCAGGTCTCCGGAGCCTTCCAGCAGGTCGAGCACGGCGATCGTGGTCGCGGCGACGACCGGCGCGATGGTGTTGGAGAACAGGTAGGGACGCGAGCGCTGGCGCAGCCAGCGGATCACGGCGCCGCGGCCGGACACGTAGCCGCCGCTCGCGCCGCCGAGCGCCTTGCCGAGCGTGCCCGTCAGCACGTCGACGCCGCCCATGACGCCGCAATGCTCGTGGGTGCCGCGACCGCCCTCGCCCATGAAGCCGGTCGCATGCGAGTCGTCCACCACCACGGTTGCGCGGTAGCGCCCGGCGAGTTCGCAGATGCCGGCGAGGGGCGCGATCACGCCGTCCATCGAGAACACGCCGTCGGTGACGACGAGGCGGGTGCGGGCGTCCTGCGCCTCCTGCAGGCGCTGCTCGAGCTGGCCGAGGTCGGCGTTGTCGTAGCGCAGGCGCCGCGCCTTGGAGAGCCGGATGCCGTCGATGATGCTGGCGTGGTTGAGCGCGTCCGAGATGATCGCGTCGTTCTCGTCGGTCAGCGTCTCGAACAGCCCGCCATTGGCGTCGAAGCAGGACGAGTACAGGATCGTGTCCTCGGTGCCGAGAAAGGCCGAGAGGCGCCGCTCGAGCTCGCGGTGCACGGTCTGGGTGCCGCAGATGAAACGCACCGAGGCCATGCCGTAGCCGTAGCGGTCGAGCGCCTCGTGCGCCGCCCGGCGCAGCTGCGGGTGGTTCGCCAGGCCGAGGTAGTTGTTGGCGCACAGGTTGACGACCTCGCGGCCGTCCTCGAGCCGGACCACGGGATCCTGCGCCGAGGCGATCACGCGCTCGCGCTTGTACAACCCGTCCTTCTCGAGCCCGGCGAGCTGCGACTCGAGCCGATCCAGCAATGCCTGGTCCATGCGATTCCGTCCGGCGGCCTGCGCGGATTATAGGGAACCCCGGATCGGCCCGCGCCGCCCCGTATAATCGCGGTCCGGGAGACCCCTGCATGCCCGACCAGCCCCGCGACTCGACCGCGGCCGTCGTCGCCTCACGGCCCGCGCGGCTGTTCATCGCGCTCGCCGGCCTGTTCGTGACCAATGCGCTGATCGCCGAGTTCGTGGGCGTCAAGATCTTCGCGCTCGAGGACACGCTCGGGCTTGAGCCCTTCGACTGGCGCCTGTTCGGCCAGAGCGGCTCGCTGTCCTTCACCGCGGGCGTGATGCTGTGGCCGGTCGTTTTCATCATGACCGACGTCATCAACGAGCATTTCGGCGTGCGCGGCGTGCGCTTCGTGTCCTGGCTCGCGGTCGGCTTCATCGCCTACGCGTTCCTGTTCGCCTACCTCGCCATCGGGCTGGCGCCCGCGGCCTGGTGGGTCACGATCGGGGCGGAGCGCGGCGTGCCCGACATGCAGGCCGCGTTCGCCGTGACCTTCGGCCAGGGGATGTGGACGATCGGCGGTTCGATCACCGCCTTCCTGGTCGGCCAGCTGATCGACGTTGCGGTGTTCCAGCGCATCCGCCGCGCGACCGGCGAGCGCCTGGTGTGGCTGCGCGCGACCGGCTCGACGGCCATATCGCAGCTGGTGGACAGCTTCATCGTGCTCTACATCGCCTTCGTGCTCGGGCCGCAGCAATGGCCGGTCGCGCTGTTCCTCGCGGTCGGCACCGTCAACTACCTCTACAAGCTGACGATGGCGGTCGCGCTGATCCCGTTGCTGTACGCCGGCCGGCGCCTGATCCGCGCCTACCTCGGCGCCGGCGAAGCGGCGCGGCTGCGCGCGGCGGCGGCCGCCGGCAGCGCGCAGCCGCGGGATGCGCGCTGATGGCGCTGCCCGAGTCCCCGCACCTGACGGTCGACGTGGTGATCGAGCTCGAGGACCGGCCCGGCCGCCCGGTCGTGCTGGTCGAGCGCGGCCACCCGCCGCCCGGCTACGCATTGCCCGGCGGATTCGTCGAAATCGGTGAAACGGTGGAGGACGCCGCCCGGCGCGAGGCGCGCGAGGAAACGGGGCTGGAGGTCCGGCTCCAGGAGCTGCTCGGCGTGTACTCGGACCCCGGCCGGGATCCGCGCGGGCACACGGTGAGCCTGGTCTACGTCGCGAGCGCCCGCGGCGAGCCCGCTGCCGGCGACGATGCCGCCTCGATCCTGGTCACCGACCCGGCGGCGCCGCCGCCGCTCGCCTTCGATCACGCCCGCATCCTGGCCGACTACCGCCGCCGCCGCGCAGCCCGCGAATCCGGCCGCGGCTAGAATGTCCGCGATGAACGACGTCGCGCCGCCCGCATTCCTCCGCAGCGACCGGCAGGGCTTCGTCTCCGCCGCCGGCGCCGCGGTCAACGGGGCCTGGCTCGCGGACGAGGCCACGGTCGTCGCGGGACTGGTGGAGCTGGCGCGCCTGCCGCCGCCGGAGCGCGCCGCGGTGCGCGACGACGCGATCCGGCTGGTGCAGGCCGCGCGCGCGCGGCGCACGGCGCGCGGGGGTATCGAGGCCTTCCTGCAGCAGTACGACCTTGCCTCGCAGGAAGGCGTCGTGCTCATGTGCCTTGCCGAGGCGCTGCTGCGCATTCCGGACGCCGACACCGCGGATCGCCTGATCGCAGACAAGATCTCGAGCGGGCAGTGGTCGGACTACCTCGGCGAGGCGGAATCGCTGTTCGTCAACGCCTCGACCTGGGGTCTGATGCTGACCGGCCGGCTGATGCGGCCGGCCGACGACGAGATGCGCGACCCGGCCAGCTTCCTGCGGCGCATGGTCGCGCGCCTCGGCGAGCCGGTGGTGCGCACCGCGTTCCGCCAGGCGATGCGCATCATGGGCCACCAGTTCGTCATGGGCCGCGACATCGGCGAGGCGCTCGCTCGCGCCGCGGAGGGCGAGGCGGCGCGCTGCCGCTACACCTACGACATGCTGGGCGAGTCCGCGCTCACCGAACCCGACGCCGCCCGCTACCTCGAGTCCTACGGCGCCGCGATCGAGGCGGTCGGGAAATCGGTGCGCGGCGGCAGCGAGCCTGCGTCGTGGCCCAGCATCTCGGTCAAGCTGTCGGCGCTGCACCCGCGCTACGAGTACGGGCGGCGCCAGCAGGTGCTGCGCGAACTCGGGGCGCGCCTGCGCGCGCTCGCGCTCGCGGCGCGCTCGGCCGGCATCGCGCTCACCATCGACGCGGAGGAGGCGGACCGGCTCGAGCTCTCGCTCGAGCTGCTGGACGCCCTGCTGACCGATCCCGCCCTCGCCGGCTGGGACGGGCTGGGCCTCGCGGTGCAGGCGTACTTCAAGCGCGCGCCGGACGTGCTGCGCTGGCTCTCGGCCCGCGCCGACGCGACCGGACGCGTGCTGAACGTACGCCTCGTCAAGGGCGCGTACTGGGACAGCGAGATCAAGCGGGCGCAGGAGCGCGGCCTGCCCGGCTATCCCGTGTTCACGCGCAAGCACCATACCGACGTCTGCTACCTTGCCTGTGCGCGCATCCTGCTCGAGGGCAGCCGCCGCCTGCTGCCGCAGTTCGCGACCCACAACGCGCACACCGCGGCCTGCATCATCCACCTGGCACGCCGGAACGCCCGGGAGTTCGAGTTCCAGCGGCTGCACGGCATGGGCGAGGAGCTGTACGCGGAGCTGACCGATCCGGCGGGGCGCAACCTGCCGTGTCGCGTGTACGCGCCGGTCGGATCGCACGAGGACCTGCTGCCGTACCTGGTGCGCCGCCTGCTCGAGAACGGCGCCAACACGTCCTTCGTCAACCGCATCGTGGACGAATCGCTGCCCCCCGACCAGGTCGTCGGCGACCCGGTCGCGGAGATCGAGCGCGCCGGGGCCGGGCCTCATCCCCGCATCCCGTTGCCGCGCGCGCTGTACGGCGCGGAGCGCGCCAATTCCGCCGGCATCAACCTCGCCGACCCGCGTGCGCAGGAGTCGCTCGCCGTGGCCTGCCGCCAGGCGCTCGCCAGGGCCGGGGTGGCGCTGCCGATCGTCGGCGGGCGCGAGCGCGACAGCGCGCGCCACCCGGTGCTGTCGCCGGCCAACCTGGCCCGCATCGTCGGCGAGGCCGGGGAAGCGGACGCCGCGCTCGCGGCCGAAGCGCTCGCACTGGCGGCGGCGGCACAGCCCGCCTGGGACCGCACGCCCGCGGCCGAGCGCGCCGCGATCCTGCGCCGCGCCGCCGACGAGCTGGAGCGCGAGGCTGCCCGCTTCATCGCGCTGTGCGTGGCGGAGGCGGGCAAGACGGTGCCGGACTCGATCGCGGAAGTCCGCGAGGCGGTGGATTTCCTGCGCTACTACGCCGCGGGCGCGGAGCGCGGGTTCGGCGAACCCTTGCCGCTGCCGGGGCCGACCGGCGAATCCAACCGGCTGGTGCTGCGCGGCCGCGGCGTGTTCGCCTGCATCAGCCCGTGGAACTTCCCGCTCGCGATCTTCACCGGGCAGGTCGCGGCGGCGCTTGCCGCGGGCAACGCGGTGATCGCGAAGCCCGCGGAGCAGACGCCGCTGGTCGCGTCGGCGATGGTGCGGCTGCTGCACCACGCGGGCGTGCCCGGCGATGCGCTCCACTTCCTGCCGGGCCGCGGCTCGCGCATTGGTCCCGTGCTGACCTCGGACCCGCGCCTCGCGGGCCTCGCATTCACGGGCTCGACCGAAACCGCGCAGCTCATCAACCGCACGCTGGCGGCCCGCGACGGCGCGCTCGCCGCGCTGATCGCCGAGACCGGCGGCCAGAACGCGATGATCGTCGACAGCTCGGCCCTGCCGGAGCAGGTGGTCCACGACGCGGTCACGTCGGCGTTCAACGCCGCCGGGCAGCGCTGCTCGGCGCTGCGCGTGCTGTACCTGCAGGAGGACATCGCCCCGCGCGTGCTGCAACTGCTGGCGGGCGCGATGGACCTGCTCGCGGTCGGCGACCCGGCGCTGCTCGCCACCGACGTCGGGCCGGTGATCGACGCGGCCGCGCGCGAGACGCTCGAGCAGCATGCGCAGGCGATCGTCAAGGGCGCACGCTGGCACCATCGCGTGCGGCTGCCCGCGGGCCTCGCGCGCGGGCACTGGTTCGCGCCGCTCGCGGTCGAGATCGACGGCATCGGGCGGCTCGAGCGCGAGGTGTTCGGGCCGGTGCTGCACGTCGTGCGCTTCGCCGGGGCGCGGCTCGAGGGCGTGGTCGACGAGATCAACGCGAGTGGCTATGGGCTCACGCTCGGCGTGCACACCCGCATCGACAGCGTCGCGCGGCGGATCGCCGGGCGCGCCCGGGTCGGCAACGTGTACGTCAACCGCAACATGATCGGCGCCGTGGTGGGCGTGCAGCCGTTCGGCGGCTGCGGGCTGTCGGGCACCGGTCCCAAGGCCGGCGGGCCGCACTACCTGGCGCGCTTCGCCACCGAGCAGACCGTCACGATCAATACCGCCGCGGTCGGCGGCAACGCCACGCTGCTGTCGCTCGGCGAGGACTGACGCCGTCCGCGGCGCGCGCAACGCTCAGCAATCCTGCGGAGCAGCCGCTCCGGGATGTCCTTTCGGGACCGCTGTGAATCCGTCCCTGGACGCTTCGGGCTCGCCATCCCTGGCTCGCACGATCCCGAAAGGACATCCCGGAGCGGCTGCCCTGCAGGCCGGCGGCACGCCATGCGCGCCGCGGGCGGCGTCACATCATGCCGGTCTGCAGGCGCGCGGCCTCGGACATCATCGACTGGTTCCAGGGCGGGTCGAAGACCAGCTCGACGTGCGCCTGCCGCACGGTCGGGATCATGAGCAGCTTGTCGCGCACGTCGGCGACCAGCACCTCGCCCATGCCGCAGCCGGGCGCGGTGAGCGTCATGCGCACCGCGACGTCGCGGGTCCCGTCCGCGTTCGCGGACACCGCGCAGTCGTAGACCAGGCCGAGATCCACGATGTTGATCGGGATCTCCGGGTCGAAGCAGGTGCGCAGCTGGTCCCAGACCAGGCGCGTGACGTCCTCCTCGGTGGCGCCGTCCGGCAGCTCGGGCCGCGGCAGCGGTTCCTTGCCGATCGCGTCGCCGTCCTCGCCCGCGATGCGGAACAGGTTGCCCTCGATGTAGACGGTGAAGCTGCCGCCGAGCGCCTGGGTGACGTAGCCGACGCTGCCGGGGCGCAGCGTCACCTCGACGCCCGCCGGCACGATCACGCCGCGCACGTCGCGCTGCACGACGATGGGCTCGTGACTCGCGTGGCGCATGCTCACTCCGTCGTCACGGCGCCGGGCGAGCCCGCGAGCGCCGCGTTCAGCGTGTGCCAGCAGAGGCTCGCGCACTTGACGCGCGCCGGGTACTCGCGCACGCCCGCGAGTGCCGCCAGTTTGCCCAGCGCCGCCTCGGGCGCCGCTCCCGGCTGGGTCAGCATGCGGTGCACGGACTCGAACAGCGCGCGCACTTCGGCGCGGCTGCGGCCCTTGACCGCCTCGCTCATCAGCGAGGCGGAGGCGGTCGAGATCGCGCAGCCGGCGTTCTCGAAGCGCAGTTCGCGGATCCGGTCGTCCTGCAGGTCCACGAACAGGCGCAGGCGGTCGCCGCACAGCGGGTTGTTGCCCTCGGCCTGGTGCGTCGGGCAATCGAGTCGCCCGGCATTCCGCGGGCGCCGGTTGTGGTCCACGATCACGTCGCGGTACAGGTCTGCGAGGTCCATCAGCCGAGCATCCGGATCGCGTCGCGCACCCCGGCGGCCAGCGCGTCGATCTCCGCGCGGGTGTTGTAGAGCGCAAACGACGCGCGCGTGGTCGCCGGCACGCCGAAGAATTCCATCACCGGCATCGCGCAGTGATGTCCCGTGCGCACCGCGATGCCGCGCGCGTCCAGCACCGTGCCGAGGTCGTGCGGGTGCAGCCCTTCCACGGTGAAGGAGACCAGGCTGGTCTTCTCGGGCGCGGCGCCGACGATCGTCAGGCGCGGGATCGCCGCCAACGCCTCGGTCGCGTGCGCGAGCAGGCCGTGCTCGTGGGCCGCGATGCGCGCCAGGCCGACGCCCTCGAGGTAGTCGATGGCCGCCGCCAGCCCGACCGCGCCGCCGACGTTCGGCGTGCCGGCCTCGAAGCGGTGCGGCAGGTGGTTCCAGGTCGAGCCCGCGAACGACACGGTCAGGATCATGTCGCCGCCGCCCTGCCAGGGCGGCATCGAGGCGAGCAGTGCCTCGCGCGCGTAGAGCGCGCCGATGCCGGTCGGCGCGTACATCTTGTGTCCGGAAAAGGCGTAGAAGTCGCAGCCGAGCGCCCGCACGTCCACCGGCAGGTGCGGCACGGCCTGGGCGCCATCCACGACGGTCGCGATGCCGCGCGCGCGCGCCTCGCCGATCATCCGCGCGAGCGGCAGCACCGTGCCCAGCGCGTTCGACACGTGCGCGAGCGCGACCAGGCGCGTGCGCGGGCCGAGCAGCGCGCGCCAGGCGTCCGGGTCCACGACGCCGCGGCGGTCGATCGGCGCGGCGCGCAGCACCGCCCCGGTCTGCGCGCACAGCAGCTGCCACGGCACGATGTTCGAGTGGTGCTCGAGCCAGGTGACGAGGATCTCGTCGCCGGGTTGCAGCCGCGGCCGGGCGAAGGACTGCGCGACGAGGTTGATCGCCTCGGTGGTGCCGCGCACGAACACGATCTCGGCTACGGAGGCGGCGTTCAGGAAGCCGCGCACGCGCTCGCGTGCGCCCTCGTACAGGGCGGTCGCTTCCTGCGAGAGCGTGTGCACGCCGCGGTGCACGTTGGCATGGTGCGCGCGGGCATGGCCGGCGACCGCCTCGATCACGGCTGCCGGCTGCTGGGCGGAGGCTGCATTGTCGAGGTAGGCGAGCGGATGGCCGTGGACCCTGCGCGCGAGCACCGGGAAGTCGCCGCGGATGCGTGCGACGTCATAGCCGGCCGGTGGATGGGGAACAGCAGCCATCACGCGGATCCCGTGAGCAGGGCGCGGTCCGGCAGCGCCGCGGCGAAGCGCGCCTGCATGGCGGCGCGCAGCTCCGGCAAGGGCAGCCGGCCGATCAGGTCGGCGCAGAACGCCCAGGTCAGCAGTGCGGCGGCGGCGGCGGGATCCAGGCCGCGGGAGCGCAGGTAGAAGTGCTGCGCCTCGTCGAGCGAGCCCACGGTCGCGCCATGGCGGCAACGCACGTCGTCCACGTGGATCTCGAGCTGGGGCCGCGCATTGATCTCGGCGAGCGGCGACAGCAGCAGGTTGCGGATCGACTGGCTCGCATCCGCGCCGCGTGCCGCGGGCTGCACCACGATGCGGCCGTTGAACGCGCCGCGGCCGCGGTCGCGGGCGATGCCGCGGCATTCCTGCTCGGTGCGCGTGGCGGGGGCCTCGTGCGTCACTTGCGTGTGCAAGTCCACCTGCCGCTCGCCCTCCGCCGCGAACAGTCCGAGCAGGCGGCAGGCAGCCGCCTCTCCCGCCAGCGCGAGCCGCAGGTTCGAGCGCAGGATGGCGCCGCCGGCCGCAAACAGGTACTGCTCGTAGCGGCTGCCGGCGTCCTGGCGCGCGACCCAGGTCTCCACCTGCGCCGCGGCCGCGCCCTGCTCGTGCAGCCGGACATGGACGAGCGTCGCGTCGCGCCCGAGCGACAGCTCCGCCGCGAGGTTGCCGAGCACGGCCGCCGGGCCCGCGGTCACGAAGCGCTCGACCAGCACCAGCCTCGCGCCCGGGCCGAGCTCGATGCACAGGCGGGCATGGTGGGTCCCGGGCGCCGCCGCGCTGGCGAGGTGCGTGAGGCAGACGGGCGTCGCCGGTGCTGCGCCCGCGGCGACGCGGATCAGGACGCCGTCGGCCGTGAAGGCGTCGGCGAGCAGGGCAAAGCGGTCGTCCGGGTCGTCGCCGGGTGTGCGCAGCAGCCCGAGCGCCGCACCGGGATCGCGTGCGATCAGGCCGGCGATGCCTTCCACCACCACGCCGTCGTCCGGCGCGTCCGAGAGCGCCGGCTCGTAGCGCCCGTCGAGCAGCGTCACGCGGCGCAGGGACGCGAGCGGCAGCGGCGCCGGCGCGGGCAGCCCCTTGGCCGAGGCGTCCGCGGCAAGCCCGAAGCTGTAGGCGCCGAGGCGGGCGTGGTCGAGGTACTTCCAGTTTTCGTCGCGCCGCTCCGGCAGCCCGCGTGCGAGCAGGCGCTCGAGGGCATCCTGCCGCCGGCGATCCCAGGACGCGCCGCCGGCCAGCCGTGGCGCGAGGCCCGCGTGCGCCGTCGCGATGCGCTCGAGCGGGGCGGGGGCGCTCACGCCGCGGTCTCCGTGCGCAGCCAGTCGTAGCCGCGGCGCTCGAGCTCGAGCGCGAGTTCCCGCCCGCCGCTCCGGACGATGCGCCCGCCCGCGAGCACGTGCACGCGATCCGGCACGACGTGCTCCAGCAGACGCTGGTAATGCGTCACCAGCACCAGCGCGCGGCCCGGGCCGCGCAGCGCGTTGACGCCCGCGGCGACGACCTTGAGCGCGTCGATGTCGAGCCCGGAATCGGTCTCGTCGAGCAGCGCCAGCGTCGGCTCCAGCAGGCTCATCTGCAGGATCTCGTTGCGCTTCTTCTCGCCGCCGGAGAATCCCTCGTTGACGCCGCGGTTGAGCAGACCCTCGTCCATCTGCATCGCGGCGAGCTTGCCGCGCACCAGGTTCAGGAACTCGAAGGCGTCGAGTTCCGGCAGCCCGCGGTGGCGGCGCAGCGCATTCAGCGAGGCCTTCAGCAGGTACACGTTGTTGACGCCCGGGATCTCGACCGGGTACTGGAAGGCGAGGAACAGCCCCGCGCGCGCACGCTCCTCGGGCGCCATCGCGAACAGGTCGCGGCCGAGGTAGGTGGCGCTGCCGGAGACGACCTCGAGTCCCGGGCGCCCGGCCAGCACGCCGGTCAGCGTGCTCTTGCCGGAGCCGTTCGGGCCCATGATGGCGTGCACCTCGCCCGCGCGCACGGTGAGCGAGAGCCCGTCCAGGATCCGGCGCCCGCCGGCCTGCACGCAGAGGTCCTTCACGTCGAGGATCACGGCGGCGTCGCTCATCCGACTGCCCCTTCGAGGCTGACGGCCAGCAGGTTCTGCGCCTCGACCGCGAATTCCATCGGCAGTTCCCGGAATACCTGCTTGCAGAAGCCGTTGACGATCATGTTCACCGCGTCCTCCGCGCCGATGCCGCGCTGCAGGCAGTAGAAGAGCTGGTCGTCCGAGATCTTCGAGGTCGTGGCCTCGTGCTCGACGACGGCCGTGGGGTTCCTGACCTCGACGTAGGGAAAGGTGTGCGCACCGCAGTGCGGTCCCATCAGCAGCGAGTCGCACTGCGTATAGTTGCGCGCACCGTCGGCGCCCGGCAGCACCTTCACCAGGCCGCGGTAGGCGTTCTGGCCGTGGCCGGCCGAGATGCCCTTGGAGATGATGGTCGAGCGCGTGTTGCGCCCCATGTGGATCATCTTGGTGCCGGTGTCCGCCTGCTGGCGGTGGTTGGCGAGCGCGACCGAGTGGAACACGCCCACCGACCCGTCGCCGCGCAGGATGCAGCTCGGGTACTTCCAGGTGATGGCCGAGCCGGTCTCGACCTGGGTCCAGGAAATCTTCGAGTTGCGCCCGCGGCAGTCGCCGCGCTTGGTCACGAAGTTGTAGATGCCGCCGACGCCGTTCTCGTCGCCCGGGTACCAGTTCTGCACGGTCGAATACTTGATCTCGGCGTCGTCGAGCGCGATGAGTTCGACGACCGCGGCGTGCAGCTGGTTCTCGTCGCGCTGGGGGGCGGTGCAATTGTGCACGGCAAATCCCTTGACCAGATACGAATGCGGGTCGGTCCGCGTTTCGAAGTTGTAAACGAATCCTTCGTATGGCATGCGCCGTATGGAGCGCACCGGCACCAGGAAGTGACCCTGGCGGCGAATGGCGCGGCGGCCGCGGGTGTTCTCCGCGTAGTAGATCCAGTAGCGGGCTGCATGACGGATCGTGCGTCCGTCCTTCATCGTCTCCTGGCAGGCCTCGCGCCGGTTCAGGTACGCGAAAATGCCCTGGCGCGCCAGCATCTCCTGCAACTGGAACGCCAGCGTGGTCGACACGGTGCAGGCGCGGACGATCCGCAGGCGTCCGTGACGCGACACGCTGCCGTCGCCCAGGTAATACGTGTCGATGGCGAGCTTCTGGCGGGCAGGCGGCAGGTCCATGACCGCCTTGCTGAAACGCTTGCCGGCAGCGTACTTGCCCCCGTGCAATACCATCGCATCCCAGAGCCAATTCGAGTACACGACGATGTAGAGCCCATGACGCCCGGCATCGTGGGTGACGGATCCGCGTTTGCCCGTGAGTTGCAGGATCAGCGAGACGATGTCGTCCCGTAATGCGGTCTCGTGATCGCCGATGCTGAATTCGACCGCCTTGCAGCCGTTGAACATCGTCGCGCAGCCCTCGGCAACGTAGTATCCGAGGAGCCGCAGGAACGCATCCGTCAACGCCGGATCGTCGCGTTCGACCTGGTTCACCGGAAAAACCAGCAGGTCGCCCGCGGCCAGTTCGCCTGCGGCCACGAATTCCGGCTCGGCCCGCTCGAGTCGCCGTCGATCGATGTCTGCCCATCGCCCCGGCCCGCGCGTGCTGCGACTCACCCGATCGCGCCGGATCGCGAGCACCGGGTGCTCCGGCGTCACGTGGAAACGGTTGGCCGTGCTGCGCGGCGTGATTTCGATGAGGTCGCCGCGGTAGCCCCGCCGCATGATCTTGCCGACTGCGGCTTCCGCTCCGCGCTCGTTGAGCACCACGTCATCGATCGCGATGTCCCGGATCGAGCGCATCTCGTCCCCGCAACTGACGACCTCCCATGCCGGCAGGCAGCCCTCGAGATAGCTGACGTAGGCACCCTCATCCGCGATGATCAGCGTGCGCTCGAACTGGCCGGTCTTGGCGGCGTTGATGCGGAAGTAGGTCGAGAGCTCCATCGGGCAGCGCACGCCCTTCGGCACGTAGACGAACGAGCCGTCGGTGAACGCCGCGGAGTTGAGCGCCGCGTAGAAGTTGTCCCCGATCGGCACCACGCTGCCGAGGTAGCGCTCGACCAGCTCCGGGTGCTTCTGCACCGCCTCGGAGAACGGGCAGAAGATCACGCCCGCCGCCGCGAGGCGGTCCTTGAACGTGGTTGCGACGGAGACGCTGTCGAACACCGCGTCCACGGCGACGCCGGCGAGGCGCGCTCGCTCGTGCAGCGGCACGCCGAGCCGGTCGTAGGTCTCGAGCAGCTTCGGGTCCACCTCGGCGAGCGACTTCGGCGCATCCGCCCGCTGCTTGGGCGAGGAAAAGTAGGAGATCGCCTGGAAGTCGATAGGCGGGTAGTGCACCTGCGCCCACGCGGGTTCGGTCATGCGCGTCCAGCGGCGCCAGGCCTTCAGCCGCCACTCGAGCATGAACGCGGGCTCGCCCTTCTTTGCCGAGATCAGCCGGATCACGTCCTCGTCGAGGCCCGGCGCGACGGTGTCGCTCTCGATGTCCGTGACGAAGCCGTGCCGGTACTTGCCCCCGACCAGCGACTCGAGGTCCCGCGATTCCTGGCTCATGCGGGTCCCGGCTTGCCGCCACGCACCAGCGGGCGCCAGCGGCCGGCCGGCGGACGGCGCAGGTCGGGCGGGGCAAAGGCGGCGTCGTGGCGCAGCAGCTCGTCCAGCTTCACGTCGGTGAGCGCGCGCAGGATCGCGCTGCTGATGCGCTGCCAGCCGTGTCCCACCTGGCAGGTGGCCTCGATGCCGCACTGGCCCGCGCCGCTCGCGCATTCGGTGAGCGCGACCGGGCCCTCGACCGCGTCGATGATGTCGGCGGCGTTGATCTCCGCGGTCGGCCGCGCGAGCTGGTAGCCGCCATGGGCGCCGCGCACCGAGCGCACCAGCGCGGCGTGCTGCAGCTGCTTCAGCAGCTTGCTCACGGTCGGCAGGCCGATGTGCGTGCGTTCGGCGATGTCCGCGGCGCTCGCGAGGCCGCCGCCCGCGAGGCTCGCCAGGATCACCGTTGCATAATCGGTCAGGCGGCTGATGCGCAGCATGGATGCGTGCTCCCGGGCCCCGGAATAAACAGTACGATTTTAGTACTATTATCGCCGGCGGGGTAGGGGGCGGCACCGGTCTGCTATCCTTCGCGCCCGGCACGGCCGCCCGGCCTGCCGGCAGGATTCCCGGAGGAAATGCCCGCGATGAACAGCCAGGAACTCGACCAGAATGCGGCCGCGATGGTGGCGCCCGGCAAGGGCATCCTCGCCGCGGACGAATCGACCGGCACCATCAAGAAGCGCTTCGACAAGATCAGGCTCGAATCCACCTTCGAGTCGCGCCGCGCCTATCGCGAACTGCTGTTCACGGCCCCCGGCGCGGAGCAGCACATCTCCGGCGTCATCCTCTACGACGAGACCCTGCGCCAGAAGGCGGCGGACGGCCGCCCGTTCCCCGAGCTGCTCGCCGCGCGCGGCATCCTGCCGGGCATCAAGGTGGACGCCGGCGCCAAGCCGATGGCGGGGTTCCCGGGTGAGACCGTGACCGAGGGCCTCGACGGACTGCGCGAGCGGCTCGCGGAGTACCGCGGCCTCGGTGCGCGCTTCGCCAAGTGGCGCGCGGTGATCGACGTCGGTGCGGGCATCCCGACCGGGGCCTGCCTGGAGGCCAATGCGCAGGCGCTCGCGCGCTACGCGGCGCTGTGCCAGGAGGCCGCGATCGTGCCCATCGTCGAGCCGGAGGTGCTCATGGACGGCGACCATACGATCGAGCGCTGCGAGGAGGTCACCGATGCGACGCTCGAGGTCGTGTTCCGCGCGCTGTTCCGCGAGCGCGTGCGGCTCGAGGGCATGGTGTTGAAGCCGAACATGGTGATTGCCGGCAAGAAGTGCCCGGTGCAGGCGAAGCCCGAGCAGGTGGCGGCGGCGACCGTGCGCTGCCTGAAGCGGCACGTGCCCGCGGCGGTGCCCGGCATCGCCTTCCTGTCCGGCGGCCAGAGCGAGGCCGAGGCGACGCTGCACCTGTCGCTGATGAACCGCCTGGGCGGGCTGCCGTGGCAGCTGTCGTTCAGCTATGGCCGCGCGCTGCAGCAGAGCACGCTCGACGCCTGGC
>DATBMQ010000263.1:0-1689 GCA_036554765.1 Steroidobacteraceae bacterium | reverse complement strand
CCCCGCCGGCTGCGGGGTTCAGCGGATTTCGGTGGCGATGACGACGTTCACGCCGGTCGCGCCGACGTTGACGGGGGCGGAGAGCCCCTCGAAGTCGCCAGGCTGAGGCCCCGGCTGGCCGCTCTTCGAGACGCGCGCGCCCACCACCACGCGTGCATGGGCCGAGAGGTTCATGCCGGGCGCCATCGCCATCCGGTCGTCGAGCGTGAACGTTGAGGGAAGCTCGCGCACCTCCCTGCGCGTGACCGCGAGCGGGACGCGGGGCCCGTCCACTGCGCGGGCGAAGATGAAAACCGTGTCGCCGGGCGCAACGCGCTTGGCAAGCTTGGGGTCGAGCCGCACGGTGCCGCTCACCGTTGCCGGCGCGGCCGCCACGGGCTTCGCAGGCGCGGTGGGCGCTGCGACCGGCCCGCCTGCAAGCTGCTCGGCATCGGCGATGCTGTCGCGGATGGAGTTCGCCATGTCGGAATCCGCCGGCACGATGTCGAGAATCTTCCGCCACTGGACGATGGCGCCCTTGAAATCCTTGTTCTCGAACGCCGCCGTGCCTGCGAGCGCGAGCGCCTTCACGTTTCTCGGGTCGATTGCGAGCGCCTTGGCGATGAGGCGCTCCGGTTCGCCCTGCAGGCGCCGTCCCTGAGCCATGGCGAGCGCATCGGCGTAGTCGGCGAGAAGCTGCGCATCGGGCGGCGAGCGTTTGACGGCGTTGGCGTAGGCCTCCGCCGCCTCGGGAAAACGGTCGAGCACCGCATAGGAGCGGCCGAGCATCACCCAGCCGGTCGCATCCTCGGGATTTTCCTTCATGCGCGCGGCGAGGCGGTCGATCAAGCTCTCGATCTGCTGGCGCGTGACGCCGTGGCCTTCGGACTCCGCTGGTGCCAGCGCGCCGGGATTGCCGACCGCAAGATAGAGCAGGACAGCCGCGACCGGTATCGCGATGCCCGCGGCAATCGCGGCAATGCGGCCCGGCGCCACCGTGCGAGCTGCCGCCGCGCCGCCCTGGACGTCGGCGAGAAGGCGCGCCTCGAGCTCGCGCCGTGCATCTTCGTATTGTTCCCGGGCGAGCGTCCCGGCAGCGAGATCCGCTTCCAACTCGCGTATCTGGTCGCGATAGACGGCGACGTTGGTGGCGTCGACCGCAACACCCGGCGCAGCGCGCTGGCCGCGGAGCAGCGGCGGCAGCACGAACGCCAGCGCGCCGGCGGCGAGCAGCACCGCGATCACCCAGAATGCCGTCACCGTTTCTCCGCGCCCGGGTTGCCCGTGAGCAGCGCCGCCGCCCGCGCGCGCTCCTCGGCCGAAAGCTCGGGCCGGGCGGCGTCCCGCCGGCGGCGCGCGAGCCGGTAATACAGCGCCGCGAGCCCGCCGAGCATCAGCAGCATCGGCCCGAGCCACAGCAAAAGAGTCCGCGCCTTCCAGGGCGGGCGGTAGAGCACGAAGTCGCCGTAGCGCTCCACCAGGAAGTCGACGATGTCGCGCTCGCTTGCGCCCGCCTTCATCCGATCCCGGATCTGGTTCCTGAGGTCGACGGCTAGGGGCGCGTTCGAATCGGCGAGCGTCTGGTTCTGGCACACGAGGCAGCGCAGCTCGGTCGCGAGCGCGGTCACGCGCTCCTCGAGCGCGGGGTCGGCCGCCGCGGGCTGCGCTTCTCCCGCATGCGCCGCCTGGGCCAGTGACAACAGCAAGGCG
>DATBMQ010000238.1:0-5662 GCA_036554765.1 Steroidobacteraceae bacterium | reverse complement strand
GAGAGCGTGGAGCAGGGCCTGCGCCTCGGCCGCTACTCGTTCATCGGCTTCGGCGACTGCTTCGAGGTCCGGCTCGACCGGTCGGGATTCGCGATCAATGGCGATCGGCGGCCGCGGCCGGCGAACGGCGCGGAACTGCTCGCCGGCCTGCGCGCGGCGCTGGCGCGCGCGCCACGCCCGCGCCCGCATGCGGAAGGCATCCCGCTCGCGGGCGGGCTGGTCGGCTATGCGGCCTACGATCTCGCGCGCAGTTTCGAGTGCCTGCCCGCGGCTCCCCGGAACGGCATCACCGTGCCCGAAGCCTGCTACGTCGCGCCGAAGTCGCTGCTCGTGTTCGATCACGTCTCGCGCGGCGTGACGCTTTTGCACGACGGCGACGAGGCCGAGCGCGAATCATTACGGCGCGAGATCGTGACGGCGCTCGCGGGACCGTTGCCACGCGGGCCGAAGGCCTACCGCCATTCCCCGGCGGCCGCGAGTCTTGCCCGCGGCGAGTTCGAGGGCGCGGTCGGCCGCGTGCGCGGGCACATCGCGGCCGGCGACGTGTACCAGCTCGTGCTGTCGGTGCGCTTCGAGGGCGAGTGCGAGCACGATCCCTTCGAGGTCTATCGTGCGCTCAGGCTGCTGAACCCTTCGCCCTACATGTACTTCGTCGAGGCGGGCGGCCTCGCGGTCGTCGGCTCCTCGCCCGAGGCGCTGGTGCGCCTGAATGGCGGACGGGCGGAGCTGCGGCCGATCGCGGGCACGCGCCCGCGCGGTGGCGATGCCGGAGAGGACCGCCGCCACGCGGAGGAGTTGCTGGCCGATACGAAGGAGGGCGCCGAGCACGTGATGCTCGTGGACCTCGCGCGCAATGACCTCGGCCGCGTCGCGCGCGCGGGCTCCGTCCGCGTGAACCCCTACCGCACGATCGAGCGCTACAGCCACGTGATGCATCTCGTGAGCGGCGTGGACGGCGAGCTCGCGCCCGGCAAGGACGCCTTCGACCTGTTCGCGGCGGCCTTCCCCGCCGGCACGCTGGTCGGCGCGCCCAAGATACGGGCAATGGAATTGATCGACGAGCTGGAGCCCGTCGGGCGCGGTCTCTACGGCGGTACGGTCGGCTACTTCGGCAAGGGCGGCGACATGGACCAGGCGATCACGATCCGGACCATGGTCTTCGGCGAAGGACGCTACAGCTACCAGGCCGGCGCCGGCATCGTCGCCGACAGCGACCCCGCGCGCGAGCACGAGGAAGTCCTCGCCAAGAGCGCCGCGATGCGGCGCGCGCTGGAGCTCGCGGGGGCCGGGCTATGAGCGCACGGCTGCTGCTGATCGACAACTACGATTCCTTCACCTACAACCTGGTGCAGGCCTTCATGGTGCTGGGCGCCGAGGTCCTGGTGCACCGTAACGACCGCATCACGGTCGACGAGGCCGCGGCGCTCGCGCCGACGCACCTGTGCATCTCGCCCGGGCCGGGCACGCCCGCCGACGCCGGCGTCTCGACGAGGATGATCGAGCGCTTCGCGGGCGGGATCCCGGTGCTCGGCGTCTGCCTCGGGCACCAGGCGCTGGTGGAAGCCTACGGCGGCAAGGTCGGCCGCGCCGGGCGTCTCATGCACGGCAAGACCTCGCTGGTGCAGCACGAAGGCCGCGGACTCTTCGCCGGGCTGCCGAATCCCTTCGAGGCCGGGCGCTACCACTCGCTGATCGCCGAGCGCGATTCGCTGCCGCACGCGCTGGAAGTCACCGCCTGGACGCCGGAAGGCGAAGTGATGGGCGTGCGGCACCGGGAACTCGACCTCGAGGGCGTGCAGTTCCATCCCGAGAGCATCCTGACGCCGCAAGGCCCGGCGCTGCTGGCGTCCTTCCTCGCGCGTGGGGCACGGCCATGACCCGGCCCGGCGGCGCCGCGCTCGACGTGCTGCTGGAGCGGCGGGATCTCTCCGAGAGCGCCGCCTACGACCTGATGATCTCGCTGACCGACCCGGCGATGCCGCCGGCGATGACGGGCGCGCTGCTGGCGGCGCTGCGCATCAAGGGCGCGACCGCGGCCGAGGTGCGCGGCTTCGCGAGCGCGATGCGCTCGCTGGCGCGCCGCCCGCGCATCGCGCAGGGCGCGCCGGTCGTGGACGTGGTCGGCACCGGCGGCGACGGCTCCGGCAGCCTCAATCTCTCGACCGGCACGGCGCTGCTGGCGGCCGCCTGCGGCATCCGCATCGCCAAGCACGGCAACCGCTCGGTGTCTTCGCGCTCCGGCAGCGCGGACGTGCTGGAGGCGCTCGGCCTGCCGCTGCCGCTCGACGAGCACGCGGCGGGCGAGTGCCTCGAGCGCACCGGCTTCACCTTCCTGTTCGCGCCGCACTACCACCCGGCGATGAAGGCGATCGCACCGGTGCGCGCGGCGCTCGGCGTGCGCACGATCTTCAACCTGCTGGGACCGCTCGCGAACCCCGCGCAGGCGCCCTATGGCGTGATCGGCGCCTGGAGCCTGGAGGTCGCGCGCCTCATGGCCGAGACGCTCGCCGGCATGCCGATCGAGCGCATGTTCGTGGTGCACGGCGACGCGGGCTGGGACGAGCCGACGCCGGCGTCGCCGTTCACGCTGCTCGACGTGCGGCCGGGCCGGGTGACCGAGGCGCGCCGCAGCGCCGGCGATTTCGGCCTGCCGGCCTGCGCGCCCGAGGAGCTGCTCGGGGGCGACGCCGCCGAGAACGCGCGCCGGCTCGCGGCCGTGCTGCGCGGCCGCGAGCGCGGCGGGCATCGCGACGCACTCGTCATGGGCGCGGCGCTGGTCGCCGAGGTGACCGGGAGCGTGGCCAATCCGCGCGCGGGGGTCGAGTTGGCTGCGGCCGCCATCGACGACGGCCGCGCCGCCCGCCTGCTCGACGGCATCGCCACGCACGCGGAACGCCGCACGGGATGAACGGCTTCCTGGCGCAGATGGCCGCATCCGGCCGCCGGCGCGCACAGGCCGCCGCCGCGCGCGAGCCGCTGCCCGCGCTGCGCACCCGCGCCGCGGATACGCCCCTGCCGCCGACATTCGCATTCGACGACGCCTTCGAGCTGATCGCCGAGTACAAGCGCCGCTCGCCGGCGCTCGGCGTGCTCGCGGACCGCGAGGAGCGCATCGAGCGGCGGGTGATCGCCTATGCGCGCGGCGGCGCGGCGGCGGTCTCGGTGCTCACCGAGCCGACGCACTTCGATGGTGACCTCGCGCAGCTGTCGCGGGCGGCGTCCGCGCTGGCATCCATCTCGGTGCCGGTGTTGCGCAAGGATTTCCTGCAGGACCCGTACCAGGTCTACGAGTCGCGCGCGGCGGGCGCCGGCGGCGTGCTGCTGATCGCGCGCATGCTGGGCGACGCGCAGCTCGCCGAGATGCTCGACTGCGCGCGCGAGGTCGCGCTGTTCGTGCTGGTGGAGGCCTTCGACGCCGCGGACGTCGAACGCGTGGCGACGGCGATCCGCAGCCGCGGCGCCGCGCCCGGCGCACCCGTGCTGATCGGCGTCAACTGCCGCGACCTTGCGACGCTGGAAGTGCTGCCGTTCCGGTTCCGCGAGCTGGCGCCGCTGCTGCCCGCGGACCTGCCGCGCGTGGCGGAGTCCGGCATCGCGACGCCGCAACAGTGCGCGGAGGTCGTGCGGGCCGGTTACCGGCTCGCGCTGGTCGGCGGCTCGCTGATGCGCGCGGCCGACCCGGTGCGCGCGATCCGGGAAATGCTGGCAGCCGGCCGCGCGGCGGCGCTGGCGGCGGCATGAGCCTGTTCGTGAAGATCTGCGGGATTACGACGCCCGAGGCGCTGGAGGCGGCGGTGGCAACCGGTGCCGATGCGGTCGGCTTCGTGTTCCATGGGCCCTCGCCGCGGAACATCGCGCCGCGAGCGGCTGCCGCGCTGGCGCGGCGCCTGCCGGCGGGCGTCGCCAGCGTCGCCGTGACGCTGAATCCGGACCCTGCGGCGGCGACGCGGATCCTCGAGGAATTCGTCCCTGACGCCTGGCAGTCCGACGCGGCCGGAATCGGTGCGCTCGACCTGCCTGCGTCGGTGGAGCGCTGGCCCGTCATCCGCCAGGCGGATGGCGCAGGCGCCGTGGCACGCCGCGCCGTGTTCGATGCGCCGGCCAGCGGCCGGGGCATGCAGGGAGACTGGCGCGGCGCCGCGGCGCTCGCGAGCCGCTGCGAGCTGATCCTGGCCGGCGGGCTCGACCCGGCCAACGTCGGCGCTGCGATCGCCGCCGTCCGCCCCTTCGGCGTCGACGTTTCGAGCGGCGTCGAGCGCGCGCCGGGCGTGAAGGACGCGGCGCTGATCCGCGACTTCATCGTGGCGGCGCGCGGGGTGACGCAGGGGCGCAGGGCATGAGCGCCGTGCTCGCCGTGGACGACCTGCGCCGCCTGCGCGAGGAGGCGATCGCCGGACGGCTGCCGGACGCGCGCGGCAGGTTCGGGCCGTTCGGCGGCCGCTACGTGCCCGAGACACTGGTGCCCGCGCTCGAGCGGCTGACCGACGGCGTCGCGCGCTTCCTGCACGCGGATGAGTTCCGGCGCGAGTTCGCGCGCGAGCTGCACGGCTGGGCGGGGCGCCCGACGGCGCTCACGCAGGCCGCGGCCCTGTCGCGCGCCTGGGGCGCCGAGGTCTGGCTCAAGCGCGAGGACCTGGCGCACACCGGCGCGCACAAGATCAACAACGCGCTCGGCCAGGCGCTGCTGGCGCGGCGCCTCGGCGCGCGGCGCGTGATCGCGGAGACCGGCGCGGGCCAGCATGGCGTGGCAACCGCGGCGGCCTGTGCGCGGCTCGGCCTGCCCTGTGTCGTGTACATGGGTGCCGTGGACATGGAACGGCAGGCGCCGAACGTCGGGCGCATGAAGCTGCTGGGCGCCGGAGTCGTGCCCGTGGCCGCGGGCGACGCGACGCTGCGCGCCGCCATCGACGAGGCGCTGCGCGACTGGGTGTCGGACCCGGAGCACACCTATTACCTGCTCGGCTCCGCGGTCGGCCCGCATCCCTACCCGTACCTGGTGCGCGAACTGCAGTCGGTGATCGGGCGCGAGGCACGCGCACAGATGCTGGCGGGGGCGGGCGCGCTGCCCGATGCCGCGATCGCCTGCGTGGGCGGCGGCTCGAACGCGATCGGGCTGTTCCATCCCTTCCTCGGCGACGCCGCCGTGCGCCTGCTCGGCATCGAAGCGGGCGGGCGCGGCCCCGGGCTCGGCGACAACGCGGCGACGCTCGCCTACGGAAGGCCCGGCGTACTGCACGGTTGCTACACCATGTTGCTGCAGGACGCGCACGGTCAGGTGCAGGAAACCCACTCGATTTCCGCCGGGCTCGACTATTCCGCCGTTGGGCCAGAGCATGCATTGCTGCAGGCCGTCGGCCGCGTGGAATATGCAGTCGCGACCGACGAGGAGGCGCTGGCCGCCGCGCGCGAGTGCAACGCGAAGGAGGGAATCCTGCCGGCGCTCGAGAGCGCGCACGCGCTCGCCGGCGCGAGGATGTTCGCGCAGAAACACCCGGGCAGCCGGATCCTGGTCGGCCTTTCGGGCCGCGGCGACAAGGACCTCGCGGCCTACCTTGCCGGAGCCGCCTGATGCAGCCCGGCGCCACGATCTCGCAGGCGATCCGGACGGCGGCGGCCTCCGGCTCGCCCGCGCTGGTCGGGTTCCTGACGGGGGGGTTCCCGG
>DATBMQ010000100.1:0-3786 GCA_036554765.1 Steroidobacteraceae bacterium | reverse complement strand
GTGTAGAGCGAGCCGCCGAGCTTCTTGATCTCGGTCGCGACCACGTCCATGCCGACGCCGCGGCCGGCGGACTGCGTGACCTTGCCCGCGGTCGAGAACCCGGGCTCGAGGATCAGCTGCAGCGCCTGCTCGTCCGAGAGCTCCTGCTTCGGGGTGATGAGGCCCATCGACACCGCGCGGTCGCGCACCAGTTTGAGGTTCACGCCGGCGCCGTCGTCGGCGACCGTGATCACCACCTCCGAGCCCTCGCGCTTCAGCGTCACGTCGATCGAGCCGGTCTCGGACTTGCCCGCCTTCACGCGCTCCGCCGGCAACTCGATGCCGTGCACGATGGCGTTCCTGAGCATGTGCTCGAACGGCGCCACCATGCGCTCGAGCACCTGGCGGTCGAGTTCGCCGGCCGCGCCGTTGATGTGCACCTCGACCTTCTTGCCGGTCTCGGCGGCGGCCTGGCGCGCGATGCGGGTCAGGCGCTGCACGTGGCGCTGGAACGGGACCATGCGCGTGCGCATGAGTCCGCCCTGCAGTTCCGACACGATGCGCCCCTGCTGCGTCAGCAGGTTCTGCGCCTCGCGCGTCTGGCTCGCGAGCAGGCCCTGCACGCTCGCGACGTCGGAGGAGGTCTCGGCCAGCGCGCGCGAATACTGCTGGATCGACGAGTAGCGGTCGAGCTCGAGCGGGTCGAAGTCGTCGCGCCGCGCGCCCGAGTCCACGTGGCGGTGCAGGATCTGCGCCTCGGTCTCGATCTCGAGCTTGCGCAGCTGGTCCTTGAGGCGCTGCACCACGCGGCCGAGCTCGGCCAGGTTGAACTCGATCGACGACACCTGCTGCTCGACCCGGGCGCGGTAGATGCTCACCTCGCCGGCGGCATTCAGCATGGTATCCAGCAGGTCGGCATCCACGCGCGCGACCTCGGCGCGCTCCGCGACGCCCTCGCGCGGCGGCCCGGCCGCGGCCGGCGCCTCCGCTTCGGCGGCCGGCACCGCGGGGACGTCCGGCGGCGGCACGGGCGGCGGCGCGACGGCGGCAACCGGCGGCTCGACCGGTCTCGTCGCCGCCGGGGCGACGGGCGCGGGTGGCGGCGGTGCCGCGGCCGCCGCGGGCGGGGCCGCAGCCGGCGCCGGCTCAGGCGCGGCGGCACGTCCGACCAGGCGGATGCGGGTCATGAGGTCGCGCGCCGGCTCGACGTAGCGGCCGGCACTGACGTAATCGCGCATGCGGTTCAGCTCGTCGAGGCTCGACTGCAGCACCTCGAGGCTGCGGTCGTCGAGGCTCACGCTGCCGTCGCTGACGCGGATCACGAGCGACTCGAGCTCGTGGCTCAGGTCGCCCATCGCGGTGATGCCCGCCATGCGCGCCCCGCCCTTCAGCGTGTGCAGCACGCGCTGCAGTTCCGTGATGCGCTCGCGGCTGCCGCGCTCGGCCCGCAGCGCGCCGAGCGCCGCGTCAGACGCCTCCAGCAGCTCGGTCGCCTCCTCGCTGAAGATCGCCGCGACGTCCGGGTCATAGTCCGCGGCGCGCGCGGCAACGGGCGCCGCGGCCGCGCCGGGCGCTTCGGCATCGGCGGGCGTCGCCGGTTCGACGGGTGCGAGGTAGGGCGGCCGGCCGGCGGTCGCCGGGCCCGGCGCCTTGGGCAGCACGCCGTGCACGTCGCGCTCGGGCACCACGCCGGCGGCGGCATGGCCCGGCATCAGGCTCTCGAGCGAAATGCGCGCCGGCGGCGGCTCGGCCGGCGCCGGCGGCGCCGGCTGGGCCGGCGGCTCGGGTTCCAGCTGCTGCGACTCGGCCAGCTGCGGCGGCTCCTCCGCCAGGCGGCGCTCCAGCAGCGCATCCTGTTCGTCGATGCGGGCGATGAGCTTGCCGAGGTTGGTGAAGTGGCCGGTGTCCTCGTGCACCGCCGACAGGATGTCCTCGAACCCGACCACGCAGTCGGCGAGCACGGCGAGGCCGGGCTCGTCGAAGGCGGCGTCGTTGTCGAACATGCGCCGCAGCCAGCGGTGCAGCGGCTCGGCGAGCCGGACGCTGTGGCGGATACCCGCGGTGCGCGACGCGCCGCGCAGCGTATGGCAGGCGCGGTACAGGTCCTCGGTGACCGTATGCGTGCCGACCGCGAGCCAGGCGTGGCGGAGGTAGCTGCGGATGGTCTCGAGGTGGCTCTGGACTTCCTTCTGGTAGATCTCCTGCAACGACGAGTCGCCGCCCTCGGCGTAGGCGGCCGGACGGCCGATCCATTCCGGCTCCGGCTCGGGCGGCGGCGGCGGCACCTCGAGGCGCTTCGTGAACTGGGTCTCCTCGACCTGCGGAATCACGAGCGTGGGTTCCCCGGCCACCGCCGGCGGCGCCTGCGCCGGGACGGCCTGTCCCGTTGCGTGCGCTTCCGCGCGCGCGGCCAGCGCCTCGGCACCCACCACCGGTTCGCCCCTGCCCTCGAGCTCGGTCACGAGCGCGGGCAACAGCGCGATCGCCTCGCGCATGGTCGCGAGCATGCCGCCATTGCGCTCGAGCGTGCCGTCCAGGATGCGGTTCAGCAGGTTCTCGATCGACCAGGCGAAGTCGCCGACGCGCCGTGCGCCGACGACGCGGCCGCTGCCCTTCAGCGTGTGGAAGGCGCGGCGCACCCGCGTGAGCGACTCGCGGTCGGTCGCATTCTCCTCCCACAGCGGGAACAGCCGGCCGATGACGGCGATCTCCTCGCGCGCCTCCTCGATGAACAGCGCCAGCAGCTCGGGATCCACGGCCGGCGCGCGCGTGGCCGCGGGCGCCGGCACGGGCGCGGCCGCCGGCCGCGGCGCGGCGGGTGCCCTGGGGGGCTCCGCTGCCGGCCGTGCCGGGGCGCCGGCGAGGCCCGCCGCGGTGCGCGCCTGGTCGAGGAAGGCAAGGCAGCGCTCGGCGTTGTCCAGCATGTACCAGGGATCGCTGCGCCCGGCCTGCAGCGTCTCCATGTAGTACTCGATGCCGACGATCGCGTCCGCGAGCCGGTCGACGTACTCGTCGTTGCGCGCCAGCGCGCCCGGGCCGAGCATCGCCGCGATGTGCTCGCCGATGCGGCGCATGACTTCCATCGCGCGGTTGCGCCCGAGCAGCAGCAGGCCGGCCGTGATCCCGCGCGCCAGCGCGGGCGCGGCGTCGAGGCCCGCGCGGTCGGCCGTCGGGTCGAGCGACTGCCCGAGCAGTTCCTTGATGCGCGCCAGGTTGACGATGCATTCGCGCAGCACCGTCTCGGTGACCTGGCGGAAGTCCGGGTCGGTCTCGGTGTCGGGCGCCGGCGCGCCGGGCGGCATGATCAGGCGCACCAGCGCGTCGTCGAGGCCGTCCTCGATCCCGATCAGCGTGGCCGCGATCCCGATCAGCGCGTTCTGGTCGGCCGGGACGCGGCGCGTGATGATGTCGGCCAGGCGCGTGAGCTCGCCCTGCACCTGCTCGCGCACCGAGCCGAGCCCCAGCACGGCCAGCGTATCGCCGATCTTCTTGAGCAGGTCGACCTGCGGCGACAGCTCCTCCGGAGGCCCGCCCTTGCGCGTGTAGAGGTCGAGCGCATCCTTGACCCGGCCGAGGTCCTCCTTGATCGCGGCGGCCACCGTGCGCATCAGGCGCACGGAGGGCGCGGACAGCGACTCGCGCTCCTGCTCGACCGACTCGTCGATTGGCAGCAGCTCGTCGAGGCGGAAGGAGGCGCGCACCGCCTCGATGCGCTCGCCCTGGGTGGCGGCACGCGCGACGTAGAACAGCAGGTTGTTCAGCAGCTCGATCGGCGGGCTGGCGGCATAGGTCTCCTCGCCCTGGGCG
>DATBMQ010000094.1:0-7679 GCA_036554765.1 Steroidobacteraceae bacterium | reverse complement strand
CCGCCGCGGGATCGGCCGGGAGCTGTTGCTCGCGGTGCTCGGGCATGCGCGCGACCGCGGCGTGCGCGACGCCTACCTCGAGGTGCGCCGCTCCAACCGCGCCGCCATCGCGCTCTACCAGGAGCTGGGGTTCGACTGCGTTGGCCAGCGCCGCGGCTACTACCAGGCGCACGAGGGCCGCGAGGACGCCCTGGTGTACCGCCTCGAGCTCGGCACGCTGCCGTGACCGAAGCCATCGACGACATCAGCCGCCGCCGCAGCTTCGCGATCATCTCCCACCCGGACGCGGGCAAGACCACGCTGACCGAGAAGCTGCTGCTGTTCGGCGGCGCGATCCAGATGGCGGGCACGGTCAAGGGGCGCAAGGCCGCGCGCCACGCAACCTCGGACTGGATGCGGCTCGAGCAGCAGCGCGGCATTTCGGTCACCTCGTCGGTGATGCAGTTCCCGTATCAGGGCCGCATCGTGAACCTGCTCGACACGCCGGGCCACGAGGACTTCTCGGAGGACACCTACCGCACGCTGACCGCGGTGGACTCGGCGCTGATGGTCATCGACTGCGCCAAGGGCGTGGAGGAGCGCACCATCAAGCTGATGGAGGTGTGCCGGCTGCGCGACACGCCGATCATGACCTTCATCAACAAGCTCGACCGCGACGGACGTGCGCCCATCGAGCTGCTGGACGAGGTCGAGCGCGTGCTGGGCATTCGCTGCGCGCCACTGACCTGGCCGATCGGCATGGGCCGCGAGCTGCGCGGCATCTACCACTTCGGCGAGGACCGCATCTACGCGTACGAAGGGGAGCGCAGCGGGCGCGTCGGCCAGAACCGCATCATCGACGGGCTCGCGAGCGCCGCCGCCGGCGAGCTGCTCGGCGAGTCTGCTGCCGCCTTCCGCGAGGAGGTGGAACTCGTGCGCGGAGCGCTGCCGCCGTTCGACGAGCAGGAATACCTGGCCGGCCGGCAGACGCCCGTGCATTTCGGCTCGGCGCTCGCGAACTTCGGCGTCGAGGAACTGCTGCGCTCGTTCGTGCGCTACGCGCCGCCGCCGCGGCCGCGGCGCACGACGACCCGCGAGGTGGATCCCCACGAGGCCGCGCTCACCGGTTTCGTGTTCAAGATCCAGGCCAACATGGACCCCGGCCACCGCGACCGCATCGCCTTCCTGCGCATCTGCTCGGGCGCGTACCGGCGCGGCATGCGCCTGTACCACGTGCGCCTCGGCAAGGAGGTGCGCATCGCCGATGCGCTGACCTTCATGGCGGCGGACCGGCAGCAGGCGGACGAGGCCTGGGCCGGCGACATCATCGGCCTGCACAACCACGGCACCATCAACATCGGCGACACCTTCACCGAGGGCGAGGCGCTCACCTTCACGGGCATCCCGAACTTCGCGCCGGAACTGTTCCGCCGCGCGGTGCTGAAGGACCCGCTGCGCATGAAGGCGCTGCAGAAGGGCCTCGACCAGCTGTGCGAGGAGGGGGCGACGCAGCTGTTCCGCCCGCTGCGGAACAACGACCTGATCCTGGGAGCGGTCGGGCCGCTGCAGTTCGACGTGGTGGCGTTCCGGCTGGCGGACGAGTACGGCGTGACCTGCGCGTTCGAGCCGGTCAACGTCGTTACCGCGCGCTGGGTCAGGGGTACCGATCCCGCGAGGCTCGCACAGCTGCGCGAGCGCGCGCACGAGCATCTCGCCCTCGACCACGCGGGCGAGCTGGTCTACCTCGCGCCCACGCGCGTGAACCTCAGCCTCGCCATCGAGCGCTTCCCGGAGCTGCAGTTCCGCGAGACCCGCGAGCACCTGGCGGTGGCGGCGTGAAGGCGGCGCTGCTGCGCCGCCCGGTGATCGGCTGGGCCCTGTACGACTGGGCGAACTCGGCGTTTGCCACCACCGTCATGGCGGGCTTCTTCCCGGTCTTCTTCAAACAGTACTGGAGCGCCGGCACGGAGGCCGCCGTCAGCACCTTCCGGCTCGGCCTCACGAACGGCATCGGCAGCCTGCTGATCGCGCTGCTCGCGCCGCTGCTCGGCGCCATGGCCGACCGCGGCGGCGTGCGCCTGCGCATGCTCGCCTTCTTCACGGTCCTGGGCGCCGCGATGACGGCCAGCCTCTACTGGGTGGGGCAGGGCGAGTGGATGGCCGCCGCCCTCGTCTATGCGCTCGCGGGCTTCGGCTTCGCCGGCGGCGTGACCTTCAACGACTCGCTGCTGGTGGACGTGGCCGAGCGGCGCGAGTACGACCTGGTCTCGGCCTTTGGCTTCGCGGCGGGCTACCTGGGCGGCGGGCTGATGCTGCTGCTGAACGTTGCCATGGTCACGAACCCCGGGCGCTTCGGCATCGCGGACGCGGGACAGGCGGTGCGCATCGCCTTCCCGATGGTCGCGGCCTGGTGGCTGCTGTTCTCGGTGCCGGCGCTGCTGTGGGTGCGCGAGCAGAAGCCGGTGACGCCGCTCGGGCTCGCGGCCGCCACGCGCGCGGGCTGGCGCGAACTCGGCGCGACGATGCGCGAGATCCGGCGCTACCGCACGCTGGCCTGGTTCCTGCTCGCGTACTGGATGTACATCGACGGCGTCAACACGATCATCAAGATGGCGGTGGACTTCGGGCTCTCGCTCGGCTTCCCGCAGCAGAGCCTGATCGCCGCGCTGCTGATCACGCAGTTCGTCGCGTTTCCCGCGGCGCTCGCCTTCGGCGCGCTGGGCGCGCGCATCGGGGCGCACAACGGCATCTTCATCGCCATCGGCGTGTACTCCGTGGCGACGGTCGCCGCCTACTGGATGCGCGAGATCGCGCACTTCTACCTGCTGGCGGGCGTGATCGGCCTGGTGCAGGGCGGCATCCAGTCGCTGTCTCGCTCCCACTTCGCTTCGCTGATTCCGGACGGCAAGCAGGGCGAGTTCTTCGGCTTCTACAACATGATGGGCAAGTTCGCGGCCGTGCTCGGGCCGCTGCTGGTCGGCGTCACCGCGCTCGTGACGGGCAGCACGCGGGCCGGCATCCTGTCCATCATCGTGCTGTTCGCAGGCGGGGCCTGGCTGTTGACGCGCTCGCGCGCGGCACGCTGAGACGCAGGCACCCGAAGACCGGTTACCCGGCCGGGCAACCCGTCGCCAGATCGTATACGCTCCGCGGTTCCGGCAATTCGTGGGGGGCGGCACGATGGCGCGGGTGGCATCGGCAGACATGCGATCTGCCGCGATCGAGGGGGCACCGGCGCCGCCCGGCCCGAGGGGACTGCCGGTGATCGGCTGCCTGGGCGCGTTCCTGCGCGACCCCATGGCCTTCATGACGAAGGTGGCGCGCTGCTATGGCGGCCTGGCCCGCATTCCCCTGCGCGGCAACTACCTGTATCTCGCCTCGGATCCCGAGGTCGTGCGCGAGCTGTTGATCACGCACCGTCACCGGTACACCAAGAACGTCCGCTATCGCCACGTGCAGGCACTGCTGGGGCAGGGACTGCTGCTGGCGGAAGCGGATGCCTGGCGCCGCCAGCGCGTGATGACCCAGCCGGCGTACAAGCCGGAGCCGGTCGACGCGCAGGTGCCGTGGATGGCGGAGATGACGCGCGGATTCCTCGCACGCTGGCAGCCCCACGCGGAAACGGGCGCCGCGATCGACGTCGAGCCGCCGTTCATCGAGCTGGCGCAGAACCTTGCGGGACGCTCGCTGCTGGGAGAGTCGTTCGCCGGGATCGCGCCACGATTCTGCGCCGCGGCTTCCGCGGCCAAGAACGCCTGGCCAACCCCGCCGCGCACGCTCTGGCGCGCATTCCGGCCGCTGCAGCGACCATCGCCCGACCCGTTCGACCTCGCGATCGCCGAACTCGACCGCTGCATCTACGATTTCATCGCAGCCCACCGCGCCGACGACTACGCGGGCTGCGAAGTGCTGGAGCTGCTGGTCCGGGACGCGCGCGCGCAGCAGCGTCCGTTCAGCGACCAGGAGTTGCGCGACCAGATCTTCACGCTGTTCTTCGCCGGCCACGAAACCTCCGCGACCGGGTTGTGCTGGATTCACTACCTGCTCGCGCGCCATCCTGACGTGCGCGCGAAGCTGGTCGCGGAAGTGGATCGCGTGCTGGAAGGAGCGGTGCCCACGGCGGCCACGCTGCACGAACTCACGTACACCGAGCAGGTCGTGCAGGAATGCCTGCGCCTGTATTCCCCGATCCATGCCATCTCCCGCGTGGCCTCGGAACCGCACACGCTCGGCGGCTATCGCATGCCGGCGGGCGCCACCGTGTGCGTCTCGCTGCACGCCACGCACCGCCTGCCGGAATACTGGCCCGACCCCGACCGGTTCGATCCCGGGCGATTCTCCGAGGAGTTGTGTGCGACCCGATCGAGGTTCGCGTACCTGCCGTTCGCGGCGGGGCACCGCAACTGCATCGGCGGCGGGCAGGCGATGGTGGAGCTCAAGATGGTGGTGGCGATGATTGCGCAACGGTATCGCCTCGAAGTTGCGCCAGGGCAGCGCATCGAAGCGGCGCCCGGCACCACGATGTATCCGCGGCATGGAATGAAGATGGTCCTGCACCCGAGGATGGCGACGGGCGCATGAGCGAACCGGCGGATTCGAAGAGCGAGACCGCGCGGCGCTTCTACGACGCGACGGCGATCGCCGCCCGGGATTTCTCGTTCATGAACTACGGCTTCGCGCCGGCGGGCTCGCCGCCGGCCGCGGCCGCGGAAGGCTATTGCCTCGCGCTGTACGGCCACCTGCTCGCGGGAGCCGACCTGCGCGGCCAGCGCGTGCTCGAGGTGAGTTGCGGACGCGGCGGCGGCGCATCCGAGATCGCGACGACCCATGCGCCGGCGGAGCTGGTCGGCGTGGACATCAGCGCAGAGAACCTCGAGATCGCCCGGCGCCGGTTCGCGCACGTGACGAACCTGCGCTTCGTGCCGGGGCGGGCCGAGGCCTTGCCGCTCGAGAGCGGCAGCGTGGATGCCGTGATCAACCTGGAAGCCTCGCACCTCTACGATGATCCGGCGCGATTCTTCGCCGAGGTGGCGCGCGTGCTCGCAGCCGGCGGCCGCTTTTTCTACGCCGACCTGTTCTGGGCCAACAGCGAGCCCGAGCGGTTTCTCCGCGATGCCGGATTCTCGATCGCGCGCGAGGAGGACATCACCGCGGGCGTGCTCCGTGCGCTCGAGCTCGACAGCGACCGGCGCGAGCGGATCGTGTCCGGGTCGATCCCCGCGCACCTGCAGGACGACTTTCGCGACTGGTCGGGCGTGAAGGGCTACCGCGCCTACCGGCGCTTCGCCTCGCGCGAGTGGGTGTACCGGCTGTTCCGCGCCGAGCGCACGGCTGACGTGGCGCGCCCGGCGCGCGCCTGACCGTGGCCCGGAACTGACGGCGCATGACGGCCGCCGATGCACCCGACGCGGGAGCCGGGCGACGCCCGGTGTGGGCGGAGCTCTCCGACGCGATCCGCGGCACCGGCGCCGACTACACGAAAATCCCGCTCAAGCGCGCGGTATTCCTGCTCGCGGTGCCGATGGTGCTCGAGCTGGTGCTCGAGTCCACGTTCGCGGTGGTCGACATCTTCTTCGTCGGCAAGCTCGGTTCCTCCGCGGTCGCGACGGTCGGGCTGACCGAGACCCTGCTGTTCCTGCTGTACGCGATCGGCATCGGCCTCGCGATGGCCGTGACCGCCGTGGTCGCGCGGCGCGTCGGCGAAGGCAAGCCCGGGGAGGCCGCGGTGACGGCGGTGCAGGCGATCTGGATCGCGCTGCTGGCCTCGGTGCCATTCGCGGTCGCCGGCATCGTGTACGCGCAGGACCTGCTGCGCCTGATGGGCGCGGACGCCTGGACGCTGGAACACGGCTACCCGTACATGCAGTGGGCGCTCGGCGGCAACGCGGTGATCCTGCTGCTGTTCACCATCAATGCGGTCTTCCGCGGCGCGGGCGACGCCGCCGCGGCGATGCGCGTGCTGTGGTTCGCGAACGGCCTCAACATCGTGCTCGACCCGGTCCTGATCTTCGGCTTCGGCCCGGTCCCGGCGCTCGGCATCGAGGGCGCGGCGATCGCGACGACCATCGGCCGCGGCGCCGGCGTGCTGCTGCAGCTCTGGATCCTGTTCCGTGGCGGGCCGCACCTGCGCGTGCTGCGCGCGCAGGTCGTCTGGCACGGGGCGATCCTGCGCAACATCGTGCGCACCTCGCTCGGCGGCATCGGCCAGATGATCGTCGCCATGACCTCGTGGATCTTCCTGATGCGCATCCTTGCGGACATCGGCAGCCAGGCGGTCGCCGGCGCGACCATCGCGGTGCGCATCATGATGTTCACGATGATGCCGGCCTGGGGCATGTCGAACGCCGCCGCGACGCTGGTCGGCCAGAACCTCGGCGCCGGGCACCCGGAGCGTGCCGAGGCCTCGGTGTGGCGCATCGGCGCGTACAACATGGTCTATCTGCTCGGCGTGTCCGTCGTGTTCTTCGGGTTGCCGCGCGAGTTCATGGGCATCTTCACGGCCGATGCGACGGTCATCGCGATCGGCGCGGAGTGGCTGCGGATCCTGTCGTATTCGCTCTTCGTCTACGGCTGGTGGATGGTCGCCGTGCAGGCCTTCAACGGCGCGGGCGACACGGTCACGCCGACCTGGATCAACGCCGTGTTCTTCTGGCTGATCCAGATTCCGCTGTCGTGGCTGCTCGCGATCGCGCTCGACTGGCGGCATTCCGGCGTGTTCTGGGGCGTATTCGTCTCCGAGACCGCGGTCGGGCTCTTCACCCTGTGGCTGTTCTCGCGCGGGAAGTGGAAGACGGCGCGGGTGTAGGCCGCCTTACCAGCCGGCGGGATCCAGCCGGTAGACATCGGCAAGGGCACGGTAGAGCGCGGGCCGCTCGCGCGCGAAGGCGGCCGGCTCCTCGAAGAAGGCCTCGCTCGCGACCGCGAAGAATTCGCCGCGATCCTCGGCTGCATAGGGATCGAGAAACGTGTGCTCGCCGGATTCCGCCTGCGCGCGCAACCGTTCCAGTTCCCGGTCCAGCATCCGCAACCAGCGGCGTCGCGCGCCGCCGCCGGCGATCCAGGGCGCGCCGCCCGATTCGTGGTCCAGGTAGTGCGCGAACTCGTGGATGACGACGTTGTACGCCTCGCCCGGCGCGCCGCGGCTGTCCACGTCCTCCCAGGACAGGATCACGCGGCTCACGTCCCAGGACTCGCCCGCGAGTTCGCGCGATTCCTCGGTGACCACGCCGTGCTCGTCGTGCCACTCGCCGGGCACCAGGAACCGTGAGGGATAGACCAGCACCGAACGCAGCTGGTCGTAGACGTGCGTGTCGCGGCCGAGCACCAGCAGGCAGGCCTGGGCCGCGATCGCGACCTTCATTTCGGGCGTGACCGCGAGCCCGCTGCAGCCGACGAATTCCTTCTCGCCCATGAAGATCGCGGTCAGGCGCTCGAGGCGGTCGCGGAGCGCGGCGGGCATGCTCCCCGTCCATGCCAGCCAGGCCTCGAACGCGCGCCGTTCCGCATCGCTCAGCGAGCGGGCGGCCAGCACGCGCCGCCGTCGGGCGGCGAGTAGCGGGGCGCCCACGATCCAGGCGAGCACGGCAAGGCCGGCCGCGAGCGCGATCGCCCAGCCCGCGGTCACGGCTGGAAACGTGCGACCAGGCGGCGCAGCTGCCGCAGGTCACCGATGCCGGGCGCCGGCAGGTAGCGCAGCCGCA
>DATBMQ010000008.1:0-5967 GCA_036554765.1 Steroidobacteraceae bacterium | reverse complement strand
TCCACCCCGTCGTACGGTTTTTACGAGCCATCAGACGTCTCCCAGAAATCAGTCGGCGAGCGCCAGCGCCGCGGGGCGCTCGAGGTAGCCGCCAAGGCCATCAGGAATGATCTCGACCAGCGTGATCTTCGCGTCGGAAATCTGCATCACCCGGCCGTCGTTCTGGCCGAGGTGGTTGCCCGGCAGCACCCGGTGAATCAGGCCGTCGCGGGTCTGCACCAGGCCGTAGTTGCCGCCGCCGAGCCTGAGCGTGCCCACCATCTTGAGCGTGTCGAGCGGGAATTGCTCGAGGTACTCGCGCGGGCGCTGCACGTCGGGGCGCGGCCCGGTCGGGTTCTCGCCCGCGAGGCTCTGCAGGAACGGCGAGCGCCGGTCGGCCATCTGGTATTCGTGGCTGACGTAGGGCTTCACTTCGGGCAGCGGCTGGATGCGGCCGCCCGGGCGCTGCTTGGCCCGCTCGATCTCGGCGCGCAGGTCCTCGGTGCCGTCGGAGCAGCCGGAGAGCAGCAGCGCGCCGGCGATCCCGGCGGCGGCCAGTGTCTTGCGCATGCGTTCCTGGCTCATGTCGAATCCCGCTTGCTCTGCGCGTCACGCTTGCCCTTGGGCTTGTCCGCAGAGGCCTGCGCGAGCTCGCCCTCCTCGAGGTAGCGGTACGTCTTGGCCGTCAGGCTCATGGTCAGGTCGTCGGTCGGCGCCGGCGCGCGGTTGCGCGACGAGCTGCGCGTGGCACCGCGCGAGATCTCGATGTCGTGCAGCGTGACGATGCGCGGCAGCGCGGCGATGCCGGACACGAACAGGCCGAACTCGTGGTAGCCGCCGGTGAGCTGGATCTTGATCGGCAGCTCCGCGTAGAAGTCCTTCTTGTTCTCGCCGCTCGGCTGGAACAGCCGCTCCTGCAGGCCCGCCGCGAGCCCGGTCTGCGAGATGTCCACCAGCAGCGAGGGCACCTCGGTCTTGCCCGGCAGCTGCCGCAGCATGGCGCCGAAGGTGCGCTCGATCTCGGCGAGCTGCTGGCGGTAGGCCTCGAGGTTCGCGGCCTTGCGCTGCTTCTCGTCGAAGGTGTTCCACAGCGACCTCTGCTCGGCCTCGGCTTTGCGCAGGTCCGGCAGGTTGCCGTTCGCGCCGGTCACGAAGTACCACACCAGCAGCACGCTCACGACCAGGAACACGACGCCGACGGCGAGCGCGCGGAACATGAACGGCCAGCGGCCGATGTCCTTGAAGTCGAGCGCCTGGAGCTGTTCGAGGAAGTTCATGGACGTGCCTCCGAAACGCGCGCGTTGCGTTTCGCGGGGGCTGCCGCCGTCTCCTCCGCGGCCGGCAGGCGCTGCTGGGCGAACAGCGTGAACTGCGCGCCCGGGCCCGAGTCGCGGCCGGTCTGGATCACCTTCAGCTCGGGCGTGGAGAGCGACTCCGACGCGTCGATGTTGCGCATGAATGCGGACACGCGCGTGCTCGACTGAGCGACGCCGTTGAACTCGATCTTCTTGCCGGCCTGCTTGACCGAGGTCAGGTACACGCCCTCGGGCAGCGTGCCGACGATCTGGTCGAACAGCTTGACGACCTCGGGGCGGCTCGACTGCAGCGTGTCGATCACCTGCATGCGCGCGATCATGCGCGCCTTCTG
Source organism: Steroidobacteraceae bacterium (assembly GCA_036554765.1). Taxonomy (GTDB): domain Bacteria; phylum Pseudomonadota; class Gammaproteobacteria; order Steroidobacterales; family Steroidobacteraceae; genus SCUD01. The sequence continues at coordinate 4,340 of DATBMQ010000008.1, read as the reverse complement.
CTCCTCGAGCGCGAGGATCTGCTCGATCGCCTTGTCGAGCTCGGTGATCTCGGCCTTCAGCAGCTCGTTGCGGCGCTTCTGCGCCTCGATCATCGAGCTGACCGTCAGGTGCGCGAGCAGCGTGACGACCACCGCGAGGGCGAACGCCGCGCCGATGCCGACCATGAATTCCTTGCGGCGCCGCTGGCGCAGCGCCTGCCGCCACGGAAGGAGGTTAATACTTGGCATGTTCGTCGAAACTCCGCAGTGCCAGGCCGCAGGCGAGCAGCAGCGCGGTCGCGTCCCGCGTCACGCCCAGTGCCTTCGCCTTCGAGGAAATCTTCATCTGCCCGAGCGGGTCGCCGCGCTCCGCCGGGATGCCCACGCGGCTCGCGATCACGTCCGCGACGCCGGGGATGTTGGCGCAGCCGCCGCAGATCAGGATCTGCTCCGGCTGGCTGCGGCCGCTGCCCGAGGCCAGGTAGAACTGCAGCGAGCGGCTCACCTGCTGGGTCATGTCGTCGATGAACGGGTCGAGCACCTCGGGCTGGTAGTTCGAGGGCAGGCCGCCTTCCTTCTTGGCGCGCCCGGCCTCCTCCATCGAGAGCCCGTAGGTGCGCATGATCTCCTCGGTCAGCTGCTGGCCGCCGAAGGCGAAGTCGCGCGTGTAGGCGACCTTGAGGTCGCGCAGCACGCTGAACGTCGTGGTGCTGGCGCCGAAGTCCACCACCGCGATGGTGCGGTCCATGCCGCCGTCCGGCATCTGGTGCGTCATCAGCCGGCAGGCGTTCTCGAGCGCGAAGGCCTCGACGTCCACCAGCTTGGCGAGCAGCCCCGCGGCGGTCACCGCCGCGACCCGCTGCTCGACGTTCTCGGAGCGCGAGGCGACCAGCAGCACCTCGCGCATGTCCGGGTCCTTCTCGGAGGGGCCGAGCACCTCGAAGTCGTAGCTGACCTCCTCCATCGGGAACGGGATGTACTGGTCGGCCTGCATCTCGATCTGCTGCTCGAGGTCGGCATCCGACAGGTTGCGCGGCATCTGGATCGCCTTGGTGATCGCCGCGTCGCCGGAGATCGCCACCGCGCACTCCTTCGAGCGCACGCCCGAGCGCTTGACCGCGCGGCGGATCGCGTCGCCGACCGCCGCGGCGTCGACGATCGCCTTCTCGTTGATCGCGTTGTGCGGGGTCGGCTCGGCCGCGTAGGCCTCGACCCGGTAGCCGTCGCCGGACTTGCCGAGCTCGATCAGCTTGATCGAGGAGGTCGTGATGTCCAGGCCGATGAGCGGCGTGGACCGTTGTCCCAGCGAGATTTTCGGCAGCTTGAGCACGGAAATTTCCTTTTCAGGTCAGGCTATTGCGACGCCAATCGCTGCGCTGGGTCAGGTTTGCCGGCCAACTATATAGCAAGCAACTGTTAAATTGAACGTGACCAGACTCGCAAATCGGGCGCTAACCAGCCGTTCCAGCAGGCTTTACCGGGGTCCGTCGGGGGGTTTTCAGCCCCCCGGCCAGACCACCCTGAATCTGGCACGGTTTGCGCCCCGGCGGGGCCGCCTTTGCCAGAATCCGCCGCCGATGCTGCACCCGATGCCGGGGGGCGACCGTGTTTCCCGTCACGGTCCGCGCGTCGCAGCCGGGCGACCGCGGGTCCCGGCAGTGCCCAACATTACTATGCATAATCGTCGCCGGTGACCACGCGACTGAACCGCAGGCTGCTCATTGCGGCGACCGTCATCGTGTCGCTCGCGGGCGTCGTCAGCCTCGCCTTCCTGTCCACCTACTACTACCTGAAGCCGACGCTGCCGGACGTGGCGGTGCTGCGGGACGTGCGCCTGCAGGTGCCGCTGCGCGTCTACAGCCGCGACGGGCGGCTGCTGGCGCAGATCGGCGAGCAGCGCCGCGTGCCCGTGGCCTGGGAGGAGATCCCGACCGTCGTGGTGCACGCGGTGCTCGCGGCCGAGGACGACCGCTTCTTCGAGCACCCCGGCGTCGACTGGCAGGGCATGCTGCGCGCGCTGGTGGTCACGGCCGCGACCATGGAGGTCTCGCAGGGCGGCAGCACGCTGACGCAGCAGCTCGTGCGCACCACGCTGATCACCAAGGAACGGCAGCTGCGGCGCAAGCTGCGCGAGATCTTCCTCGCACTGTCGCTCGAGAACGAGCTGACCAAGCAGGAGATCTTCACGCTGTTCGTGAACACGCAGTTCCTGGGCCAGCGTTCCTACGGTTTCGCCGCGGCATCGGAAACCTACTTCGGCAAGCCGCTGGCAGGGATCGACGCCGCCGAGGCGGCGTTGCTCGCCGGCATCCTGCAGGCGCCGTCGCGGCTGAACCCGGCCGCCAGCCCCGAGCGCGCCGCGGAGCGGCGCACCTACGTCCTGCGCCGCATGCGCGAGCTCGGCTACCTCGACGACGGCGCCTGGCGCGAGGCGACCGCGAAGCCGGTGTCGCGCGAACTGTTCGGGCCGCGGGTGCAGGTGGACGCGCCCTGGGTCGGCGAGATGGTGCGCGTGGCGCTCCTCGAGAAGCACGGCGAGCGCATCTACACCGACGGCTTCCAGGTCGTGACCACCGTGGACAGCCGGCTGCAGCGCGCGGCCGACGTCGCGCTCAGGAGCGCGGTGCTCGAGTACGACCGGCGCCATGGCTTCCGCGGCCGCGCCGGGCGCATGGAACTGGATGGCCGCGACGACGCCGGCATCGCGCTCGCGCTCGAGGAATACCCGGTGGTCGGCGGCCTGCTGCCGGCGGCGGTGGTCGCGGTCGGCCGCAACGACGCGACCGCGGTGGCGCGCACCGGCAGGCGCTACCGCCTGCCGTTCGACGGCATGCGCTGGGCCGTGCGCGAGAGCCGGCCGGCGCCGAACGCGCCCCGCGACGTGGTCGCCGCCGGCGACGTGGTCTACGTGCTGCCCTCCTCCGCCAGCGACGCCCTGCTGGCGCAGCTGCCGGACGTGCAGGGCGCCTTCGTCGCGCTCGACCCGCACGACGGCGCGATCGTGGCGCTGGCCGGCGGCTTCGACTACCAGGCGTCCAAGTTCAACCGCGTGATGCAGGCCCGCCGGCAGCCGGGCTCCTCGTTCAAGCCGTTCATCTATTCCGCCGCGCTGGAGGCCGGCTTCACCCCGGCCTCCATCATCCTGGACGCGCCCGTCGTCTACGAGGCGCCGGCGCCGGAGGACGGCATCGGCGTGCGCCCGGACGCGGAGCCGCTGGCCGAGGGTGAGCAACCGGAAGAGGAGGACTGGAGGCCGGCCAACGACTCGGGCCGCTTTTACGGCCCCACGAGGCTGCGCGACGCGCTCGCGCGCTCGCGCAACCTGGTCACCATCCGGGTCATGCGCCAGATCGGGGTCGCCTATGCGCGCGACTACGTGACGCGCTTCGGCCTGCCGAAGGACCACATCCCGGCCGACCTGACCGCGGCGCTCGGCACCGCCCAGCTCACGCCGCTCGAGATGGCGAACGGGTTCTCGGTGTTCGCGAACGGCGGCGCGCTGGTCACGCCCTACCTCATCGATCGCGTGTTCGGCGCCGACGGCTCGGTGCTCGAGGAAGCCGCGCCGAAGGTCGCCTGCGGCTACTGCGGCGGCGGCGCGTCCGCGCTCGCGGGCGGCGCGCCGCTGTCGGTGGCGGGCGGCGGCCGCGGCGTGCTGTACGCATCGGCGGTCGGCGGCGGGCTGCCGCCACCGCCGGACGAGCTGCGCGCGCCGCGCGCCATCTCCGAGGCCAACGCCTGGATCATCACCGACCTGCTGCGCGACGTGATCCGCCGTGGCACCGGGCAGCGCGCCCGCGCGCTCGGGCGCGACGACATCGCGGGCAAGACCGGCACCACCAACGACGGCCGCGACGCCTGGTTCTCGGGCTTCAACATGGACCTCGCCGCAACCGCCTGGATCGGCTTCGACCAGGAGCGCCCGCTGGGCGCCGACGAGGAAGGGGCGCGCACCGCGCTGCCGATGTGGATCTACTTCATGCGCGAGGCGCTGGCCGGACGACCCGAGCGGCGCCTGCCGATGCCGGACGGCGTGGTCACCGCGCGCGTGACCCTGGACACCGGCCCGCTCGCCGAAGCCAGCGCGCCCGCGAGCGAGTTCGAGTACTTCCTCGCGGACCATTTGCCGCCTGGCGTGGAGGGCGCGAGCGGCACCGGCGTGCAGAACGTGCCGCCGCCGCAGAAGTACGAGGAGCCGATCTTCTGATGGGCAGGGGCCGCTCCCCGCGCAGCGACAACCTGCGCCAGGCGATCGCGCAGGAGGCGGCGCGGCTCATGATCGAGCACGGTCACGAGGACTACGGCATCGCCAAGCGCAAGGCCGCCGAGCGCCTGGGCGTCACCGACCAGGCCGTGCTGCC
>DATBMQ010000297.1:0-4374 GCA_036554765.1 Steroidobacteraceae bacterium | reverse complement strand
GGCGGGCGCGTCCGCCGCGCCGGTCCCTACGGCGCCTATGGCAGGACCGTGGAGATCGACCATGGCGACGGCCTGGTCACGCGCTACGGGCACGTCTACCGCGTGCTGGTGCGGGCCGGCGACATCGTGCTGCCCGGCCAGGCGATCGCGACGGTCGGCTCGACCGGCCGCTCCACCGGCCCGCACCTCCACTTCGAAATCCTGCGCGACGGCAAGCAGGTGCACCCGGACCTGTACCTCGCGGGCGACGGTTCCTGACGCCCGGCGCTGGAGGAATCGCGTCATCGACACGACCTGGCTGACCCAAGCGAAATTCGAACCGACCGCGCCCCGTCGTGACCGGCGGCGCCGGCAGCTCGCGGCCGGCGCGGTGGCGCTGCTGCTGCTGATCCTGGCCGGCCACGGCATCCTCGGCGACCTGTTCTCGACGGCGCGCGATCGCATCGCCCTGCGCAAGGAACGGGACCAGCTCGCTGCGACGGTCGAGCGCCTGCAGACCGAATTGGCCGTGGAGCGCGCCAAGCGCCTGGAACTCGAGCGGCATGCCGCGGACCTGAATGCACAGGTCGCAGAACTGAATGGTCAGGTGGAATTCCTGAGGGCCCGTCGGCCGCTCGCCAAGAGCGCCGACTAGTTTCACGCACGACATCCGGGGGAAGACCCATGTTTCGAAGGAAGAGTGACATGGCCATCGACGCCAGCCGGCTGGCGGGCCTGCTGGCCGCCGACACCTGCGTCCGCGGCGACGTGACCTTCGCCGGTGGCCTGCGCATCGACGGGCGCGTCGAAGGCAACGTCACGGGCAAGCCCGATGGCCGCGACCTGCTGGTGCTGAGCGAAAAGGGCGTCATCGTCGGCTCGGTCAAGGTGCATGACGCCGTTATCAACGGCCGCGTGGAAGGCGACATGGAGGTCGGGCACTTCCTCGAGCTGCAGCCCGGCGCGCACGTGACCGGCAACATCACCTACCGCACCTTGAAGCTGGAATGCGGTGCCACCGTGGACGGCAAGCTGGCGCGCAGCGGCGAAGAAGCCGCGGCGGGGGGCGAAGATGCCGGGTCCAAGGTCGTATCATTCGCCAAGGCCCCCTAGCACGCAGTAGATTGCGTCCATGATCGCGCCAACCCTCCGGGCGGCGGCAGGCGCTGCAATCCTCCTGATCGCGGTTTCGGAAACCGCGGCAGCCAGCCCGATACAGGTCGGCACGATAGCGCTCGACCCGCCGACCCAGGGCACCCTGGGTGTCGTCGTGCCGGTCACTTCGGGCGATACGGATTACGATGCGGTGGCGAACGTCCGCTACCGGCGCCAGGGCAGCGGCGCCTGGCTGACGGCGTCGCCGCTGTTGCGCGTGCGGCCGGACACGGTCGGCACGGAGACGCCGCCCGGTGATTACGGTCTGCCGATGCCGATCGAGCAGTTCGCCGGTTCGATCTTCGGACTGGAAGCAGGCGCCGCCTACGACATCGAGGTGACGGTCACCGATCCGGACGGCGGGGGCGGCGTGCAGACGACCAGTGGCCAGACCCGGGCCGTGCCGCGATCGATGCCGGCAGCCCCGGTCACGGTCAATGTCAGCACCGCCTCCCAGCTGTCCACTGCGCTCGCCAACGCGGCACCCGGCCATGTGATCGAAATTGCCGCGGGCAGCTATCAAGGGCCGTTTTCGATCTCGAGGAGTGGCACCGCGGACAACCCCATCCTGGTGCGCGGCGCGGGCAGCGCGCAGGTGCTGATCAATGCGGCCGGCGCCACCTACGGATTCACGGTGTCCGGGTCGCACGTGTTCGTCGAGGGCATCACGATCTCGGGCAGCGACTGGGGGATGCGCCTGTCCGGCGCCCAGAACCTGGTGGTGCGACGCACGCGCATCACGGACGTCAACCAGGGTATCGACGGCCGGAACGGTTCGCACCGCGACTACACGATCTGCGACAACCGGCTGGAGGGCCGGTTCCTGTGGCCGAACGTGAGCAGCGCGACCTGGGACCAGGAAGGCATCGTCGTGACCGGCCAGGGCCACGTCGTCTGCCACAACACGCTGTCGGGGTTCGGCGATGCATTGGGCATCAGCCAGAACACCTCGCTGCCGAACGCGGCCATCGATTTCTTCGGCAACGAAGTGCTGTGGACCGGCGACGACGGCTTCGAGATCGACTACGGCCACCGCAACATCCGCGTCTTCGACAACCGGGTCACGAACTCCGGCATGGGCGTGAGCGTGCAGCCGTCCTGGGGCGGGCCGATCTACATCTTCCGCAACGTCCTGGTGAACCAGGCGCACAGCCCGTACAAGTTCAACAACGACCCGACCGGCATCCTGGTCTACAACAACACCTCGATCCGCTCCAATGGGCCGGGCAATTTCGGCGGCTCTGCGTGGCCGCAGCTCGGCTACCAGCAGGCGGACGGCGACTGGAGCTACGTGGCGAACTTCCGGTTCGTCAACAACCTGGCGGTCGGCGCCACGCGACCCGCCAACTTCACCTCCGACATCATCCTCGGCGAGTTCGACTACAACGGCTGGTCGCCGGACGGCAACTTCGTGCTGTCCTCGAGCTACTCGAATCTCGCGGACGTGATTGCGCGATCCCCGCACGAGACGAATGGCCGCATCCTCTCCAGCCAGTCGTTCCCGTCGCTCGCCGGCCCGGGGCCCGATTACACGACCTTCCTGGCGCCCGCGGACGTGACGCTGAACGCCGCGTCCAATGCGGTCAACGCCGGGCTCGTCATCCCCAACATCAATGACGCGTTCCTCGGCGGCGCGCCGGATCTCGGCGCCTGGGAGTCCGGCCGGCCGGCGCCCGTCTACGGCGTCAGGACTACGGTGGCGCCGCCGAATCCGCCGACGAGCCTGCGCGCCGACTGACCCGCCCCTTCCTGACCTGGCCCGCCCCGCAGGCGTAGACTGCGGTCCATGGCCAAGCGCCCGGAGCGCAGCACGCGCGAACTGCCCCGCGGCATCGCCCTGCTGCACGACCCGCTGCTCAACAAGGGCACCGCCTTCACCGAAGCGGAGCGCGATGCGCTCGGGCTGCGCGGCCTGCTGCCGCCGCACGTGCACACGCAGGAGGAGCAGATGGCGCGCTCGCTGCAGCAGCTGCGGCGCATGGCCGACCCGCTCGACAAGTACGTGGCGCTGAACGCGCTGCACGACCGCAACGAGGCGCTCTTCTTCCGCGTGATCTGCGACAACGTGGACGAGATGCAGCCGCTCATCTACACGCCCACCGTCGGGCTCGCCTGCCAGCGCTTCGGCCAGATCTTCCAGCGCCCGCGCGGCATGTTCATCGCCGCCCACGACCGCGGCCGTGTCGCGAGCCTGCTCGGCAACTGGCCGCACCCGGCTGCCATCATCGTGGTCACGGACGGCGAGCGCATCCTGGGGCTCGGCGACCAGGGCGCCCAGGGCATGGGCATCCCGGTCGGCAAGCTCTCGCTCTATACCGCCTGCGCGGGCGTCCACCCGCGGCTGTGCCTGCCGATCGCCATCGACGTCGGCACCAACAACGAGACGCTGCTGGCGGATCCTTTCTACATCGGCCTGCGCCAGCGCCGCATCACGGGCGCGGTCTACGACGAACTGATCGACGAGCTGGTCACGGCCGCGCAGGAGGCCTTCCCCGGCGTGCTGATCCAGTTCGAGGATTTCGCCAACCACAACGCGTTCCGGCTGCTGGCGAAGTACCGCGACCGGACCTGCGCCTTCAACGACGACATCCAGGGTACCGCGGCGGTCGCGCTCGCGGGCCTGCTCTCCGCGCTGCGGGTCACCGGCGGCGCGCTCACGGAGCAGCGGCTCCTGTTCCTCGGCGCGGGGGAGGCGGCGACCGGCATCGCCGACCTGGTCACGGCCGCGATGGCGGCGCAGGGCATGCCGCCGCACGCCGCGCGCGAGCGCTGCTGGCTGGTCGACTCGCGCGGCCTGGTGGTGAAGTCGCGCGCCGACCTGGCCGCGCACAAGCGTCCGTACGCGCACGACCACGCGGCCATCGCCGATTTCCCGGCGGCGGTCCGGGCCATGAAGCCGACCGCGATCATCGGCGTCGCCGCGGTCGGCGGGTCGTTCACGCAGGACGTGCTCGCGGAGATGGCGCGCAACAACGCGCGGCCGGTCGTGTTCGCGCTGTCCAACCCGACGTCGAAGGCCGAGTGCACGGCGGAGCAGGCCTACCGGTGGACGGAAGGACGCGCGCTGTTCGCCAGCGGCAGCCCGTTCGACCCGGTGAAGGTCGAGGGCCGCACCTTCGTGCCGCGCCAGGGCAACAATTCCTACATCTTCCCGGGCGTCGGCCTCGGGGTGATCGTCAGCAAGGCGCGGCGCGTCACCGACGACATGTTCATGGCGGCGGCGCGCACGCTCGCGGGCCT
>DATBMQ010000274.1:0-4038 GCA_036554765.1 Steroidobacteraceae bacterium | reverse complement strand
GCGTCTGGTGATCCCTCCGTTCTGACTTGCCTGACCCGATGCGCCGAACCGGCGCGTGTTCCGGCCAGGTCCAGCCACACTGAAGCATTGCCGAACCTGCGGGTGGATAGCCACCTGCCGACAGCCATTTTTCCAAGTGAGTGAACCCAATGACCAAGCTTTTTGTAGGCAATCTTCCCTTCTCCGCGACCGAGGAATCGGTACGCGCCCTGTTCGCGCCGCACGGCTCGATCGATTCGCTGGCCCTGATCAACGACCGCGACACGGGTCGTCCGCGCGGTTTCGGCTTCATCGAGATGCCGAACGCCGATGCGGCCAGGGCCATCCAGGCGCTGAACGGCACGAATTTCGAGGGCCGTGACCTCAAGGTCAGCGAAGCCCAGGCGAAAGAGCGCAACGGCCGCGGGCGCTGATTTGCGAATCGTCTCCCGCACCACCCGATCGGCGCTGGAACAGCGGCGCGAGGATACCCTGCGCCGCCGCACGGCGGCGGGGACGATCCGTCGCGCCTTTCCGCACGTCGACCTGGTCCGCGTGCAGCTGCGTTTCGGCACGGACAAGGAGTCCGTGCCGTCCGCGCAGCTGCACGCCCTTCATGCGCCGGCACCGGCGAGCTTCGAGTTCTCCTGCCCGATCGGGGACTGCGACGGAACCTTCGACCTGAACTCCGTCGTGCGCCCGCTGCTCGAGGCCTCCGGCAACCATGCCGAGGGCGGCCTGGAATGCGCCGGGACCCGGGCGCAGGGTGGCACCGGGCGGCGACCCTGCCGCCTGCATCTCGAGTACCGCATCTCCGCCCTCTACCGCCTGCGGGGCTGATGGCGGGCATCCCGCCCGCCTGACTAGAATCGCCTCGGGGGGCGCGGTCACGCGCCGGAGAGCCCGATGCGTGAACTGACCTTCAAGGCCCTGGGACTCGGCGTCCTCTTCGGCATCGTCTTCGGCGCGGCCAACGCCTATCTCGGCCTGCGTGCCGGGCTCACCGTCAGCACTTCCATCCCGGTCGCGGTCATGACGGTCGCGATCTTTCGGCTGCTCGCGCAGTTCGGGCGGCCCGGCACGATCCTCGAGGCCAACATCTCGCAGACCGCGGGCTCGGCATCGAGCTCGCTGGCTTCCGGCGTCATCTTCACGCTGCCGGCGCTGTTCATGTGGGGCATGGCGCCGGAACTGCTGCAGATGGTGCTGCTCGCTCTCTGCGGCGGCGTGCTGGGCGTGCTGTTCATGATCCCCCTGCGCGATTACCTGATCGTGCGCGAGCACGGCCGGCTGCCGTATCCGGAGGGCACCGCCTGCGCGGAGGTGCTGAAAGCGAGCCAGGAGGGCGGTGCGCAGGCCTCGCACGTCTTCTTCGGCCTCGGCATCGGCGCGCTGTTCAAGGCGGCCACGTCCTGGGCCAAGGTGATCCCGGACAGCCTGTCGCTGAAGCTGCCGCTGCTGCCGAAGGCGCAGCTCAGCCTCGACCTTTCCGCCGCGCTGTTCGGTGTCGGCTGGATCCTCGGGCCGCGCGTTGCGACCGTCATGGTCGGCGGCGGGCTGCTGGCGTCGCTGGTGCTGATTCCGGGGATCGCCATCTGGGGCGAAGCACGCGTCGAGCCGCTGTTCCCGGAAACCGCCAGGACGATCGCGGCGATGTCCGCGGGCGAGATCTGGAACCGCTACATCCGCTACATCGGCGCCGGCGCCGTCGCGGCCGCCGGGATCCTCACGCTGATCCGCGCGATTCCGGTGATGATCCAGAGCTTCCGGGTCGGGGCGCGCGAGTTCCGCACCTCGGACGCCGGCCGCGCGGAAACGCCGCGTACGGCGCAGGACCTCCCGCTCTGGTTCCTGGGCGCGGGCGTCCTCGGGATCACGCTGGTGATGGCGCTGGTGCCGCAGGTGTTCAGCGTCATCGAGGGCATCCCGCAGCAGCTCGCGGCCGCAGTCTGCGTCGTTGTGTTCGCGTTCTTCTTCGTGACGGTCGCGGCCCGCATCGTCGGACTGGTGGGCGTCACCAGCAACCCGACTTCCGGAATGACGATCGCCGCGCTGCTCGGCACCGCGACGATCTTCCTCGCGCTTGGCTGGACCGACGCGACCGGCAAGGCGGCAGCACTCATGGTCGGTTGCGTGGTCGCGATTGCGGCCTCCATCTCGGGCGACATGTCCCAGGACCTGAAGACCGGCTATCTCCTGGGCGCGACGCCGCGCAACCAGCAGCTCGCGCAGCTCGCGGGCGTGCTGACGTCCGCCACGTTCGTATGCCTTTCCGTGCTGCTGCTGGCGGAGACCTTCGGTTTCGGCGGGAAGGACCTGCCGGCACCGCAGGCGACATTGATGAAGCTCGTGATCGACGGTGTCATCGACCGCTCGCTGCCCTGGGGTCTGGTCGGCATCGGCGTCGGCATCGCACTGGTCGCGGAAGTCCTGCGCATTCCGTCGCTGCCGATCGCGGTGGGCGTCTACCTGCCGCTCTCGACGATGACGCCGATCTTCCTGGGCGGGCTGCTGCGCCTGCTGTTGACGCGCCGGCGCGCGGCGTCCGTCGCGGAGGCGCGCACGGGCCGCGGCGTGCTGCTGGGATCGGGGTTCGTGGGCGGCGAGGGGCTGCTGGGCGTCGGCCTCGCCGGCGCCGCCTTCGTGCTGGGACGCCGGCCGGAAGGTGTCGGCCATGCCTGGGCGGGGGAAGTCGGCTCGTGGCTGCTGGGTGCTGCTGCGTTCGCCTGCCTCGCATTGTGGTTCGCGCGCCGGTCGCGGGGACGCGCTTCAGCCTGAAGGATGGCCCGCCCGCCGTTGAGTTCCCAGACGGCATAATTGATAGCTGAGATATCAAGACATATAATCTGCGCATAAGACAGCTCATGCGCCAGACCGGACCGCAGTTCCCTTGATCTCCGCGCCGCAACTGCGCGCCGCGCGCGCCCTGCTTGGCATCGACCAGCGCGAGCTGGCGGAACGCGCGGGGCTGTCGGTACCGACCATCCAGCGCATGGAGGCGAGCGACGGCGTGATCCGCGGCAACGTGGATTCGCTGATGAAGCTCATTGCCGCGCTCGACCAGGCCGGGATCGAACTGATCGGCGAGGGCGCCGGCAGCCAGGGCGGCGGGCGCGGCGTGCGCCTCAAGGCCGCGGCGACCAGCCAGGACAAGGCCTGATGTCGGCGATCACCGGGCTGCTGGCAGGCATCGCCGCGTTGCTGGTGACGGCGCTTGCCGGCATCGCGTTCGGGCGCCGCGCCGCGGGGCGGCTGCTCGTGTACGGCACCTCATTGCTGCTGTGCTCCGCGATGGCGGCGCTCGCACTCGTTCACCTGCTCGACCCGGCGGCCGCGCCGTCCACAGCCTGGCTGCCGCTCGGACTGCCGTGGCAGGGCGCGCTGTTCCGGCTCGACGCGCTGTCCGCCTTCTTCGCATTCGTGGTCGGCCTTGGTGGCGCAGCGGCATCGCTCTTCGCCCTCGGCTACGGACGCCACGAGCACGCCCCGGGACGCGTACTGCCGTTCTACCCGTTGTTCCTCGCCGGGATGAACCTGGTCGTGCTGGCGGACGACGCCTTCAGCTTCCTGCTGTCCTGGGAGTTCATGTCGCTGTCCTCCTGGGCGCTGGTAATGGCGCACCACCAGGAGCGCGACAACGCGCGCGCCGGCTACGTGTACCTCGTGATGGCGAGCTTCGGGACGCTGGCGCTGCTGCTGTGCTTCGGGCTGCTGGCGTCCGCAGGCGGCGACTACACCTTCGACGCCATGCGCGCGGCAGCGCACGGGCCCGCGACCATGCTGCCGGTGCTCGCGCTCGCGCTGCTGGGCGCCGGCTCCAAGGCCGGCATCGTGCCGCTGCACGCCTGGCTGCCGCTCGCGCACCCGGCGGCGCCCAGCCACGTCTCGGCGCTGATGAGCGGCGTGATGACCAAGGTCGCCGTGTACGGCTTCATCCGCATCGCGTTCGAGCTGTCCGGCGAGCCGCAATGGTGGTCGGGCTTCCTGGTGCTGCTGGCGGGTGGCGCGACCGCGGTGCTGGGCGTGCTGTACGCGCTGATGCAGCACGACCTCAAGCGG
>DATBMQ010000290.1:0-13409 GCA_036554765.1 Steroidobacteraceae bacterium | reverse complement strand
TTGCGGCCGTGTGCGAAATCGATGACGTGGAATGCAGCCGCGCGGCCGGAGGCCTGCGTGACCAGGACGTTGCGAGGATAGAAGGCGCCGTGCGCCACGCCGCATTCGTGCATGCGCCGCGCAACCGCAAACAGCGGCGCGAGGTCCGGCGGGGCCGCGCGGGCCAGCAGCTCCGCCAGCGGCACCGCAGCCTCGATCTCGCGGGTCGCCAGCAGCTCGTGCCGGCCATGCACGCGATCGCGGCCGTGGGACCAGCGCAGCGGCTCGGGACAGGCGACACCCTGGCGATGCAGGATCTCGAGCATCCGGTATTCGCGTTCGACGCGGTACGCCACGAACCAGCGGCGCAACGGGTCGTGCAGCGGGCGATGGCGGTAGAGCTTCACGACCGCGCGCCCGCCGCCCACGAGGGGCTCGGACCAGACGATCGTCCCGGACTCCGCCTTGATCAGCCGGTGGTCCGGCCCGGCGCCGGCCGTGGTCACGCCGCGGCACCCTCCCTGACCATGAGCGCGTAACGGTGACCCGACCCGATGCGCGACAGGGGAGGCGCTGCCACCAGGCGGGCGCCGTGGGCCCGCGCGATCTCGGCGACCCGCGCCGTCGTCATCGTCAACTTCGGCGGCTGCCGGTCGAACGGGCGCCGCGCGCGTCGCAACCAGTTCTTGAGCGAATGGTGGTCGAAGAAAGTCATGACCACGAAGCGGCGCGAGACGCGCAGGATCTCGATCAGGTGACGTTCGCGCTCGGCGTCCGTCGGCAGGTGGTGAGACAGCCGCACGCTGATCGTGCCGTCGACCGCCTGATCGCGAAGCGGGATGTGAAAGGCCGAGGCCGTCATCCAGACCCGGGGCGTCGCGGCCCGTGATTCCGCGCGGCCGTACTGGACCTGCCCGAGCGCGATGTCGGCCTCGATGACGAGATCCGTGCTGCCGGCGAACGCCGGCGTCAGCCGGCCGCCGCCGCAGGGCAGGTCGAGCACCACGCGGGAGCGCCCGACGCGCGCGAAATGCCGGCCGATGAGGTCGTACTCGCGCCGCGTGCTGCTGCGTTTCAGCAGCTGCCGCTGGTACTCGAGGTTGTAGGTCGCGGCGTTCTCGACCTGCTGGTACTCGGCTTGGTAGGCGGTGCTCTGCTCGGTCTGCTGCGGCGCACCCCAGGTCTCGGATGTGCCGCGGATCGCGAGCAACGGGATGCCGTCACGGATCTCGTAGCGTGCAAGGCAACGGCTGCACTGGATGGCGTCCGCGGCGACCGAGACGGCGGCGCGGCAGGCCGGGCAGGCCAGCAGATCGGCAATCGCATGGATGCCCGGGTCGCTCAAAGTGGCGCCCATGCTACCCGGATATCAGTCGTGCTGCGCCGGCGCGTCCCGCCCGGTCACCACGATCCGGCCGTTCGCCACGACGGCCTGCATGCGGGTCGTCGTGAATACCGCCTCCAGGGCCTGTGCCGGCGCGAGTCCCGCGACCGATCCGTGCAGGATGACCGCCGCCGCTTCCTGCGCGACCCCGGCCGACGAGAATTCGATGCTGCATCCGAGTTCGCGCGCGGCCCAGCCGAGGAACCCGGCGAGCGACAGGCCCTCGATGTCGATGGCCGGCGCCGCCTGCACGACCCAGTCCCAGGCCTCGCCATGGCTCGCCACCGCACCGCGCCCGATGCGGCCGTCCTCCGCGATCGTCAGTTCCTCTCCGGCCACGCCCATGGCGCTGCCGGCGCCCGAACTCCATTCGATGCGGCCCTCGCGGACCCGCAGGCGCACGCCGGAATTGCTGACGCGCACCTCGTACTGGGTGCCGAGGTGGCGAACCGAGCCGGCGGGCGTGACGATCTCGAGCGGCGCCGCGCTGGCGGAGTCCGCGCCGGCATCCACGTAGACCGCGCCGCGGTCAATGATCAGCCGGTCGGCGGCCGCCACGCGCAGCTGCGTGGACTGGTCCAGGCGCGCCGAGATCCCGCCCGCGAGCGCAAGAGCGCCGCGTCCCGCCGGCCCGGTCGCCAGCACTTCGCCGGTCGCCACGGAGCGGCCGTCGCCGGCTTCCTGCCAGCGGCCGAGCCAGCCCGACCGGACGCGCAGGTCGCCAAACGATTGCGCGATCGTGCCGACCTCCTGCACGGGCGCGGTGAATTGCGGGACCGCGATCCAGGCGCCGATCGCGGCGGCCATGACGCCGGCCGCGAGCGCGTACGCGGTGCGCCGGCGGCCGCGGCGCTCCGTGACCACGGCCCGCCATTCGTGCCGCAGGCTCTCGCGCAGTTCGCGCTCGATCTCCGCCGGCGGCTTTTCGCGCGGCCCGGCGGCCTTCAGCACCCGTTCGATGTCGTGTTCGTGCATGTGCTTCCCCTCACGCGCCGAGGCTGCCGGCGATGTCGGCGGCATCCGCGCCGAACACCTGCTCCAGGGCCTCCCGGAACGCGGTCCTGGCCCGCGCCAGCAGCGACTGGGCGGCCGTCGTCCCGATCCCCAGCCGCTGGCCGATTTCCTCGACCGAGCGGCCTTCCATGTACTTCCATTCCAGGGCGTCGCCATAGTTGGACGGCAGCCGGTCCAGGACCGATCGTACCAGCCGTCCGACCTCCGCCCGGCCGTGCGACCGGACCAGGTCGTACTCCTCGGGCGCCTCGATGGTATCGATCGCGCGGCGCACGTCCGGCAGGTCGTCGATCAGAACGACATTGCGGGTGTGCCGGCGCCGCGCCCGGATGTAGTCCACCGCCTCGCGCCGGCAGATCTGGCAGACCCAGGTGAACAGGCCCGATTCCCCGCGGAAGTCAGCCATCTTGCGCATGGCCTTGGCAAGGGTCGCCTGAACCACGTCGCGCGTCGCCTCGACGTCGCCATTCAGGCGCGGCAGCGCGAACCGGTAGACGCGCGGGAAATAGGCGTTGAAGAACGTCTCGTAGGCCTGCTCGTCTCCCGCGAGCATGCGCCGGATGAGCTGGCGGTCGGTCGACAAGTCCTGGTCCACGCGGCGGGGTCCCATCCGGTACTTGGACGCGCGGCCTGGTCGAAATCCACCGCGGCGCGTCCGGGGCCGGCGATTCTAGCAGCCGCTGCCACAGGGCCAGCAGCAGGAACCAGGCGATGGCGGCACCCGTCAGGTCGTGCGACAGGAAATGGGCGCCCCGTGCCTGCTGGCCGATCGAGAACACGATGCCGATCGCGACCGCCGCGGCGAGCAGGCCGCCGGCCAGGCGCCCGCGGCGGTCGCGCAGCGCAAAATAGAAGGCCATGAGCGCGAAGCCGGACGAGGCGTGCGAGCCTGGATAGCAGCGGCCCTGTGGAAGGCCCGCGGGGCGGTCGGTGAGCAGCGCGGCGTACGGGCGATCCCCGCCGTAGCCGGCGAGGTCGCGCGGGCAATCCACGCCGGTCACCTGCTTGAGCCCGGCGACGATCGAGCTGCACAGGACCAGCGCGAGTACCACGTAGCCGGCGCGCAGCCGCAAGTAGCGCAGCCGCGCGGTGAAGAAGCTCGCGACCCAGACGCCGAGCGCGGCGAGGCCCGCCAGCCTGACCAACAGGGCACCGCCCGTGTGGATCAGGTCCACCGCCCACCAGGTGTCCGCTCCGACCCAGGTCCCGGTCTCACGGTCGAAGAAGAGAGCGTCGGCGATGCGCCGGTCCAGGTCGAAGGCCGCAATCGCCGTGAGGCCCGCGACGAACACCACGGCGGGCAGCCAGGCATGCAGCACCCAGAAACGCGAGGTCGGCATGGTCAGAAGCTGCGCTTGGTCTGCACCAGGACCTGGACGCCGTTGATCGAACGGTCGCCATCGAGCGGGAAGGCGACGTCGATGTGCAGCACGTTGGCGAGCGCCGTCTTGGCGCTGCCGAGGCGCAACCCGAAGCCGATGTCCTTCAGCAGTCCCTGGTTCTCGGTGGGGCCGAAGGCGGAGCTGCCCCAGCTCTTGCCCACGTCGAAGAAGATTGCGCCGCCGACGTCGGCAAGCCGCCACAGGGAATACTTCGTATAGAAGCGCTGCTCCAGCGTCAGGAGCGCGCGGCCCTGCCCGGCCTGGTAGCGCAGCGGATAGCCGCGCAGGCCGCTGTCGCCGCCGAGCAGGCGCTCGTGATCCGCGTCGAGCCGGTGACCGGCTTCGGCCGTCAAGGATGCGTAGAAGGTCCGCTTCGGCCCGTCGGGCACGTAGTAACGCAGGCCCGCCGTCAGCAACGCGTCCCGGAAGTCGCCCGATTCCTGGCGGCCCGACAGCGCGGCGTCCAGGAACAGGGCGTGGTCGTCGCCCAGCCGGAAGCCGCGCGCAGCCTCGGCGCGCAGGATCGCCGCGTTGCGGTCCGAGCCGAATGCTTCGCCGGCCCAGCCGAGCTCGACCGCGTAGCGGGTGCCAAACTGGAAGTCCTCCGTGCGCGCGATCTGGTCCCTGTTGCGGGTCGTATCGAAATCGTCCTCGATCGCCTCGAACCGCAGCCAGGGGTAGTCGAGGTGCCGGGACGGCGGCAGCGCGGCCGGCGCGGGCTCGCCTGGCGCGAACTCGAAATCGGCGTGGTCCCGGCGCAGGCCGGCCGTGAACCGCCGGACCCAGCCATCGCGCAGCCCCGCGGACCAGCCATAGCGCAATTCGCCGAATTCCAGGCGCTGGCCGTAGCCGGCAACCTGCTCGCCCAGGCGGTAGACGTGCTCGACAGTCTCGTCGCGGCCGAGCGCGATGCCGGCGCTCCAGTGCGTGTCCAGCGCATAGAACGGCCGCTCCACGGCCAGCGACTGTCCCGAGCCGTCGTCGCTGTCGCGCAGGACCAGGTCGTTGCGCCAGCGGCTGCCGAACATGTTCGGGTCGTGCCAGCGGATGGCGAATGAACTGCGGTCCACGTCGTCGGAGTAGTCGAAGGCGAGATGCTTGCCGAAGCCCAGCAGGTTGAGCTCCTCCAGCTCGATGCCGGTCTTGTCCGTGCCGCCGCTGCGGCCATACGACAGCCCCGGATTCGTGGTCCAGACTTCGTGCGCGACGACCTCGAGGTCCACGACGCCGTCGTGGTAGCCGGTGATGCGGACCTCGGGCTCGCGGATGAAGCGCAGCTGCCGCAGGTTGCGTTCGGTCTCCTCCAGCAAGTGGCGCGAGTAGAGGTCGCCGGACCGGAACAGCAGCTGCGCCTCGATGACCGAATCGCGCGTGTCCACGTGCAGGCGGTCGGCCAGGCGGTAGATGGCCTTCTTTTCGCCCTCGATCCGCTGGTCGAAGATCGGCAGGTCGCGCACCGTCACCGTGCCGATGCGCGTGCCGCGGGCCTCGAGTTCCGCGTCATCCGGCCAGGCGGGAGCCGCGGCGTCGTCGGCGGCGGCCGCGAGCGGCAGCGCGATGCCCAGCAGGCACGCGGCGGCCGCGCGGCGCATCACCGGTTCCTGGCGAGCCGCGCCGGGGTCGAGGGCGCCTCCGCCGGCTCGTAGCGGTGCGACTCGAACAGCTCGTAGGCGGTCTGGAAATACGCGAGGCCGAGGCGCTCCAGTTCGGGGTCGCGCGGCGCCGGGCTGTAGCGGTCCGTCGCCACGTCGTAGCGATAGGTGTGCACGGACTTCTTGAGGCCGTACACGACGATCTCGCCGTCGCGATAGACCGCGACGTCGTGGTTGTGGTTGAAGAAGGCCACGCGCCCGTCCGCCGGCGCATGCAGCACGTCCTGGCCGAAGAAGGGCGCCTCGTAGGGCAGGCCGAGCAGCCCGAGAACGGTCGGCGCGACGTCGATCTGCGTCATGAGCACGTCCACGCGCCGCGGCTGGATGCGCTTCGGCGCATAGATCATCAACGGGATCTCATAGGTCTTGAGCGGGATCTGCTCCTTGCCGTAGACGCGCGCGCCGTGATCCGCCGCGATCACGAACACCGTATTCTCGAACCACGGGTGGCTCTCGGCCGCGCGCAGGAACTGCCCGAGCGCGAAGTCCGCGTAACGTACGCCTGCCGGGCGCCCACCGCCCTCGGCCGGGATCCCGTACTGGTCGAGGCCGGGCCGGAACGTGAACGGCTTGTGGTTCGAGGTCGTCATCACGATCGAGAAGAACGGCTGGCCCGCGGCGTGCAGCCGGTCGAAGTGCCCGAGCGCGTGGTCGAACAGGTCCTCGTCCGCGACGCCCCAGATGTTCTCGAAGCGCACGGCATCGATCGACTGGCGGTCCACGATCTCGAAGCCGTTGCTGCCGTAGAACGCGTTCATGTTGTCGAAGTAGCCGTAGCCGCCGTACAGGAAGCTGGTGTGGTAGCCGAGCGCGCGCATGACCGCGCCCCAGGTGGCGACGTTGTCGTTGCCGGGCCGGCGCAGTATCGAGACCGTCGGGATCGGCGGGATCGAACTCGTGAGGGCTTCGAGGCCGCGCACGGTGCGGGTGCCCGATGCATAGGCATGTGGGAACCAGATGCCCCGCTGCGCGAACGCGTCGAATTCCGGCGTCAGGTCCTCGGTCGAGCCGTACAGCCGGCTGAACTCGGCACCGAAGGATTCGCTCGACACCAGCACGACGTTGAGCCGGCCGAGACCGTCGGCGCGGGCCGGGAAGGCGCGGTCCAGCCGTCCCTCACCGAGGCGGGTGAAGCGGCCGCCGCCGCGCGCCAGTTCACGCGCGACCAGCGCCAGGTTCTCCTGCGGATCCGCGCTCCGGTAATTGGCGTGGTAGTCGATCTCGGAGGTCGTCGCCGCGCGCATGAAGCTGCTGATGCCGTTCTGCACCAGCTCGTTGGCGACGCGGTTGTCGGCGAGCGAGAGCATGTCGGTCGGCCAGAAGGCGATCGCGAGCGCCACCGCCGAGGCATGGGCGGCGAGCGGCCGCAGGCGCTCGCGCCGCCCGGCGGGCGCTTCGCTGCCGTCGCCGAAGCGCCGGCGCAGCCACCACAGCGCGATGCTCGCAAGCGCGGCGGACGCGAGCGCCGCCCACAGCACCGGGTACTCGGCCCAGACGTCGCCCGCGACCTCGGTCGGGTAGGCGAGGTAATCGAAGGCCACGAGGTTAAAGCGTGCATCGAACTCCTCGAAGAAATACGATTCGACGACCGCGAGATACACCAGCCCGAAGACCGTCAGCCAGCTGCCGACGGCGAGGATCCTGCGATTCAGCCGGGTCCGGTACCAGCGGTCCGGCAGCAGCGCGGTGTAGAGCGCGAGCGGCGTGAAAAGGTAGAGCGCGACGATCGCGTCGTTGATGAGCCCTCCCGCCAGCAGGGGCGGCAACGCGAGCGCGCCGACCCCGGCCGCGGCGCCGTAGTTCCACCAGAGCAGGGCGCGTGCCGCCCCGCCGATCGCGAGGCTCGCGAGCGCAAGCCCGATCAATAGCCTGAATCTCTGCGGCATGCCCGGTTGGACGGCGGCGGAGGCCGGAATCCACCGGTCGGGAGCGGCTCGTCAGAACTCCCAGAGCACCCCGACGGAGGGCACGATCGGCAGCCAGTCGCTCTTGCGCGTGCTGAATGCGACGCCGCCGCCGCCGTCATCGGTGGCAATGAGTTCCGCGCAACAGACATTGCCCGCATTGACGGCATTGGTCAGCTCGATCGTCACCTTGAGGCTCCCGATCCTGAGCGGCCGCCGGTATTCGGCACGCAGGTCGACGCCGACCCGCGTCGGGAACCGGGCGGCATTGCGTTCGCCGAGCTGCGTCGCGAACACCCGCGTCGTGGGCCAGCCCCGGTGCGCGCCGGCGACGGCGCCAAAACGCCAGTCGCGGCGAGTCCAGTCGATGCCCGCCGTCGCCGCCCAGGTCTGGTCCCAGCTGCGCGGCACCCGGCGTCCGTCGATCTTGTCCCGCGCTTCCGACCAGGTCACGGAGGCCCACCAGCCCAGGTCCGCCGCCTCCGCAACCAGCGACAATTCCGCCCCGCGGACTTCCGCGGCCGTCGGCACGATGCTCACGCGATCGGGCGCGACTTCGGGAACGACCGACAGCGGGTCGAGCAGGTTTTCGAAGTGCGGCCGCGGCTCGGTCTGCAGCTTGCGAAACCACTCGAGCCGCAACGCCAGGCCGTTCTCGAGCCGGTGATCCAGGCCGGCGATCAGCTGGTCCGAGGTCTGCGCATCCGGGAATGCCGTCAGGCCGTCCTCGACCTTCAGCTCGTGCACTTCGTCGGTCTGGTGAAAGCGCCCCCAATGGACGCGCAGGCTCGTCGCCGGCCTGATCTCCCAGCGCAGGTTGACGCGAGGATCGTACTGCCAGTTCTCGGTCGTGGCGCCCTCGGTGATCGTGCGCTGCCCCCTCAGGCCGAGTTCCGAGATCAGGTCGTCACCGAGCTGCCAGCGATGCGTCACGAAGACGGCGAGCCGCTCGCGATGGGGCTCGAGCGTCGCTGCGCGCGACAGGGTCGTGCCGCGCGAGAAGAGCGCCGCGACCGCCGCCGGATAGGCGGCATCCGCGGCATAGCGGTACTCGGCGTCCTCATGGGTGTACTCGAAGCCGCCCTCGAGCCAGTGGCGCGGACCGGCGTCCCATTCGAGCCGGCCGCGCAGCTCGACGTACTCGGAAGTACGCTTGTCATTCACGGCCGCGATGGCGAATTCCGGCTCGTCGATGCTGCCATTGCGGAAGCTGTCGACGCTGCTGAATCCGAGCCACAGCGTGCCGCGCAAGGACTCCCGCCACGGGCGGTCCGCGCGCAGCCAGGCGTAATGCGAGCGGCTCTCGATCTGCGCCTGCTCCCGCTGGTCCTCGCGCGAGATGGATAGCTCGTCCCTGGACCACAGGAAGTTCGCGGTGACGCGCAGGCCGTCGGGTGCGCCGAACCCGAGTCGCGCATAGGCATCGGCGTAGGACGGATCGCCGGCGTCGTGCGCGAAGGCCTCGACGAAGGGCTTGAGCGTGCCGATGCGCGCGGCGGCAAGCCAGTCCGTGCCGCCGGCGCCGAGGCGGCCTCCGCGCCGCGCCATGGCGTTGAACACCGACAGGCCGAGCGCCGTGCGCGGTTCGTCGATGGCGCCGATGGTCCGGAGGTCGAATACGCCCGCCATGCGATTGCCGTAGCGGGCCGGAAAGCCGCCGGTGTAGATCTCCGCGTCGGCGATCAGCCCGGGGTCCAGCACGCCGAACACGCTGTGGTACCCGGGCAGATGGAAGGCCTGCCGCAGCGGGAAGCCGTCGAGCAGGGTCAGGACTTCGCCGGACTCGCCGCCGCGGATGCTCGATTGCGCCGACAGGCCGCCCTGCGCGATGCCCGGCAGGCGGCCGACCGCGCGGATCGCATCCTCACCCAGCACCGGTTGCGCGGCGAGCAACTCCCCGCCGATGCGCACCGATCCTCCCATGGCCGCGTGGTCCAGCGAGTAACGGCTGGTCGAGACGACGATCTCGGCCAGTTCCGTGCGCGCCTGCAGCGGACGCGCGTCCGGCACCGGCGCCGCGGCCTGCGACGCCCGGGTTCCTGCCGCCACCACGGCGTAGAGACCGGGCCCCACCGGGTCGAGCGCGAGCCCGTGCGGCGCGAGGACCTCGGCCGCGAGCAGCAGGCGGTCGCGCGACTTCGGTTCCGCCACGACCGTGAGCGCCGGCGGCAGCAGTTCCGAGCTGTAGATGAAGCCGAGGCCCGGCTCGCGCAGCTCCGCCAGCACCTCGACGATCGGGCGGCCCAGGTAGCGCGGCGGCTCTGCCGCGCCGGTGGGAGTCACCAGGCAGGCGTGCGCGACCAGGACGCCGGCCATGAGCCGGCAGGCGAAGAAACCCATCCGCGGATTCTAGACGCCGGCGACGCCGGCCGCAGGCACCGGCTGCACGAACGGCTTGCGCGATTCGAGCCAGGCCCACAGCGCATCCCACTGCGCGAGTTCCGGCTGCACGCGCGCCGGGTTCATCTCGTGCAGGCCGATGCCGTGCTCGCCCGCGAACACGTAGCTCTGGGAATCTCGCAGGGTCGTGACCACCGGGATCTGCATCTGGTCGAGGAAGCGCATCAGCGTGCGGAAGATGATGGTGTTCGGCTTGACGCGGTTGGCGACGACGCCGAGCCGGTTCTCGCGCCGCTTGATCTTGCCGGAGATCAGCAGGTGGCCGATGCAGCGCGAGCAGGCATGGATGTCGGCATCCGACGGCATCACCGGCACGAGCACGGCGTCCGCGTCGCGGACGTGCTCGTTGAAATTCTGCGGCGGCATGGCGGCGGGCGTGTCCACGACCACCCGGTCCGTGCCCGGCGGCACGCGCAACTGGAAACTGCGGGTCACGCCGATGGCGCGCGAGAAGGCTTCGACGCCGTGGATCGAGGCGCGCGTGCGCGGCCGTCGCTCGAGCCAGCGCGAGCTGGTGCCCTGCGGATCGAAATCCATCAGCGCGGTGTTGAAACCACGGGCTGCATACATCGCGGCAATGCCTGTCGCGATCGTCGATTTCCCGGAACCGCCCTTGGGATTGAGCAGGACGATGCGCAGCATGGCGCCGGCACCCCCGTGACCGGCCAGCCAGCGTACCCCGCCATTGCGCCGCCCGGCAAGGCGCGTGCGACGCGGCCTGCGCTGCCGGGAGGGTCGCTATACTGGCGGAAAGCCCTTCACGATTAAGGTGTTACGTGGATCGTCCGCAGGTGGTCATCGTCGGGGCCGGGTTTGGCGGCCTGACCGTCGCAAGGGGCCTGGCCCGGGCGCCGGTCGACGTCACGCTGATCGACCGGCAGAACCATCACCTGTTCCAGCCGCTGCTCTACCAGGTCGCGACCGCGGGACTGTCGCCGGCCGACATCGCCTGGCCCGTGCGCCACCTCGTACGGGACCAGCCAAACACGCGCGTGCTGATGGGAGAGGTCACGGGCGTGGACCCTGCGCGCGGCGTCGTGATGCTGGGCGACGGTCCCGTCTCCTGGGACTGGCTGGTGCTCGCGACCGGAGCGACGCATGGCTATTTCGGCCACGACGAATGGGCCGCCCATGCGCCGGGGCTGAAGGATCTCGACGATGCGACCGCGATCCGCCGCCGTCTGCTGCTCGCATTCGAACGCGCCGAGATGGCGTCCAATCCGGACACGGCGCGGCGGCTGCTGACGATCGCGATCGTCGGCGGCGGGCCAACCGGCGTGGAACTCGCCGGCGCGATCGCGGAGCTTGCGCGGCGTGCGCTGGTGGCGGATTTCCGTGCGATCGATCCGACCCGGGCGCGCGTGCTGCTGATCGAGGCGGGGCCGCGGCTGTTGCCGAATTTCCCGGAGGCGCTGTCGCGCTACACGGCCGCGGCGCTCGCGCGGCTCGGCGTGGAAGTCCGTATCGGGACGCCGGTGACCTCCTGCGACCCGCAGGGCGTGACCATCGGCGCCGAGTTCATTCCCGCGGCGACCATCCTCTGGGCGGCAGGCGTGGCCGCCTCGCCTGCGGCGTCATGGCTCGCCATGCCGGGCGACCGCGCCGGACGCGTCACGGTCGGCGCCGACCTGACCGTCCCCGGTCATGACCATATATATGTGATCGGCGATACCGCGCTGGCGCGCGACGCGCGCGGCCAGCCGCTGCCGGGCATCGCGCCCGTCGCCAAGCAGCAAGGCGCCTGGGTCGCGCGCTCGATCCTGGCGCGGCTGGCAGGACGACGCATGAAGCCCTTTGCCTACCGTGACGTGGGGCTGCTCGCGACCATCGGCCGCAAGTCGGCGGTGATCTCGTATCGGCGCCTGGCATTGCGCGGCTGGCCGGCCTGGTGGCTGTGGGGCGCGGCGCACATCTATTTCCTCGTGAGCCTGCGCAACCGGCTGATCGTCGTGACGCAGTGGCTGTGGTCCTACTTCGCGTTCGAACGCGGGGCGCGGTTGATCACCGGTCTCAGGCCGCGCTAGCCGGCCATTCACTCCAGCAGCGCGAGCAGCGGCTTGTCACCGGCGAGCCGCGCGATGTCCGGCGCCGTCAGGCCATCGGCATTGCGCAGGCTCCGGCTCGCGCCCGCCTCGACGAGTCGCGACACGCATGCCCGGCAACGCGCGCGCACCGCGAGGTGCAGGGACGTATCGCCGCCGGCGTTCATGCCGTCGAGCGATGCGCGCGCCGCCAGCAGGCGCGGGACCAGTGCCGCATGACCCGCTGCGCAGGCCGCGTGCAATGCGCCATTGCCGTTGCGCGACACCTTTCGGGCATCCGCGCCGGCCGCCAGCAATGCATTCACCGTGGGCAGGTGACCGCGGCCGGCGGCGGCCATGAGCGCGGTCACGCCCTGCTCATCCGCTGCGTCCACCGTCGATCGCGGCGCCAGGGCGACGACCGTCCGGTGCGCGGAAAGGCTGGCGGCGATCCAGAGTGCCGTGCGCCCGTGCCGGTCCGTGGCCTGCGGATGCGCCCCGGCCTGCAGCAGCGATTCGACCGTCGCGACATCGTCGGCGGCTGCGGCGGCCATGAGTGCCGTCCGTCCCTGGCCGTCCGCGGCATCGGGCTCGGCCCCGGCCTGCAGCAGCGCCGGCACCAGCTTTCCTTGTCCGGCCTCGACGGCCACCAGCAGCAGGGGCCTGCGGTCGGCCTGCCCGGTGCGCGGGTCGGCACCCGCCCGTAGCAGCAATCCGGCCGTCTCGAGCCGACCTTCGCGCACGGCATGGCCGAGCGGAGTCCATCCCTGGCGATCGCGGATCTCCAGTGCCGCGCCCGCATCGAGCAGCGCGGCCAGCGCCGCCGCGCGGCCAGCCCTGGCGGCCAGCGCCAATGCGGTCATGCCGGCGGCATCGCGGGCGTCCACTGCGTCACGCGCGGCCAGGCGGGATTGCAGCGACTTCAGGTCGCCGGTCTCGGCCGCGACCATCAATGCCGTCCTGCCTTGGTGCAACTCGCTTTGCTGCCGCGGTCCCGTCGGCCCCGGTGTCGCGGTGACGCCCAGCCGGGCTGCCAGTGCCGCATGACCCGCGCGCGCCGCGTGATCCCCGGCGCGCAGGCCGGTGGCATCGACGAGTCCCGGGTCGGCGGCGGCGCGCAGCAGGCGATCGCACAGCGTCCGGGAGCCGGCGAGGGCTGCGAGCATGAGCGGCGTGGTGCCCGCCCGGTTCGATGCATCCACGGCCGCGCCGCGATCCAGCAGCAGCGCCACGAGTTCCTCGCTGCCGCCGCGCACGGCGAGCAGCAGCGGCGTATCACCGCTCCGGTCGGCGCTGGCGGCGGAGGCGCCGCGCCCGAGCAGTTCGCGCGCCAGCGCCGCGTGGCCGGCTTCGATCGCGAGCATGAGCGGCGTGCGCCCATGCTCGTCCACCACGTCCGCCGGCAGCAAATCCAGCAGTCGCTTCAGCTCCGGCAGGTCGCCGGTACGGGCGGCCCGCAGCAGCAGCTCGGCGGCGGGCAAGGTCGCGCCCCCGGAATCCGCTGCCGTCGCCTTCGGCACGAAGCCCGCATCGCGCGCGACCGTCCGCCACTCCTCGGCGGTGCGCGACGAAGCCTGGCACTCGCGCGCTTCGACCATGCCGGCGAGAGTGCCGGCCGCGCGGGCGTGGCCGGCCACGGCCGCGGATTCGAGCAGCCGGCAGGCCTGCGCCGG
>DATBMQ010000223.1:0-5528 GCA_036554765.1 Steroidobacteraceae bacterium | reverse complement strand
CACGGCGCCCACGAGCGCCACCAGCGGGATCACGATCGCCGCCACCGCGAACTTCGACAGCACGGTCTCCGCATCCGACAGCGGCAGCGACTTCCAGAACAGCACCGAGCGGTCGCGCCGGTCCGCGTACAGCGAGTCCAGTGAATAGAAGAACGACACGATGCCCATCACCATGAACACCACGAGCGCCAGGCCCGCATAGGCGATCAGCACGATGCGCGCCTGGTGATCCGGCGCGATGGCACCGAGCCCGTCGCCGGTCCCGATCGGCCCGAGGTGGATGTTCCCGGTGAGCGCGGCGAGCACCAGGCAGCCGATCACGATCAGCGGCGCCACCCAGATCGCCTTGTGCTCCCAGATCTCGCGGCGGACCAGCCAGATGAAGCGGTTCATGCGCGGGCTCCCTGGATCACGGCGACGAACAGGTCGGCAACCGACGGCACGCCGACCTCGCCGAGGCGCTCGAGGTCGGCGCGTGGCGTGTCGCGGAACAGCATGTGCGTCCGCCCCAGCCCCTGGCGCTCGGCCAGCGGCTGGTGCGTGCGCGCGGCGGCGACGTGCTCCGGGCGCACCGCCACCTGCGCGTACTTTTCCTGCACTTCGTCCATCGCCGCGTCGAGCACAATGCGCCCGCGGTCAATGAACAACAGGTCCGTCAATATGTGCTCGACCTCCTCGACCTGGTGTGTCGTGACGAGGATGGTGCGCTGTTCGTCGAAATACTCGTTCAGCAGCGTCTCGTAGAACTGCTTGCGCATCAGGATGTCGAGCCCCAGCGTCGGCTCGTCCAGCACCAGCAGCCTGGCGTCGATCGCCATCACGAGCGCGAGGTGCAGCTGCGTCACCATGCCCTTCGACAGCTCCTTGACGCGGCTGTCGCGCTTGACGTCGCTGCGCGCGAGGAAGTGGTCGCAGACCTCGCGGCGGAATTTCGGGTGCGTGGCCGCGACGAACTCGATCAGCTGGCGCACGCGGATCCAGCGCGGCAGCACCGCGACGTCGGCGATGAAGCAGACGTCCTGCATGAGCCGGTGGCGCTGGCGGTAGGGATCGAGGCCGAGCACGGACAGCTCGCCTTCGAAGCGGGTGAGACCGAGCAGGGACTTGAGCGCGGTGGTCTTGCCGGCGCCGTTCGGGCCGATCAGGCCGACGATGCGGCCGGGCTTGACCGAGAACGAGACGCCGTCGAGTGCGCGGGTCGCGCCGAAGCTCTTGCCGAGCCCGCGCGCCACGATCAGGTCATTCACGCTCGTCTCCCCCGCCTGTGTCGTCTTCCTGCGTCGACTTCAGGCTCGAAGCCGGCGCGGGTGGAATCTTGTCGAGGGCGTCCAGCAGCTCCTTCGGCTCGAAGCCCAGGCGCTGGATGCGCCCCGCGATCTTCGGCCATTCCTCCTCGAGGAAGAGCTGGCGTTCATCCTTCAGCAGCGCGCGCCGGGCGCCCTCGGTCACGAACATGCCGCGTCCGCGGCGTTTCTCGACCAGCTGCTCGTCCACGAGCTGCTGGTATCCCTTCAGCACGGTGAGCGGGTTGAGCCGGTATTCGGCCGCGACGCTGCGCACCGACGGCAGGGGGTCGCCGTCATTCAGGACGCCTTCCAGGATCATCGCCACCACGCGGTCGCGCAGCTGGCGGTAGATCGGCAGGCTGTCGGTCCAGTTGGTGTCCATGCGTCTCGCCGGAGGTGAGCTAGCCCGCTACCAGACTACTTTAGCAGAGCACCGTCGGTCGAACCGGCAACGCCCGCCTTCGCCTGCCCGCCGCGCGCGGCCTGCGCCTTGGCGACGATGTAGGCGACGCGCTTCGCGCTGACCACGATCTCCGGCAGCTCCGCCGCCAGCATCGCGTCCGTGGCGGACTCGCGCTTGGCAAGCACGGTGACCTCCGGCAGCGTCACGAGCGCCATCTGCGTCGTGTCGATCGGGGTGATCTCGCCGATTTCCACGGTGCCGCGGGGCGCCGAGGCGATGTGGGCCTGGTCCAGCACAAGGCCGCTGAACGACACGACCGCGACCGCCGCAACCGCGCTGACCGCCATCCGAGTGCTCTTTGCAACCATCGTGAACATGACCTTCTCCTTTCCTTTCGCTTCCAAGTTCGGCCGGCCTTTGCCGGTCCCGATGTACTGATGTGCTCCTCTGGTGTTGTAGTGAACTATAACACTGACTCTAATGCAAGCCCTTTTTGCGAAGAAAAAGAGGGTTGTTGGCATATCTCATTAAAATCAATGAGTTATGAGATGAAAAATCTGTTCCCGGGGCCGTTCTGCGGCCGCTCTCCCCCCTCCGCAGCCGTTTTTTGCGCAGGAATGGAGCACCCAGGACGGTCCGGAAGCGTTCAAGGAAGTGCCGGCCGGGCCTTCGGGCGTAGAGTGGCCGGCGATGGAGGCAGGGGACGCCGATGCGCAATTGATGCTGCGCTACGCCAGGGGCGATGCGCGCGCGTTCGATCTGCTGTACGCGAACCATCGCGCGGGGCTGTGGCGGTTCATCCGGCGCACGGTGGGCGATGAGGCGGCGACCGACGACGTCTTCCAGGAGTCCTGGTCGCGCGTGATCGCGCACCGCGACCAGTACCGGCCCGAGGCGCGCTTCGCGACCTGGCTGTACCGCATCGCGCACAACTGCTGCATGGACCACTGGCGCCGGCAAGGCCGGCGCGGCGCACGCGAGTCGGCCGACGATGCCGTGATCGAAGCCGCGGCCGATGATCCCGCGGCTGGCCCGCTGCCGGCGGCGATCGCGGATGAATCGGGCCGGCGCCTGGCGGCCGCGCTCGCGCGGCTGCCGCCGGAGCAGCGCAGTACGTTCCTCCTGTACGTGGAGGGCGGCCTGTCGGTGGCGGAAATCGGCGCGGCCACCGGCGTCGCTCCCGAGGCGGCGAAGAGCCGGCTGCGCTACGCGGTGGCGAAGCTGAAGGAGATGCTGGGCGCGGAAGCGCCCGCACCATGACGTGATGCAGGACGACGACAAGCCCATCGACCGCGACGCCTGGCGGCGCGTGCTCGCGCGCGATGCCGGCGAGCCGCCGCGCGCGACCGACGAGCGCATCCGCGACGCGGCGCGCCGTGCGCTCGCGCCGCACACCGGGCGCTGGTGGCTGCCCGCGTCGCTCGCGGCATCGCTGCTGCTGGCGGTGCTGTTGGTGCAGTGGCAGTACGAGGAGATCCGCTCGCCCGCGCTGGTCACCGAGGCCGACGTCGCGCCGGAGGAGGCGCGCACGGTGGCGCCGGCGGCCTTGCCCGCCGACACGCTCGAAACAGCGCCGGCAGCTGACGCGTCCACCGGGCCGGCAGCAATGCCGGCGCCGGCACAGGAATCATTCGAAGCGGCGCCGATGATCGACGCGCCGCCACCTGCCGCCGCGGCGCCAGCGACCGGCAAAGCCGCCGCAGCGGCGTCGGTGCCGATGGCGGACGCGGCGCCCGGCGCCGGCCTCGCGCAACGCGCCGAAGTGCGGGCCCGCGAGGCGAGCGCCGGGGAGCCCGCGACGCCGGAACAGTGGTACGCACGAATTGAGGAACTGCGCGCGGCCGGGCGCACCGAGGAGGCCGAAGCCGAGCTGCGCCGGCTGGAAGAGGCATTCCCGGGCTGGCTCGAGAGACACCGCGGCGAGAGCCGCTGAGCGGGCCGTCACTCGCGATTGAGCCGCCGCAGTCCTTCTCTCAGCTCGCGCTTCTGGTAATCGTCCACCGGCGGATGGCGCAGCCCGAGCCGCCGCATCGTGGCAACCATCACCCGCGCGACCGCGGCGCGCATGTAGGCCTTGTCGTCCGCGGGGATGGCGTACCACGGCGCCCATTCGCGCGAGGTCTCGCGCAGCACGTCCTCGTAGGCCTTCATGTACTGCCGCCAGTGCGCGCGGTCGTCGAGATCGCCGAGCCGGAACTTCCAGTTCTTGTCGGGATTCTCGATTCGCTCCCGGAAGCGCCGGGCCTGCTCGCGGCGCGAGACGTTGAGCCAGAACTTCACGATCACCGTGCCATTGGCGGCCAGGTGACGCTCAAAGGAGCGGATCGACTCGAAGCGTTCCGCCCAGAGGCGCCGCGCGGCCACCGGCGGCAGCCGCTGCGCGGCCAGCAGTTCCGGGTGCACGCGAACCACGAGCAGCTCCTCGTAGTGGCTGCGGTTGAAGATGCCGATGCGGCCGCGCTCCGGCAGGCGTTGCGCGCAGCGCCACAGGAAGTCGTGCCGCAACTCCAGCTCGCTCGGCCGGCCGAAGGCGTGCACGCGGAAGCCCGCCGGATTGACGCCGGAGAACACCTTGCGGATCGTGCTGTCCTTGCCGGCGGCGTCCATGGCCTGGAACACCGCGAGCACGGCGAAGCGCTGGTCGGCGAACAGCAGCTGCTGCAGCCGGTCGAGCTCGTCGACGAGCCCGCGCAGCTCGTCCTGCAGCGCGTCCTTGCCCGGCGTGCCGCGCGGCGCAGTGGTGGGGTAGCGGCTGGCCGGCCGGTGGCCGCGGTACGGGACACGGTGCAGGTCGGCGCGATCGGGGCGGCGGGCTGGCATCGGCTGCCATGACAGCACCGATCGCACCCCGGCGGCAAGGCGGGCGGCCGGGCAGCGCCGGTACGCTGTTACAATCACCGCCCGTTTCCGCTGCCGGGGTCCCCGATGAAGAAACCCGTCAATGTCGCGATCACCGGCGCCGCCGGCCACATCGGCTACGCGCTCGCGTTCCGGGTCGCCTCCGGCCAGATGCTGGGCGCCGACCAGCCCGTCAACCTGCACCTGCTCGAGATCACGCCCGCGCTGCCGGCGCTGGCCGGCGTGGTCATGGAACTCTCGGACTGCGCGTTCCCGACGCTCGCCCGCATCGTACAGACGGACGACGCGAAGGCGGCCTTCCGCGACTGCGACTATGCGTTGCTGGTCGGCGCGCGGCCGCGCGGCCCGGGCATGGAGCGCAAGGACCTGCTGCTCGCGAACGCGCAGATCTTCTCCGCCCAGGGCAAGGCGCTGGACGCGGCCGCCTCGCGCGAGGTGCGCGTGCTGGTGGTCGGCAATCCCGCCAACACCAACGCGCTGATCGCGGCATCGAACGCGCCCGGCATCGAGCGCCGCAATTTCACCGCGATGACGAGGCTCGACCACAACCGCTCGCTCGCTGCGCTCGCCGAGAAGACCGGCACGCACGTCACCGCGATCCGCCGCATGATCGTCTGGGGCAACCACAGCGCGACCCAGTACCCGGACGTCTCCCACTGCACGATCGGCGGCAAGCCGGCGAAGTCGCTGGTGGACCAGGCCTGGTACCGCGACCAGTTCATCCCGCTGATCCAGCAGCGCGGCGCCGCGATCATCAAGGCGCGCGGCGCCTCGTCCGCGGCCTCGGCCGCCTCCGCCGCGATCGACCACATGCGCGACTGGGCGCAGGGCACGCCCGAGGGCGACTGGACCAGCATGGCCGTGCCCGCCGACGGCAGCTATGGCATCGGCGAGGGCGTCATGTATTCGTATCCGGTGACCTGCAAGGGCGGCCGCTGCACGATCGTGCAGGGCCTCGCCGTGGACGAATTCAGCCGCGG
>DATBMQ010000215.1:0-24925 GCA_036554765.1 Steroidobacteraceae bacterium | reverse complement strand
CACCTTGACCGAGGTCGTGCGCAGCACCGCGGCCGGCCTCCCTGCGCTGTCCATCATCACCCAGATGTCGCCGGCCATGGGGGCTGCCTGGAGACCGTCATCGTAGAGCCACGGACTGGTGCTGGTCATCGTCTTCTCGCGTGCCAGGACGAGCCCGAGCAGCATCTCGATCGTCTCGGGTGTGCTGCCCAGGCGCCTGGCCCGCAGCGGCCCCTCGGACGGCGCACCGAGGTCCCGCGCGCATTCTCGCCAGAATATGCGCGCGTCCTCAGTCACCGGCAGGCCCTCGCCAGCCGCAAGTAACGGCCAGACTGCACAGGCGATCCATGCCGGCGACAGCCATCTGCCGATCTTCCTGCCCTTCAAGCGATATTGTCTCCTTTGCCGGTTGCGGGCTCCGCGCACGTCGTTCAGAAGCGGTAAGTCAGATTCATCCCGAACTGCCGCTTGCGCGCGAGCGGATAGAAGAAGGCACGCTCGAGCGTCGTCGACCCCGGCACGTTGTTCTGCGCCGGATTGGCATTGACGTACTGCGGCACGTTCAGGTTCATCTGGTCCACGTACCGCGTGACGCTGGACGGCGTACGGTCGTCCGTGAGGTTCTTCACCCACAGCGAGCCGCTCCAGTTCTTGCCATCGAGTCCGAATGTCAGGTTGACGAGTTCCTGGCTGCCCGTGTGCGCGAGGTTGAACACCTGGTCGTACTTCTTGCTGGTGTAGGAGGCATCCGCGCGAACGTAGCCCTCCAGGCTGGCGCCGACGTTGAAGCCGAACCTGGCGAATACGCTCGCCTGATCCTGTGGTACCCCCGGCGGCGTGAAACCCTTCAGCGAGGTGTCGCCGAAAAGCTGGCCCGCCTCCGTATCCACCAGCTCGACGAACTCGGCGTCGGTGTAGGCGTAGGAAAAGCCGAGTGTCACCGCATCGGTGACCCGCCCCTGCACCTCCAGTTCGAGACCCTGCACTTCGGTCTCGCCCGCGTTGATGATGTACGACTGGGTGCCGCCGGTCGGGAAGAAGAAGGTCGTTGTCAACTGCTGCTTCTTCCAGTCGATGTAGTACGCCGCGGCATTCAGTATCAGCCGCCCGTCCAGCAGCGTGTTCTTGACGCCGATCTCCCAGTTGTCGCTCTCCTCCTCGTCGGCGAACTGGATGTCCGGCGGGAAGCGCGGGTCGGCATTTACGACGCCAGGCTTGTTGCCCTGGGCGAAGCTCAGGTAGAGCATGGTCCCGGGCGTGGCATGGAAGCTGGTCGTGATGCGCGGTACGAACGAACTGAATGTCTTCTCGATCAGCACGACGGCCGGCGTGGTCTTCAGGTTGCCGACCTTGTCCTCCGCGTAACGTCCTTCGATGCTCAGGTCCCAGCGATCCGAGAGGTCGAACCCGACCGAGCCGAACAGCGCCTGATTGTCCACCCGCGTCTCGCCGAACAGGATCGTGGGCGCACTCGCCAGGTAGTGGCGTTCCTCCAGGTCGCGCCGGCTCTGGTACAGATAGGCGCCGATCAGCCAGCGCACCTTTTGCTCCTCCGCCGACTGCAGACGCAGCTCGGTGGACCATTCCTGCCGGTCCGACACCTCGTTGCGCGTCACACTGCCGACCCGAACCGGGTCCGTCGCGGTCCGCACGTAGCCGGGCGCGCCCGGAACCGTGGTCGGCGCGATCGCGTGACCCGCCTGATAGGTCGAGTCGTAGCCGTACTCGATGTGCGTGTCGAAGTAGCCCGTGTTGGAGACGAGCTGCATGGCGCCGAAGTCCCAGGTCAACTGGGCCGACAGACGGGTCGAGTCGCGGTGGACGCCGTCGTCGCCCTGCAGGTTGCCGCGATCGAGTGTCACGCTGCTCTGTTCCATGACGGCGCCGCAGTAGTACTGTCGCGCCACGTCCAGGTGGCAGTTGTTGGCGAAGCGGTCCTGCAGCGTCACCGCCGCCATGTCGTCATCGATCTCCGAGTACCCGGCTCCGATCAGCGCCGAGAACATGTCCCCGCGGAACTCCAGCGACCCATTGAAGTCGGTGGACTCCTCGCCGCCCACCTTGCGGCCATCCAGCGTGTTGTCGTACATGCCGCCAAACGTGTAGTAGCGTCCGTGGAGCATGTAGAACACGCGGTCCTGCTGGATCGGCCCGCGCAGCAGTATGTTCGCCTCATAGTCGTCGTATTCCGCCGCGCGCATGCTCACCTTGTGCTCCGGCGTGTTCGTGCCCTTCTTGGTGACCAGGTTGATTGCGCCCGAAAAGGTGCCGCGGCCCAGCAGGGCGGCTTGGGGTCCCTTGATGATCTCGACCCGCTCGACGATGTCGAACGGGAACGCGAGGATGGAATCCGAGAACAGGATGCCGTCCACGAAGACCGAGGCATTGCCCTCTCCCAGGATGTTCGACATGCCGCGGATGACCGGCCTGCCGACACCGCCCTGGACGCCGTAGCGATTGAGCCGCTCGAACGAGAATCCGGGAGTCATGCGTGTCAGGTCGTAGACGTCCAGCGACTGGGTGGCCTCCAGTGCCTCACTGGTGAAAGCCGTGATGGACACGGGCACATCCTGCAGCCGTTCGTCAACCTTGCGTGCACTGACGAAAATCTCCTCCAGCACATCCGCGAACGCCGTGGTCGAGCCCAGAGCCAGACTCACCGCGATCGCGACTTGCATCGACCGCCGACGAATAGTCTTGTCTTTCATCTCAGTCTCCTGTCACTCGCGGTGACTGCTTGAATCCTCATTCCGCTGCTGAATCGAGCCGAGCCTGCCGGCCAGGTCCTCGATCAGCATCCCCTCGTAGTAGTTGCTGGCAGCCGCGGCTGCCTGGTCCAGGAAACCGCGCATCTCGGCTGCATCGGCCTGCACCTCGCAACCGGCAAAACGCCCGTTCAGGACGTGACGGACGTAGCTGACGCGGGCCGCCTGCCGGCCGTTGCGCGCCGCCAGCAGCCAGTAGCGCTCGGTAATGCAGATATCCGCAGGTGCGTCGTCACGCCGCCGGCTGACCAGCAACCCGTACACGAATTGCGCCTGCCGGTAGCCCGCGTCCGCCGCAGACTTCATCTCGCCGGCCGCGCGGCCGGTCTGCCCCGCGTAGAACAGCACGCGCGCGAGCTGATAGCGGGCCCTGGCATCCTCCGGATGCGCCGCGAGTTCCGTCTCGCAGGACGCGATCGCCCTGGTCAGATCGATTTCAGCCCGCTCGACGCCCGGCGCAACGCGATCCGGGTCCTCCGGATTCGACGCCAGCCGGTCGCATTCGGTGGATGGCGTGACTGCCCAGGCCGGCGACAGCAGCAGCAGTCCGAGCACCATCGGGACAATTTGCGTCATGGGGTCACCAGCAAGCGGGCGCGCGCGGTCCTTCGCCGCGGTATGCCTCCAGTTCGGGCGGCAGAACGGGATCGAACTCCGGCCACCAGCGGAACTTGTGTTCCGGCTCGACGTAATCGGTCGCCAGCACGCCGCCCTTGGTGCGGAACAGATACAGATTCCCGGTTCGCGTGCCGTAGGGGCCGTGTGGCTTGGACGGCGGGCGCCAGAAGTAGGCACCGGGGCGCATGACGCCACGATTACCGTGCACCTCGCCGCTGATGAGGTACATCTCTTCCACGGTCGGATGAATCTCCGCCCGTTCGGCCCAGCGCATCGGCAGCGTGCCCAGAATCCAGGTGGTGTCCCGCGTTTCCGGGTCCATGTACAGCAGCTTCCGTCCGGCTCCCGGAGGGAACTCCGGATGGAAGTTCCCCGTGTATGGCACGACGAAGGTATCCTGGTGGCGCACCAGCCGGCGTTCGTCGTAGTCCGCTCCGGCCGCAGCCGCGGCTGGTCTGCCCGAGAAGAACTCGATCACGATCGCGCCGTCGGAACTCGCCCGCGGGCCCGGGTCGAAGCCCGCGGGCAGGTGCGCATAGGACATCGGCGCGTACTCGAGCTCACCCAGCCGCAGCGCTCCTTCGAGCACGAGAAACTCATCGTCGACCGCGAGCGCGCCGGCCGCAGCGCGCCAGCCAGCCGGA
Source organism: Steroidobacteraceae bacterium (assembly GCA_036554765.1). GTDB lineage: Bacteria > Pseudomonadota > Gammaproteobacteria > Steroidobacterales > Steroidobacteraceae > SCUD01. The sequence continues at coordinate 20,919 of DATBMQ010000215.1, read as the reverse complement.
TACCGCACCAGCAGGCTGCACGCGCCGTTTTCCCGGTCGACGCTCAGCTGCTTGAACTGCACGCCGGGACGAATGCCACCCAGGTCCCCCGACTGCCACGGGAGATTCTGGGACTGGATGAATTCGATCCATGGACGGCTCAAGGCTTCGCTCCCCTGCTCTGCTTCCTGCCCGGCGTGCCGCGCAACGGGCGGCGGGGATCCGCGTCCTCCGCCAACACCCGCAGCAGCCTCGCAATGGACTCCTCCAGCAGCGCACGACTCAGGCGTCGGGCACCGGGGTCGTCCGCGGATGCCTCGAGCTTCGCGGCGTCAAGCGCACCAGACTGCTCGAGCGCCGACTGCAGCGCGATCCGCTGCGCGCGCTCCACATGCAGCTGCGAGGCGAGCTCGAATACCAGACCGGCCAGTTGGCGCCCATCCGGGGCGGAATCGGGTCTGTTCATGCGGGCTTCTCCGCGCCGAGAACGGCCCAGGGGAAATGCCACTCGGGCCGGGCCGGCCAATGCAGCCCTTCAAGCAGGCCGCCCCCGCGCTCGTCGAACGCGCGCCAGACCGCATCGTGCAACCCGGCGGCCCGGGCCATGCCGCAGACGTCGGCCGCCAGCATTGGCGCCAGATAGGGCTCGTTGTTGCGCGCGCTGTGCTCCCGCATCGCGAGGTCGCGGAACGCATCGCCGGTGTACCGGAAGTCCAGGAATCTCAGCAAGCCTCCCGGCGCCAGCAGTCTGGCCGCTTCCCGGAACAGCCGCGGCAGCACGGTCAGCGGGAGCTCGTGCAGCAGCATCGTGGACGTCACGAGGCCTGCGCACCCCGATGGCAGGCCGGTTTTCGTGCAGTCGGCCTGCCGGAACGTGATGCGCAGGCCACGCTCGTTCGCGCGTCGCAAGGCGAGGCGCAGGCACGGAGCCGCCAGGTCGACGCCGATCACTTCGGCCCCGGGGAATCGCTGGCGCAGCGAAAAGGTGGACTTGCCGAATCCGCAACCGAGATCCACGATTCGGCGGTAGTCGCGCGCCGGCACGGCACTCGACGTGAACAGCCGGTGAAATTCGTAATCGTCGTTCTCGCCGAGCATCACGAGCCTGGCGCCCAGCTCGTAGACGCGCGCGGCATGATCGCTGGACCAGACGCCGCCGGGCTGCAGGTGGATGTCCCAGTCGGTGTACCAGCCGGGCAGCCGCAGCTTCGGGTCGAGCACCAGGGTAGACGGGCCGGGCGGCGCTTCCGGAAGCGCGCCCTCGTGCTCCACCGCCTCACTCACGGCGTGCCACAGCAGCTGCTGCGAGCCGCGCTCCAGCCAGGCAAACGGGCCGTAGCCCGGCAGCGCATGCACGACCCGCATGGCATCCGCCATGTTCGACCGGCGGCCACCGGGGACGGCGTCGTATTCCGCGCGCAGCCGGGGATAGACGCCGGCAGCCCATTGCCGCCGCAGCGAAAGCGCGAAGTCGAGCCTGGCCTGGTCCGCAACTGGTCGAGTCATCTCAGCCCGCCATCAGTTCGATCAGTTCGCCGGTCGCGCCGCGTATCGTGACCGCCGCCGCACGCATACCCGGGAACAACGCCGGCACGGACCATTCGACGGCGGCGTCGCGGCCGCCGCCGGAAGTCGCGAAGCTCACCATGGCCATGCCCGGCGGCAGCCGGTCCCGCACGCAGGCGCGGTGCCTGGCCTGGGCGGGGTACTGGTCCAGCTCGATCAGTGTCCCACAGCCGAGCTTCACCAGTCCGTGGGCGTATTGCGTGTCCTCGGGCAGGCGGTTCAACAGCGAAATCACACGCACCCGCGTCGACACGGGCGGATCCACGTCGTTGCGAAAGCGTTGGTAAGCGCCGAACATCGCGTCGAGATCCGGCCCGCCAGCCACCACGATGAAGACGCGGCCGACGAAGGACTGTGCCGCGGCGAGGTCGAGGCCACTGCCCGGACCGACCTGCGTGAAGTACAGACATTCGCCGGCCGGCCCGAGTACCTGCATGGCGCGGATCATCGGGAACCGTTGCAGGCTCGACGGCGGGCCGATGACCCGGAACGGCGATCCGCCGAATGTCGACGCCAGTGCCTCGACGTCCTGCACCACGAACTCCGCCACGTTCCAGCCGAAAGTGGTCAGCGCGCGCCATCCGCCGGCACGCTTGTCCTCCACGAAGCGCAGGTAGGTCTCCTCGCCGCTCAGCGGACCCAGCGTCACGTACGGTGCGCCGGCCACCGCGGACGCACCCCACGCACGCGCTGTCTCCGCCGGCACGACGCCGCGTTCCAGCATCCGGTAGCCGAGCCACCGGCCGTAAGCCGCCTCGATGGCGTCCAGATCCGGCACACAACTGGTCACGCCACGGATGCATTCGAGCCGCAGTGATTCGCCACGCTCAGCCATGACCGGCTCCCGGCGACGTTGTCGGGCGAATGGCCGCCTCGACCTCGATCACACAGCGGCGATAGCTGCCGAGTCCGGCTGCGACGACGATCAGCGCCAGGGTCCCGATCACGGCCGCCTGGATGGTCATGGCATAGCGGATGTCCGCGGGGTCGCCGAACAGATCGGTCATCAGGCCGACCGGCAGCGGACCGAGCAGCTGCCCGGCGATACCGATGGCCAGATAGTAGATCGCCGTCGCCTGCGACTTGATCTGCCCGGGGGCGATCAGCGTCAACGTGGCCGGCCCCGCGGCGGCCGCCATGGCCTGGCCGACGAAAGCGAACATGAGCGCGGCGATCGCAAGTTCGGCGGACGGCATGACGGGATACAGCGCGAAGCCCGGCGCACCGATCGCCAATCCCGTCCACAGCGCCTTCAGGGTCGCGTGCTTCTGCCCCGCCGCGATCCAGGCATTCGTGACGCGTACGCCGAGCAGCGTGCCTGCCGTGCCGCCGACCAGGAACAGCAACCCGGTTGCGATGCCGACATCGCGCACGTTCCACTGCCAGACGCGGTCGAACAGTGCGACATTCCAGAACACCAGCGATCCCATGGTCACGACCGCGGCCGACCCGACGAACAGGGTGCCGAATGCCCGCCAGCGGCGGAGGATGTATGCGAGCGCCGCCTTCAGCGACGCATGACCGGCGCGGTCCGCATGAAGCCCCGACATCACCTGGTCCTGCCGCGCAGGCTCGCGGATCGTGTACATCATCAGTGCGAGCGCGAAGCCCGGCAATCCGATGACGAGGAAGCTCATCTGCCAGGTCGCCAGCGTGCCGACCACCGGCAGGTGCAGCGGGGGCAGGGTCCCGATCCAGTGCACCACGGGCCCACCGAAGAGGAACGCCGCGCCCGCGCCCAGAAAGGTCCCGGCCATGAACAGGCTCAGCGCACGATTGCGCCGCGCACGCGGGAAGTAGTCGCTGATCAGCGAAATGCTGCACGGCGCAACCGTCGCCTCGCCGAGCCCGACGCCCAGGCGCGCGACGAACAGCGGCCAGAATCCGCGCACGAGACCGGCAGCGGCGGTCATCGCGCACCAGATGCTGATGCCGATGCTGAGGATGGCGCGCCGGCTGCGCCGGTCAGCAAGCCAGCCGATCGGGATGCCGACGAACACGTAGAAGATCCCGAACGCGGGACCCAGCAGCAGGCCGACCTGGAAATCGGACAGTCCGAGATCGGACTTGATCGGCTGTATCAGCAGGCTCGGCAGGAAGCGGTCGATGTACGAGACGACCTGCGTCAGCGTCAGCAGACCCGCCACGTACCACGCATAGCGGCGGGACGAGTTCGCGAACTCCTCCACCGGCATGGCAAACGTTGCCGCCAGAGCGCTGCTGGCCACGGCTTGTCGCCCCCTGTTGCCGTATGCCAGCCGATTGTCCGTCCGGCAATCCGGGATACAAACGAATTGATTTGGCCACAACTGTGACTTGTTGTAACAATACGGAATGATCCGCCTGCCCTCGATGCAGACCCTGCGGGCTTTCGAGGCCGCGGCCCGCCTGCAGAGTTATACGGCCGCAGCCGAGGAATTAGGGGTCACGCACGGCGCCATCAGCCACCGGATCCGCGCCCTTGAGCGGCGCATGGGCATGACTCTGTTTCACAGGAGCGGGCGTGCGATGGTGCCCGCGCGCGAGGCGGTCACCCTGCTCGCGCAGGTGCGCGAGGCGCTCGCGGTGCTGCGGCGCGCGATCCCGGATCGCTCGCGCAGCACGCCGGGCCGGCTGGTGATCAGCGTGCACCCGTCGCTGGCCACGCGCTGGCTGATCCCGCGCCTCGGGCGCTTCCTGCGCGCCAATCCGGAATGCGCGGTCGAGGTGCGATCCACGGCCGATCTCGGCGCGTTCCTCACGCACGGCATCGACGTTTCGTTCCGCTACGGCGCCGGCGACTGGCCGGGCGCGACCAGCGAGCGCCTGGCCGGAGAAATCCTGTTCCCGGTCTGCACGCCGGCCTATCGCGACGAGCACCGGCTGGCGCAGCCGGCCGACCTCGCGCGCTGCACGCTGCTGCGGCACGCCTGGCAGCCCTGGTCGCCGTGGCTGCGCGCCGCGCGCCTGCGTATTCGCGAGCCGTCCGGAAAGCTCAGCCTGTCGGATTCGGGGCTGGTGCTGGAAGCGGCGATCGCGGGCCAGGGAGTCGCGCTCACGCGCAGCCTGTTCGCGATCGGCGACCTCGAGGCGGGCCGGCTGGTGCGACCGTTCGAACTGTCGGTGCCCGACAGCTACGGCTACTACCTGACCTGGCACGCGGGCGCGCCGCTCAGCCGCGAAGGCGAATCGTTCCGCGATTGGTTACGCTCGGAGCTCACGGCGGTGGCGCCGGCTGCCGCCGCGCCGCGCGCGGAGCGGAAGCTCCGCGCAGCGCACGGCCGGCGGCGCTGAGCGTCGGCACGAACCTACTGCACCCGCAGGTGGAGACATGAAAGTGAGGGGATTCCGGTTGCTGCGCGATCTCGCGGTGCTGCTGCTCGGCACGCTGACGCTGCTGTTCTTCCTGCTGCGTCTCGCCGGCGATCCGGCGCTGGTGCTGGCAGGGCCGGAGGCGACCGACGAACAGCTGTCGGCGATCCGCGCCGAGTACGGCCTGGACCGGAGCCTGCCGCGCCAGTACCTCTCCTATCTCGGCAACCTGCTGCGCCTCGATTTCGGCCGCTCGCTCGCCGACGGCAGTCCTGCCCTTGCCAGGGTCCTCGCCGCTTACCCGACCAGCCTGCTGCTGGCCGGGCTGGCGATGGCGGCGACCCTCCTGATCTCGGTGCCGACCGGCGCATGGCTCGGCGCGAGACGCGACGGCGCAGCCAGGCGCGCGGTCCGGTGGCTGCTGTTCGTGCTCCAGGGCGTCCCGGGATTCGTCACGGCGCTGCTGCTGGTGCAGGTATTCGCCATCGAACTGGTCTGGCTGCCCGCGCTCGGCTTCGGCGGGCTGCTGGCCATGGTGCTGCCGACGCTCTCGGTCGCGGCTTTCCTCGCGCCAAAGCTGACCCGGCTGATCGAGGCCAACGTTGCGGCGGCCCTGCTGTCGCCCTACGTGCGCACCGCGCGCGCGATCGGCGCCTCCGAACGCGAGATCCTGTGGCGGCACGCGTTGCCGAACGCGCTGCTCGGGGCGACCGCGCTGGTCGGCACGCAGTTCGCCTTCCTGATGGCCGGGCTGGTCATCATCGAGTCGATCTTCGCCTGGCCGGGCATCGGCTGGCTGCTGGTGCAATCGACGGCCAGTCTCGACTTCCCGGTGGTCCAGGCGATCACGCTGACCGTGGTGATCACCGTGTTCGCGGTCAACACGCTCGTAGATGCGCTCCAGCACCGCATCGATCCGCGCCTGCGCCATCGCGAGTCTCTGGCGGGGGAAACGACGGCGTGACCGTCATCGTCGCCCGGCCCGCCGACTCATTGGCCACGCGCTACCTGGCACGCTGGGAACTGCTGACCGGCGGACTGCTGCTGGCGGTCATCGGCCTGCTGGTCGCGCTCGGACCATCGCTCGCCGGCCACGATCCGGCATTCGTGGACCTGCGCGGGCGCCTGCTGCCGCCGCACTCGCCCCAGCACCTGCTGGGCACCGACCAGCTCGGCCGCGACCTGTTCGCACGGCTGCTGCACGGATTGCGCTGGTCGCTGGCGGCGGCCACCGGTGCAACGCTGCTCGCCTTCACCACCGGCACCCTGCTCGGGCTGCTTGCCGCCCGTCGTCACTCGCCGCTCGCCACGCTGATACGGCAGGTGACCAACTTCGCGCAGTCGTTCCCGGTCCTCGTGCTGGCGATCTGCCTGGTGGCGATCGTGGGCAACAGCCTCGCCACGGTGGTGCTGGTGCTCGGGCTGGTCACCTGGCCCGTGTTCTGCCGCGTCGTGCAGGCCGAGGCGGCGAGTCTGTTCGCGCGTGAGTATGTACTGGCGGCGGAAATGCTGCAGATGAGCCGCCTGCGACTGTATTTCCGGCACGTCGTGCCGGGGCTGCTGCCGAGCCTGTCCGTGCTGCTGGCCTTCCACTTCGCGGACATGCTGATCGCGGAAAGCGCGCTCTCGTTCCTCGGCATCGGTGCACCGCTCGGGGCCGCGACCTGGGGCAACATGTTGCAGGAAAGCCGCGCCTACCTGCTGAGCGCGCCGTGGCTGCTGCTCGTGCCCGCGTCCGCGATCGTGATGCTCGTGATCACCGCCAACCTGCTGGGCGACGGCCTGCGCCGTCACCTCGAGTGATGCGCCACACGACGCTGGCAACCGCACACGCGGCGGCTGCACCCGTCCTCGAAGTGGACGGTCTGACGGTACGCGCCGGAACCGGCCGGGGCGTCACGACGCTGGTCGAGGACCTCTCGTTCACGATCGCGACCGGCGAAGTGCTCGGGATCGTCGGCGAATCGGGATCCGGCAAGTCCATGACGGCCTCGGCCATCGGCGGGCTGCTCCCCGCCGGAGTACATGTCGGTGCCGGACGAATCGTGCTGGAGGGCCGTGAGATTCAGGCACTGTCGGCGGCGCAACGCCGGGCACTGGATGGCAGCCGGATCGGCATGGTGTTCCAGGATCCCCTGTCGTCATTCAATCCGGTGCGCACCGTGGGATCCCTACTCGTGGAGTCCGCCGCTCGCCATCAGGGACTGACGGCCAGCGACGCCCGCCGCCGCGCGATCCAGGCGCTGGCTGAGGTGCGTCTGCCCCGCCCTGAGCAGCTGATCGACGCCTACCCCCACCAGCTCTCCGGCGGGCAGCGGCAGCGGGCCATGATTGCGCTGGCGTTGCTGAATGGCCCGTCGCTCGTCATCGCCGACGAGCCGACAACGGCGCTGGATGCGACGGTGCAGTTGCAGGTGCTTGCGCTGCTCAAGCGCGGCGCCGCATCACGCGCGGTGCTCCTCATCACGCACGACCTCGCGGTCGCCGCGGTGACCTGCGACCGCATCCTCGTCATGCAGCGGGGACGCTCGGTCGAGCACGGACCCGCCGCGCGCGTCCTCGACCTGCCGGCCCATGGCTATACTCGTGCACTGCTGGACGCCGCCCGCCGGCCCACGGCGGCCGTCGAACCGGCCCCGGGAGCGCCATGAACGGCGAGCCACTGCTCGAGGTGCGTGCACTGTCAGTGACGTTGCGCTCGCGCGGGCGCGTCGTGCACGCCGTCCGCGACTGCAGCTTCCGGTTGCACGGCGGCGAAGTCCTGGCGCTGGTCGGCGAGTCCGGCTCCGGCAAGACAACGCTCGCACGCGCCATCGCCGGCGTGGTGCTGCCGCAGTCGGGTGCGATCCGCTTCCGGGGCCGGGACATGGGCGGGCTCGCGCGCGCCGCCGCCCGTCCGCTGCGCCGCCGCATCCAAATGGTGTTCCAGGATCCGGACGCCAGCCTCAATCCCGCGCATCGCGTCGGCGGCATCCTCGCCGAGCCGCTCCAGGTGATCCGGTTCGGAGACCGCACGGCGATCGCGGCCCGCATCCGCGAGCTGCTCGCGATGGTGCGGCTCGATGCGGCGCTGCTCGAGAAGAGACCACGCCAGCTGTCGGGCGGCGAAAAACAGCGCGTCGCCATCGCACGCGCACTCGCCATGGAGCCGGAACTGCTCGTCGCGGATGAACCGCTGTCGTCGCTCGACGTGTCGACGCAGGCGGCGATCGCGGCGCTGTTCCGCAGTCTCCAGCAGCGGCTGCGCATAGGGCTGCTGTTCATCTCGCACGATCTGGGCGCCGTGCGCCAGCTCGCGGACCGCGTGGCGGTCCTCTACGGTGGCGAGATCGTCGAGGCCGGGCCGGCGGCGCGCGTTCTCGATGCGCCGGCGCACCCGTACACGCGGCTGCTGCTGGCGGCGATGCCGGACCTGAAGCATCGGCGCCTGGACCTGCCGCTGGCGGATGCGATCGACAGGCTGGAGGAACTGCCGGACCTGCCGCAGGCATGCCACTACCGGCCGAGGTGCCTCGACCGGGCGGGTGTCTGCGACGCGCGGGCGGAGCTGGCGGCGGTTGGCGCCGACCGCGGTCATCTGGCACGGTGTCATTTCCGCGACGGCCCGCCGGCCGCCACACCAGGATGAACGGGGAACGACGATGAACGTCCGCGACATCACGCATGCCCTGCTACCGCGGCTCACGCCCGACGAGCGCAGCCGCCAGCGCAACGTGGTCGCGCTGCGGCGCCTGCTGAACATGCACGTCCGCCCGCGCAACGAGACGTTGTACGAAACGGAGGGACTGCCGGCCTGGCGCGCGATGCACGGCAGGGAACCGCAGTCAGCAGCCGAAGTCGAGCAGGCGCTCGACCAGTCCGCGGGCTATCGCCTCTGGAGCGCGATGAACCGCTCCGCGCAGGAGATGATCTGGGTCGCGGCGGGCGAGCCGATCCTGCGCGAGTCCGCGCGGCTGGAGGACGAGGCCGCGCGGCTCGCAAGCAGGAGCGAGCGGCGCGGCGCGCTGCACCTGGACCCGGCCTTCGTGCCGCCCGCCGAAGTCGCCGCCGTCGACATTCACCTGCAGCCCGGCGGCTATGCGCTCGACCGCGGCCCGCGGGACGTCCTTGCCGGGGCGCTGTACGAGAACGGCGGCAACATCTATTCCTTCGGCCAGGGCGTCGGCCGCACCGACAGCAAGGCGGGCGCGGTGATCCGCTACCTCGAGCAGCGGCGGCCCGGCTGGCATCCGCGCCGCATGCTCGAAATCGGCTGCTCCGCTGGCGCGGCGGCCTGTGGCTACGCGGCGCACTATCCGGACACCGAGGTGCACGCCGTCGACATCGGCGCCGGCATGCTGCGTTACGCGCATGCGCGGGCCGAGGCGCTCGGCGTGCGCGTCGAGTTCCACCAGATGGGCGCGGCCTCGCTGACATTCCCGGATGGTCATTTCGACCTGGTCGTGTCGAACAACCTGCTGCACGAAATCGGCCGCGACACCCGGCGCGCCATGATGCGCGAGGCACGCCGCGTGACCGCCCCGGGCGGCATCGTGGTCCACCAGGACGTGCCGATCCGGGCTGCGCCGACGCTGATCGCCCGGGTGGAACGCGGCTGGGACGAGAAGTTCAACGGCGAGATCTTCTGGAACGTGTATGCGGGCGACGACCTGAAGTCGGACATGGCGGCCGCGGGATTCGCCGCCGCGTCGATCGCCGAAACCAGGATCGAGAAGGTCGCAGGAGCCGGCGGCTGGTACCTGCTGGCCGCCGAAAAGCCGCATTGACCGGCCGGGGAATCCGCGCATGAAGCGCCTGCTGCCGCTGCTGCTGCTGTCGGCGTTTGCGTGGCAGGCGGCGACGGAGCCGGCGGGCACCTTGCGCGTCGGCCTGAACGGATTTCCCGCCAGTCTCGGCAATCCGTTCAAGGGCAATGGCCGGCCCGGCACGCTGGTCTGGTACGCGCTGTTCGACGGCTTGACCCAGCTCGACGAGGACGGCCGGCTGAGCCCGGCGCTGGCGCTCTCCTGGGAGATGGCGGAGCCCACCCGCTGGCAGTTCCGGCTGCGCCCCGGCGTCCGCTATGCGAACGGCCGGCCGTTCGATGCCGCGTCCGCGGCCGCGGTGATCGGCTGGCTGATCTCCGACGCGGGCCGCGCCACGGTGATCGGCAACGAGCTGCGCGGCGTCGCCGCGGCGCGGGCGATCGCGCCGCTCCTGCTCGAAATCACGACCCGGGCCCCTGATCCCATCCTGCCCAAGCGGATGGTCGGCGCACTGATGGTCGAGCCGGAGAGCTGGGCGCGTCTCGGCCCCGACGGCTTCGGACTGCAGCCCGTGGGGACGGGTCCGTACCTGCTGGAACGGTGGGATCAGCGCCGGCGTCGGGCATACGCCCGGCTGAACCCGCACCGCTGGCGGCCAACCACGTTCGCGCGTCTCGAGTTCGTGGAGCTGCCGGACGCCGCGGTCCGCACGCAGGCCCTGTTGTCGCGCGACGTCGACATCTCGACCGTCGAGATCGAGGAACTCGACCGACTGACGGACCGCGGGTATCCCTCGGTCGTCGCGCCCTCGATGTCGGTCATGTCGGTCGTGTTCATCACCGAACGCGAGGGAACCGCGCCGCTCAAGGACCGGCGCGTCCGCCAAGCGCTGAACTACGCCGTGGACCGGGAAACGATCGCGCGAACGTTGCTGCGCGGACTGGGACGCCCGGCCGGGCAGCCGGCGCCCTCGGTCAGCTTTGGCCACGATCCATCGCTCGCGCCCTATCCCTTTGATCCCGTGCGGGCGCGTCAGCTGCTCGCGGAGGCGGGGTACGCGAGCGGATTCCCGATGACGATCGAGATCCTGATGAATGCGTTTCCCGCGGATGGGCTCATCTATCAGTCGGTCGCGCACTACCTGCGCCAGGTCGGCATCGATGTCACGCTGCGCGTGATCACGTTCCCGCAGTACCTCCGTAATCTCCAGCGCAACGGCTTCGCTGGCGATGCATTCGGCTCGATGTGGAACAGCGCGCCGTACAACGACGCGACACGACCGATGGAATCGGTGTCCTGTCGTCGCCCGAAGCCGTTCTTCTGCGACCGCGGGCTGGCGCAGCAGCTGGAGGAAGCCATGCGGATCCTGCCGGAGGACGAGCGCCAGAACGCCATGCGTCACGTGGGCCGCGCCTATCATGAGGCAGCGCCCGCGCTGTTCCTCGTCGAGCAATTCGACCTGTATTCGCACCAGCCGGAACTGACCGGCGTGCGGGTGCGCAACCGGGTACCCGTGTACGAGGCCATCGCGGCCCGCGCACGGCCACCGGATACCTGAGGAGTGCCGAATCGTGAAAGCGTCGGAAGCCATCCAGGAACTGGTCGGGCTCGGCCGCGGCGAACGCCGCTACAGCCTGCACAATCGCGAAACCGAGGAGGTCCTGAACATCGCGATGGCGACGCTGGTCGAATTGTCGGTCGCGCTGGACCGCATCGACCGGCTGGAACGCGTGGTCGCGGAGCGCACCGGCCTGCCGCTGGATCGGCTGCGCGCGACCGATTATCCGGAAGGCGAGGCCGCGCGGGAGCGTCAGGAAGCGGCCGACGCGCTGTTCGCGCGGGCGCTGCGCATCCGTCTCGACCCGCGCGCGAACGCCGTCACCGCCGCGCCGGCTCCGGCACGGGAGGAGTGACGCGCCGCGCCTCGTCGTAGCGCCACCGCCATCCGCGGATTGCGGGCTCCCCCGGTTCCAGCCAGTCGTGCCTGCCGATCAGGTCCAGCAGACGCGCGGCCAGACAGCTGTTCGACGAGATCGCAGGTATGCCGGCCGACGACGCGGCCAGCGCCGCCAGGCTCGGCATGCCCGTGCCGGAGAGCAGCAGCGCCTCCGCGCCATCGCGCCGAAGGCCGGCGATCGCCTCCGCGACGCGATCGCTGGTCAATTCGTAGATCGTGCGCGTGTCGGTGCCGCGCGTGACGACCCGGGCCGTCTGGAGCACCTCGATGCCCGCGGCCGACCAGTAGCGGCGCGCCGCCTCGACGATCGCCGGCGGGTACGGGGCGACCAGCGCGATGCGACGCGCACCGAGCCTTTCGAGTCCCCACACGATCGCGCGCGCCGCGGTCTCCACCGGGTACCCGCGCCGCCGCGCGGCCTCATCGGTAATGCGCCGTTCGGCTTCCGGACCCACCAGGTAGGAAGAGCCGGTGCAGGCGAAACCAAAGGCATCCGGGCGCAGGGCGTCGTAGGTCGCGAGCCAGTCGTCGAGCCGGTCGAGGTAGTCGCGCAACCGTTGTTCCGGCTCCGCCGCCCGGCTCGTCATGCGCGCGACGTGCAGGGTGCAGGCGCGCGGCAGCAGGATGCCGAACTCGGCCTCGACCGTCGGGTTCGCCTGCGGTGTGCCGACGCCGATGTGCCCGGCGGCGCCGTACTCCGACGGGGCCCGCTCCGTCACGGCTGCGCGGCTGCGCGCCGCAGCCCCTCGATCATGGAAGTCCGCAGCAGGTAGGCGTGGGCCAGCGATGGATCGGCGGCGATGCGCTGCATCTCGACGAACAACTCGCGCCGCCTTGCCGGGTCGCGCTCCTGCATGCGCGCCCGGTTGCGGTCCGCCTGGCCCAATATCTCGTCAGCCGCGACCGGCCGCCGCTGCCGCGTATAGCGGTCGAGGCGCGCCGGGTCCGCTTCCGGCCACCCGTCGCGGATGTGTCCGGTCAGGTTGAACGCGTCGTGAATGCCCCCGTTCATGCCCATGCCCCCGCTTGGGCTGTTGACGTGTGCGGCATCCCCCGCGAGCAGCACCCGTCCCACACGGTAGTCGGCGACGATCCGCATGTGAACCCGATAGGGACGGATTTCCGTCACCTCGTACGGTGACGGCTTCGCGACGATGCGCTGCAGCTTGCGCTCGATGCTCTCCGGGCGGACGGCCTCCTCGATGGACTCATTCTCGTCCGGATACAGGCTGCAACGCCAGAGCGACGGCAGCCGCAGCAGGCTGAAGGTGCCTTCGCGCGTCCAGACGTAGTTGACGTTCGCAAGGCCCGGCAGGTGGTCCTGGAACGGGAACGTGGTGGTCGCGAGGATCGTGGTCTCGGGATAGGTCTTGCCGGCGAATTCGACGCCCAGCGCCTCCCGCAATACGCTGCGCGCACCATCGGCCGCAATCACCAGCCGCCCGCCGAACCGCCGCGTGCCGTCCGCCGTGACGGCTTCGACCTGCACGCCACCGGCGTCCTGTCGCAGACCGGTGACGCGTGTGCCCCAGGCGAACGTCACGTGATCGGCGCGCGCGAGGCGTTTCGCGAGCAGCTCGCAGAGCCTGAACTGTTCGCATTGCAGCCGGTAGGGGTGGCGCGTGTCGCCCGCGAGCACGGCCAGGTCGAACTCGACGCGCTCATGGGTCTCGTGGATCCGCAGCTGCCAGCTCGGGCATTTGCGCCCGAGGGCAATCAAGGGCGCGGCCAGGCCGTACTCATCGAGCATGTCGAGCGTCGGCGGATGAAAGGTGGAGGCGCGCAAGTCGCACTGCGTGCCCTCGGCAGCCTCGATGACCGTGCACGGTATGCCGAAGCCGTCGAGCCGCAATGCCGTGACCAGGCCGACGGGTCCCGCCCCGACGATGACCACCTGCACGTCCTGATGACCCACGGTGCGGACACCTCGATGCCGCCGCGACGACCACTGCGCGACCGGCTTCGCGACCACCCTACCTTCGACCGCCGCGCTTGGCTAGACTGCGAGCCGGCACCTCCGGTCACGAGGTCCGTATGTCCGCCGTCGCCGATGTCCGTAATCGTCCCCGCGTCGCCGCACGCGTGCACAGCGTGATCGCGGGCGCGGCTGTCGCCACCCGGCCCGGGGCGACGGAACTGCCGGTCGTCAATCCTGCCAACGAAGAACAGCTCGGCATATTGCAGGAGGCGGACGCCGTGGAGGTGGATGCGGCGGTGCGTGCCGCGCGCGAGGCATTCGACCGGGGCACGTGGCCGCGGTTGCCGGTGGATGCGCGCAAGGACGTGCTCTACCGCATCCGCGACACGCTCCGTGAGCACACCGAGGAGCTCGCCTGGCTCGAGTGTCTGAACGCCGGCTTGCCGATTGCGCGCGTCCGGGAGCAGCTTGGCCGCGCCGCACGCAACTTCGAGTTCTTCGCCGAAGTGGCGAGCACGGTCGCAGGCCAGACGTTTGCGAACGATCCCGGACGACTGACCCTCGTCACGCGCGAGCCGCGCGGCGTCGGCGCGCTGTTCGCTCCGTGGAATGCGCCGCTCGCGCTCGCCTCCATGCGCGTGGCCACCTGCATCGCCTTCGGCAACACCTGCGTGCTGAAACCATCCGAGCACACGCCGCTGTCGATGCTGCGGATGGTCGAGCTGTTCCACGAGGCCGGACTGCCGCCGGGCGTCGTGAATCTGGTCAACGGCCGCGGCCCGGTGACGGGCAGCGCGCTGGTCGAGCATCCCGGCATCGACATGGTCGCGTTCACCGGCGGCACGCAGACCGGGCAGTCGATCATGGCCGCCGCCGGCCGGCGGCTGAAGCCGTGCATCCTCGAGCTCGGCGGAAAGTCGGCGAACATCATCCACGTCTCGGCGGACTTCGAACGCGCGCTGGACGGCGCGCTGGCGTCCATCTATTCCAATAACGGCCAGCAATGCCTGGCCGGCTCGCGCATCCTCGTGCAGCGCCCGATCGCAGAGCGCTTCATCGAGGCATTCGTCGAACGCGCGCGGCGCATCCGTATCGGCGACCCGATGGAACCGGAGACGGAGCTCGGTCCGCTGTGCTTCCGGGAGCACCTCGAGCGTGTGCTCTCGTACGTGGACGTCGCGAAGTCGGAGGGGGCGCAGCTGCTGACGGGCGGGCGCCGGGCAGCCGGCTTCGACCGCGGCTACTACATGGAGCCGACCGCGGTGCTCGCACCGTCCAACGCATTGCGCGTCTGCCAGGAGGAGATCTTTGGCCCGTTTGCCACGATTCTCGCGTACGACGCGCCCGAGGAGGCGATTGCGATTGCGAACGATTCGGCCTACGGCCTCGTCGCTTACGTGTGGGCCGGCGATCTCGACGTCGTGACTCGCTGTTCACGTGACATCCGCGCGGGCACCATCTGGGTCAACACACCGATGATCCGCGACCTGCGCGCGCCGTTCGGCGGCTTCAAGCAGTCCGGCATCGGCCGCGACGGCGCCACGTCCAGCGCAGAGTTCTTCACCGAGCTCAAGACGACGATGATCCCGATCGGCACGCCACCGCTGCCCGGCTTCGGACCAGGCGGCGAGCCGCGCCATAAGGAGCAACCATGACCAGATTGACCAGGCGGCAGGCACTGCAAGCGGGACTGCTCGGGGCCGCCTGCGCAGCCGCGCCGGGATCCGCCGCCGCGGACCCCGATCGCCCCGTTCCGGCCGATCTCAGCTTCCTGCGCGACTCTCCGCTGATGAACGGGGACCGGGCGCGCTTTTTCATGCGGCAGGAAGGGATGGACGCACTGGTCGTCGCGCAGCCGGCCAACGTCTTCTACGTCTCGAACCACTGGCCGCAGCTGGCGCGCATGGGATACACGCACACGATGTTCGCGGTGCTCGCGCGGGATCCGGCCCGCCCGATCGCGCTGGTGTTGAACGCCTTTGGCTACTACTACTCGCACTCCGACGAGACCGCGTTCACCGACCGCATCGTCCACACCTATACGCAGGCTCACGGCTCCGCGGCACCCGCCGGCGCCGGCGATCCGCCCGCTGTCGAGCCGCAGACACTGCGCATCGTAGACGAGGCGCTGGTGACGCCCCGCGAGCGGCGTCGCCGCCACATGCTGGCCAGCATCCAGGGCAACCATGCGACCGCCGCCGGTGCGCTCGTTGCCGCGCTCCGGGACCTGGGACTGGGGAAGGCCGCGCTCGGCACTGATGATCCTGCCATCGAGGCGATCCTCAGGCCGCGGGGCATCGAGGGACGATTCATGGCCGCGGACGACACGCTGCGGCGCATCCGTCTCGCCAAATCGCCGACCGAGCTGCGCCTGATGCGACTCGCCGCGCAACGCAACGTCGAGGCGGCTTTCGCGGCTGCCCGATTCGCCCGCGAGGCGGGCTCGACCCGTGCGCTGCGCGCGCGATTCATGGCGGAGGCCGCCTTGCGCGGGAATATCGGCACCTTCATGGTCATCGACCGGTCCTCGTCGGAGGTCATGGACTGGCCGCTGCGCGACGGGATGTCCGTTTCGATCGACTGCGTCAGCACCTGCCGCAATTACCACGGCGACTTCGGGCGCACGATCTTCATCGGTGAGCCGCGCGAACCCATCCGGCGCGCCGTGCACGCGGTGGTAACCGCCTGGGACGAGTTGCGCGGCAGTTTGCGCGCCGGATTGAGATTCAGCGAGATCCCGCGCATCGGCCGCGAGGCGCTGAGGAAACAGGGCGCGGACGTGACCGTCAGTTTCCGGCCGCACAGCGTTGGCCTGTTCCACACGGATCAGCCCCGCAACGACCTTTCGCAGGGCCGTGCCGCGCCCGACCTGGTGCTCGAGGAGAACATGATCCTGAGCGTGGATTGCCCGATCCTCGACGACGGGCTCGGCGGCAGCGCGCATCTCGAGGACCTGATGCTGATCCGCGCGGACGGCGCCGAGCCGATCCACGAGATCGGCGAACGCGTGATCGTCGTCTGACCGTGCAGCAACCCTGGTGGACCCGGAAGCGGTGGTGGGTCGCCATCGCGTTGTGCGCTGTCACGATGATTGGCTACGTGGATCGCCTTGCGCTCGCGGTGGCGGCGCCGGTCGTGCGCTCGACCTTCGGCTTCAGCAACGAGCAGTACGGCTTCATCACGCTCGCGTTCCTGACCTGCTACGCCTCGGGCCAGCTGCTGCTGGGTCCCATGATCGACCGGCTCGGCAGCAAGCGCGCGCTGTCGCTCGCCGTGCTCTGGTGGAGCGTCGCATCCATGCTGCATGCGTTCGCCCGAGGGGTTGGCGGCTTCTTCGCCGCGCGCGCCTTCCTCGGCGTCACCGAGGCCGTGAACTTTCCCGCCGCGTTCAAGGTGATCGCCGAGTGGTTCCCGCGCGCCGAGCGGAGCCTTGCCGCCGGCTTTGTCACCGCCGGCACCGGCATCGGCGCCATCGTCGCGCCGCCCCTGATCGTGTTCCTGATCGCGGCCTTCGATGCGCTGCATGCGCGCGGCTATTCACCCGTCGTCGGCTGGCAGGCGGCATTCATCGTGCCCGCGCTTCTAGGCTTTGTCTGGGTGCTGCTGTGGAACCGGCACTTTCACCTGCCGGAGACCCATCCCCGCATCGACGCCGCCGAGCGCGCCCTGATCCTTGCGGAGCGGCCGGCGGTCGCGCTGCCGCGGCGGGCCGTGGCGTCGTCCGTCCTCGGCGAGTTCGCCGCATATGTCGGGCAGCTCGTCTACTGGTTTCGCTACCGGCAGACCTGGGGACTCGCGCTCGCGCGCTTCACCGGCGACGGTGCCTTCTACTTTTTCGCCTTCTGGATCCCGAACTACCTGAACGACGTGCGTGGCTTCGGCCTGCGGGAAATCGCCTGGGCGGCGGCGATCCCGTTCGTCTTCGCGGATGCCGGCGCGCTGCTCGGCGGCTGGACCGGACAGAAGCTGGTGCGGCGCGGGATGAGCGTGGATGCCTCGCGCAAGACCATGATCTGGACCGGCGCGCTGCTGGTGCCGATCGCCCTGCCCGCCGTCTACGTGGATTCCCCGGCGCTCGCCGTGCTGTTCATGGGACTCGGGATCTTCGCGATCCAGGTCAAGTCCGCCTCGATGTTCGCGCTGCCGACCGATCTGTACCCGTCGCATGCGGTCGGCACCGTGTGGGGCGCGAGCGGTGCGGCGGGCAGCCTCGCGGCCGCCTTGTCACAGCCCGTGATCGGCTGGACGATCGATCACTTTTCCTACGAGCCGGTGTTCATCGCGGTTTCGACGACGCACATCGTCTCGGCGGCGATCGTCACGCTGGTGATCCGCCGCATCGAGCCGGTCTTGCCGGCGGCCGCGGCACCCGGCTCCGCTCAGTAGTCCAGGCGCTTTTCGTCCGCGACGCCGTAGCGTTCCTCGAGCGCCCGGACGTCCTGCATGCCGACCAGGTCGAAGAAGCGCCTGAAATCCGGCAGCTGCGGTGCGATGCCGGCGATGGTCCCGTCGCGGCGCAGGGTCTCCAGCACCGACCCGGCCGCCTGGATCGCCGCCAGCAACAGCCAGTTGGGATACAGGATCAGGCGGTAGCCGAGCCCGCCGATCTCGGTCCGGTTCAGGAACGGGGTCTTGCCGCTGGTCGCCATGTTGTAGACCGCGGGTCTCGGCAGCCGGCCGGGAATCGCGCCGACCTCCGCCGGGCCTGGCGCCTCGACGAACAGCAGGTCCGCACCGGCCTCCGCGTAGAGCGCGGCGCGCTCGAGTGCGCGCTCGAGGCCCTCGACCGCCAGCGCGTCGGTGCGCGCAATCAGCAGGAAATCCGCGTCGCGGCGCGCATCCGCTGCGGCACGGACCTTGGCGGCCATCTCGGCGGGCGAAATGAGCTGCTTCCCGGCCAGGTGCCCGCAGCGCTTGGGAAGCACCTGGTCCTCGAGGTGGATCGCGGCGACGCCGGCGCGCTCATACTCCTGCACCGCGCGCCGCACGTTCAGCGGTCCGCCATAGCCGTTGTCGCAGTCGGCGATGACCGGCAGATCGCTGGCGGCGGCGATGCGCGCCGCGTTGTCCACCATCTCCGTCATCGTCAGCAGCCCGACGTCCGGCATGCCGAGGCGCGTGGCGGAGGTACCGGCGCCGGTCATGTACAGGGCCTCGAAGCCGTGCTGCGCGACCAGGCGCGCATAGAGCGCGTCCACCACCCCCGGCGCCATGACGGCGGGGCCCGCGGCCAGCAATTCGCGAAGCTTCGTGGCCGGTCCCATGGCCGCCTATTTCACCACGACCCAGGGATGCGCGCGCTCGTATTCGCGCTCGAACGCCTCGATTTCGGCGAGGAAGCCGCGCGTCAGCTCGATCTCGTCCACGCCTTTCAGGATGCACTCTCGCCAGAATGCGTCGACGACGAACGGGTGCTGCGCGCCGCCAGGCAAGGTCACGCGCTGCGCCTCCAGGTCCACGGTCACCTGCCGGTCCGGGCCGGCCGCCAGCCGCGCCTGCAGGTCCGCGACCACGCGCTCCGGCAGCGTCACCGGGATCAGGCCGTTCTTGAGCGCATTGCCGTGGAAGATGTCCCCGAAGCCCGGCGCGATCACCGCGCGGATGCCGAAATCCGCGAGCGCATATACGGCGCTCTCGCGCGACGACCCGCAGCCGAAATTGGGTCCGGCGACGAGGATGCGGGCGCCCGCGAATTCCGGGCGGTTCAGCACGAATTCCGGGCGCGGCGCCCCATCGGGCCGGAAGCGCCGGTCGTGAAAGAGCTGGCCGCCGAAGCCCGCAGCGCGCTCGCGCTGCATGAAGCGCGCGGGCAGGATCTGGTCCGTGTCCACGTTGGCCGCCGGCAGCGGCGCCGCGACCGCTGTTTCGCGGACGAACGGCCGCGGCGTCATTGGCCCGCCAGCAACCGGCGAACGTCCGTGAGCCGGCCCGTCACCGCGGCCGTGGCCGCCATTGCCGGGCTCATCAGGTGCGTGCGCGCTCCCGGTCCCTGGCGGCCGGGGAAATTGCGGTTCGAGGTGGAGGCACAACGCTCGCCCGGCGCCACCATGTCGCCGTTGATCGCGACGCACATCGAGCAACCGGATTCGAGCCACTGCGCGCCTGCCTCGCGGAATACGCGGTCGAGTCCCTCGGCTTCCGCCTGGCGCTTGACCTGCGTCGAGCCGGGAACGACGGTCACCGGCACGACCGCCTTGCGCCCGTCGAGGACCGCTGCCGCCGCCCGCAGGTCCTCGATGCGGCTGTTGGTGCAGGAACCGATGAAGACCCGATCGATGGCGATTCCGGACAGTGGCTCGCCAGGCTGCAGTCCCATGTAGTCGAGCGCCGCCTGCACGTCCGCGCGCCGCGCGGCATCGCGCTGCTCCTGCGGGTCCGGCACGTAGCCGCCGATCGGCAGCGCGTCCTCGGGGCTCGTGCCCCAGGTGACCATTGGTTCGATCGCCGAGGCGTCCACGGATTCCTCGCGATCGAACACCGCGTCCGCATGGCTTGGCAGGGTCCTCCAGTACGCGAGCGCGCGCTCCCACAGCGCGCCTTCCGGGGCGAACGGGCGGCCGTGCAGGTACTCGAAAGTCACGTCGTCCGGCGCGACCATGCCGCAGCGCGCCGCCGCCTCGATCGACATGTTGCAGATCGTCAGACGTTCCTCGACGGTCATCGCACGCACCACCGGGCCCGCGTACTCGATGGCGTGGCCGCCCGCGCCGCCCGCGCCGATTTGCGCCACGATCTTCAGCATCACGTCCTTCGCCGAGATCATCGGGCCGCGGCGGCCGTGGATCGTGATGCGCAGCGTCCGGGGCCGCAGCTGCCAGAGCGCCTGTGTCGCCAGCACGTGCGCGTTCTCGGACTGGCCGACGCCGAATGCCAGGGCGCCGAGTGCGCCCTGCGTCGAGGTATGGCTGTCGCTGCACACGATCGTCAATCCGGGCTGCGTGATGCCAAGTTCAGGGCCAACCACGTGGACGATGCCCTGGCGCGGGTCCGCCAGCCCGAACTGGCGGATTCCGCTGCGTTGCATGTTGTCGTCGAACTGGCGCAGCACCGCCGCGATTCCCGGCGAACGCGCATCCTCGATGCGCCGACCCGCGGTGGGCGCGTAATGATCCGTCATGCCGAAGGCCTGCCGTGGGCGGCGCACTGGCAGGCCCCGTTGCCGAAGGTCGGCGAAGGCGTGGAACGAGCCTTCGTGGACCATGTCGCGGTCTATATAGATGAGCGACGGGCCGTGCGTGTGCGCGACAATCGTGTGGCGGTCCCAGATCTTGTCGAATAATGTGCGCATCCCGTGCGAGGACCAAAAGGTGCCTGACACCATTTATGACACCATGTATGCCTTCCCCGCCGGCGGGTCGTCCCGGAACCACCCCGCCACCGTGTAGCGGGGCTTCGGCGCGAACGGCGCGATCGCCGAGACCGAGTGCGGGACGCGCCCGTCGAACACGGTCATGGTGTTGAAG
>DATBMQ010000172.1:0-10209 GCA_036554765.1 Steroidobacteraceae bacterium | reverse complement strand
GATCGTGTCTTCCAGGACCATGCTCGGCAGGTAACGCGCCCTCAGCGACGTCGTGAAGTCGCGGTACGACCACACGGTGGTGAGTGCGGCCTTGAAGTCCGCGAGCGCATCACCCGGGTCGTCGCCGATCGAGCCTGCGTAATCGATGAACGCATCGCCCGGCAGTTCCTGCTGCTCGAACTTCTCCATCCAGGTGGCCACGGCGTTCAGGTTGATCGTGCCCGCGGCACCGATGTCGAAGCCGTAGTCGACCTGCAGGTCCACTCCCGAAGTCCTGATGCCGCCGATGTTGTTCTGGATCTCGAGCAGGTCCTCGATCTCGCTGGTCGCGATGTTGCGCCCGAACAGGCTGCAGAAGAAGTTGTTCGGGTCGTACGAGGGATTCGCATTGTTGTCGTTGAAGCACCGCGAAACCACGATCGACGGGTCGATCGCCGCGATCGCATCCGCCACCTCGATGTCGAAGTAGTCGACCGACACGCTCAGGCGGTCGGCGAACTGCGGCTGCCAGACGAAGCCGACCGTCATCGTATCGGCCGTCTCCTCCTGCAGGTTCGGGTTGCCGCCGAACAGCGCATCGATCTGCGCGTTGGACTGCTCGAAGGTCGCCATGGCCGCGGCCGGGATGCCCTGGGTGATGCACAGTGCCTCGACCTGCGCCCGGTTGGGGCCGTCCGCATTCGCGCCGGTGCCACCCGCCACGCCATCAGCCCCGAAGCGCTGCGGGCTGTTGAAGTTGCAGGGATCCGTGACTTCCGGGTTGTCCTCGACCTGCGGCGAGAACAGGTCGTTGATGTTCGGCGCACGCACGGCACGCTGATAGCCGCCGCGGACGCTGAACGAGTCATTGACCTGCCAGCTGAGTTCGCCCTTGTACGAGTTGTTGCCGCCCGCCACGCTGTGGTCCGAGTAGCGGTAGCCGGCTGTCAGGCCGAGCGCCTGGACTCCCGGCACATCCGCCAGGATCGGCACGTACAACTCGACGAACAGGTCGTTGTTCGACACGCGGCCCGTGATGTTGTCCTCGGCATTGAAGCCCGACACGTCGCCCGAACGCAGGATCTCGTCCTTCAGCGAGCGGTAGGACATTTCCTGCCAGAACGCGCCGACGACCAGGGACGTGCGGCCGGCCGGCAGCTCGAACAGGTCGCCGGATACGATCGCCTCGGCCATGTTGTGCTCGATCTGCGCCGTGTTCTTGGCCGTCACCCCGACGAACTCAGCGCACTCATCGGACAGGCCGCCAAAGCCGAACGGGTTGAATCCGCCGGCGCACAGGGCCGCGCCGCCGTCCGCCGCGTCCAGAAGCTGCTCCACCCGCGGCACGCTGACGTTGCCGGCCTGGTCGAGCTGCTCGTTGAACTTGCCGTAACCCGCGTAGATGTCGAACTTCCAGTTGTCGGTGATGTCGCCACGCGCGCCCAGCACGAACTGGGTGACGTCGCGCTCGTAGGACTCCTCGCGCGGTCCGTTGGCGTTGAAGCGATAGCGGAACAACAGGTCCTCGGCCGCGCCGGCACCCTGAATGCCGACGTTGTCGCCGGTGCGCGAATTGGCGAGCGCAAGGACGGCGGCGTTCGACTGCACGAACGGGTTTGACACGGGGATCGTGAACTCGCCCGTGACGCCGCCCGTGCTGTTGTTGGCGCCGGTCGGTGCCGGGCTCGGCGCGAGGCGCGTATCCGAGCTGTAGTTGGTGTACAGCAGCCGCGTGTACGCCTCGGCCCGGTCGCCGATCGTGAACGTGCCGAAGGTCCCGAGGCCGACCCGGGTCTGCGGCAGGATCAGGTTGTTGAAGGGCTCGAAGTTGTAGCTGTAGTCGGGGCGGAAGTTCTGCGCCACGAACAGCCCGTCGATGTCCTCGCCCTGCACGGTCCGGAAGTTGGACATGCCGGTGACCGAGAACGGCGTGCCGTCGTCGTTGAACGCCATGGTCGAGAAGGTCGCCGGGCCGGTTGCGCCGAGCGTCGTGAACATCGCATCCTGGGCCGCCTGTGTCCAGCGATTGTTGGCCGGCGCGCGCAGGTGGCCGGACGGGAAGAACGACGTGCCCGACACCGCCTGTGCCGAGAACGCGCGTTCACCCTTGCTGAGCCGCTCGCGATCGTTGACGGTGCCGAATACGACCACGTTGCCGCGGCCATCTGCCAGATCGGCGCCCATGGTCACCGACAGGGCCCGCACGTCGGTGTCCTGCTCCTGTGACATGCCGTACTGGCCTTCCAGCTCGATGCCCGTGAAGTCCTTCTTCATGATGAAGTTCGTGGCGCCGGAGACGGCGTCCGAGCCGTAGACTGCCGAGGCCCCGCCTGACAGCACTTCGACGCGCTCGACCATCGAGGTCGGAATCGTGTTGATGTCGACGCGGGCATTCTCGTCGCCGGGCATCAGTCGCTTGCCGTCCATCAGGACCAGGTTGCGCGTGGAGCCGAGTCCCCGCAGGTTGATGTAGGCCTGCCCGTTGCCCGGGTTGTTGCTGCCCGTCGAGAACGACGGAATCACCTGCGGCATGGTGTTGAGGAAAGTCTCGGCGTTCAGCACGCCTGACTGCTCGAGCGTTTCGGCCGACACGCTGACGACCGGGCTCGCCGCCACGTAGTCCTGGCGGACGATGCGCGAGCCGGTCACCGTGATTTCGCCGATGTCGTCCTGCGCCTGGCTCGCGACGGTCGCGAAGCCGGCGCCGGACGCGCCCGCCGTGAGTAGCGCGAGCTTGACGGCCCGCGCGACGGTTCTCCTGGACATTTGAAATACCTCCAATGTTGCTTGAGGGCAACAATGGCCGGCCACAAAGGCCCTGTTGCGTGCCTGCAAGATACGACGGAAGGACCGGGAAAAAGCCCGCTTTGGCAAAGGTTTCCGGCTGTTGACAAGGTCTTGGGAACGGTTCGGCTCGTCGTCGCATCTGATGTTGTAGAACGACAACGTCCGTGGCATACGGGAATGGCATGGCCCACGACGGCGCAAACAGGGTGCGGGCGCTCATCGTCGACGACGAGGATCTCGGCCGCCGGGTGCTGCGCTCGCTGCTCGAGCACGACGACGACGTGGAAATCGTGGGCGAGGCGGGCTCGGCGCCGGAGGCCGCGCGCCAGATCGCCGAGCAGCGCCCGGACCTGGTCTTCATGGACATCGAGATCCCGGGCGGCAGCGGCATCGACGTGCTGCGCGGCATCCGCGCGCCGCTGCCCTACGTCATCTTCGTCACCGCGCACCCGGAGTTCGCGCTGCCGGCGTTCGAGCTGGAAGCGGTGGACTACCTGGTGAAGCCCGTCCAGCGCCCGCGGTTCTCCGGCAGCCTGTTGCGCGCCAAGCAGCGCATCGTCGAACGCCGAGTCGCGGGGCTTGCGATGCAGATCGCGGGTGCCACCAATGTGCTCGGGCACCCCGGGGGTGCCGGGGCGCGCCCGCAGGAGCCGTACGCCGAACGACTCACGATCCGCGTGCGCCGCCGCCTCTTCTCGCTCGAGATCAGCGAGATCACGTGGATCCAGGGCGCGAGCCAGTACAGCCGCGTGCACACGAAGGGCGGCGAGTACCTGCTGTCGCGCACGCTGGCCTCGCTCGAGTGCGAGCTCGATCCGAACCGGTTCTTCCGCATCCACCGCTCGGCGATCGTGAATGCGGCGCACGTGCGCGAGGTGCGCTCGAGCGGCGACGGGCGCTACAACATCGTCCTGAACGGCGGCCACGCGCTGCCGATGGGCCGCGCCCGGCGCGAGATCCTCGAGAAGCTGTTGAACGGGATCGCGGCCCCGGGCGGCTGAACCATGGCGCGCGCGGAAACCGGGGTGCTCGAGGGCCTGCCGGGGCAGGTCGAGGAACCATCGGCGCGCCGCGCGCTTGCCTCATCGCCTGCCAAGGCCGTCATCGTGGGACGCCTCATCGGCGACCAGCCCCAGCGCTGGTGGCCGCTGGTCGGCAGCTGGCTCGCGGTCGCCTTTTCCGTGGGATTCGGGTTGTTCGTGAACTACCAGGCGGGCGGCCGGTACGACACCTTCGCCCAGTCGCTGCTGGCGACGATTCCGCACTACATGGTCTGGGCATTGTGCAGCCCGCCGCTCTACCGGGCGCTGCACATGACGATCGAAGGCAGCCGGCGCGCGGTCTGGCTACCGGTGCTGGTGGCCTGGAGCACGGTCGCGCTGGCCGGCTCGACCATCCTCTCGTACCTGAGCTATTCCATCCGCCGCGACCTGCCGCTCGGCTTCCAGCAGCTGTTCGAGATCTACCTGCAGCCGCCGGCCGGCCCCGCGTTCCAGGCGATGAATCTCAGCATCCTGGCGCTGGCGCTGGCGGCTTTCGCCGTCGTGCGCGGGCTCAGGCTGCGGGACCACGCCCTGTGGGAGGCGGCGCAGGCGGAACTGCGCGGCGCCCGCCTCGAGGCGCAACTCGCGGAAGCGCGCCTGCAGATGCTGCAGAGCCAGATCAACCCGCATTTCCTGCTGAACGCGCTGAACGCGATCGGCGGGCTGGTGCAGTCCGGCGAGCGCGACCGGGCGTTCGATGCGATCGGCAGGATCGGCGAGCTGCTGCAGATCGCCATGCGGGGCGGGCGCGAGGCGACCGTGACGCTGGGGGACGAGATCGGGTTCCTCGAGCGTTACCTGCAGCTCTGCGAACTGCGCTTCGGCGCGCAATTCCGCTACCGGCTGTCGGTGCCGGAGTCGCTGGGCGAGCTGCACTTCCCCGCGCTCGTCGTGCAGCCGTTGGTCGAGAACGCGATCCGGCACGGCATGGATCCGCCGCGCCCGCTGATGGTGGAAGTGCGCGCCTGGCGCGAGGGGCGCAAGCTCGTGATCGACGTCGAGGACGACGGCCGCGGCCTGCCGGCGGCCGGCGCCAGGCTGCGGCCGGGGCACGGCCTCGCGAACGTGGCCGAAAGACTGCGGCTCTATTTCGGGCCGCGCAGCTCGCTCTCGCTCGAGCCGCGTGCGCCCCGCGGCACCCGCGCCCGCCTCAGCATCGGCTAAAAGGTGTCAGCCTCCTTTTTGGCACTGCCAAAAAGGAGGCTGACACCTTTTCCGGGATCAGGTCTTGCGGCCTTCGATGAAGTAGTAGGCGAGCTGGGCGATGCCGACCGCCGCCGGGATCAGCCCGAACAGCGCCACGTCGCTGCCGGCCACCTCGCGCAGCGCGAAGTACAGCACCACGCCGACGCCGAGGCCGATGAGGCCGCTGCGCAGGCCGTTGGACTTGCCGTTGGTCTCGCTCGGCTCGGTCAGTTCCGGCGGCAGCTCGAGTCCCTTCTCCATCGCCGCGAGGCGCTCCTTGTGGCGCAGCTCATAGCGCTGCAGCCGGCGCTGGTGCGCCGAGATGACCGACACGGCCGCAATGCCAATGCCGAATACGATGCCGAAAATGGGGATCAGGACAGCGATCGATTGGGGATCCATGGACTTGGTACTCCGGGTTATCCGATGTTGAACAGCAGTCCCAGCGACTGCCAGACGAAATCGAGGTCGGTGCGCGCCGCGTTCGCAGCCAGCCACCCGGCGATGCAGCCCGCGATGGTTTCCAGCATGCCCCCTTCGGGGCCAA
Organism: Steroidobacteraceae bacterium; assembly: GCA_036554765.1. GTDB lineage: Bacteria > Pseudomonadota > Gammaproteobacteria > Steroidobacterales > Steroidobacteraceae > SCUD01. The sequence continues at coordinate 4,668 of DATBMQ010000172.1, read as the reverse complement.
AGGCGGATCTCGACCAGTTCATGCCCGTTGATACGCGCGGGCAGGCGGCGAGGTTTCATGTCCCGGGGCTAGAATGGAATGAAACCTGGCGGCCGCCTGCCGCGTATCAACCGTGGAGATGGTTCGACCCTGATGCCGGCCGACGACGCGATCACCAGCCTGGTCCAGGCCGGCAGGACGGGGGAAGCCTTTGAAAAGCTGGTCCCGGCCTACCGGCGGCGCGTGTACGGTCTCGCGTACAGCATCCTCGGCGACCGGGCCGCGGCCGAGGACCTGGCGCAGGAGGTGTTCGTGAAGCTGTGGCAGGCATTGCCGAGATACGACGGCCGCGCGCAGCTCTCGACCTGGATCTATGCGATCACGCGCAATGCCTCGGTTTCCGCACTGCGCGCGCGCCGCCGCACGGCCTCGATGTCGGATCCCGACGTGCAGCTGGAAGCCGAGGGCATCGCGGCAGCGCCCGAGGCTGCGGAGGATGCCGCGCTCTGGCGCCAGGTGGACGCCCTGCCCGAGAAGCAGCGTGAAGCGATCATTCTCTACTATCAGGACGAGCGCAGCGTGGACGAGGTGGCGACGATGATGGGCATCCCGGTCAACACCGTGAAGACGCACCTGCACCGCGCCAGGGCCAGCCTGGCCGCGGCGCTGGGCGCCGCCGGCAAGGAGGTCGCATGAACGACGATGACCCGCGCATGGCCGGAGTGGACGCGCGGTTGCGCCGACTGATGTCCGGGCTCGATGCGCGCGCCGGCTTCGAGGCGCGCGTACAGGGCCGGATCGCGGCGCTCGCCACGTCGCAACTGGACCTGAAGGCGCAGTTCGAGGCGCGGCGCCTGGCGGCGCGCCGTCGCATGCGGCGCGAAGCCTGGGCGAATGGCGTGACCATCGCGGGCGTGGGCGCCGCCGCGGCCGTGCTGGTGTGGCGGTTCGCACCGGAGATCGCGCGCTTTTCAGGCGATGTCACGAATGCCGTGGACCCGATGGTGATCGGCGTGGCCACGCTGGCCGCGGTCGCCCTGTGCATCTGGCCGGTCCTGCGGCGCGTGCCGGGCTTGCGCGTCGGCTGAAGCGGAGTGTTCATCGGCCACTTCGCCGTCGCTTGCGCGGCCAAGCGCGCAGCACCCGGCGTGTCTCTCGGGACGCTGTTCTTCGCGGCACAGTTCCTCGACCTGCTGTGGCCGTTGTTCGTGCTCGCAGGCGTGGAATGGCTCGCGCTGGCGCCGCCCGGTTCGGTGTTCCCGCTCGTGTTCGAGCATTACCCCTGGTCGCACAGCCTGCTGATGACCGCGGCCTGGGCCGTGACCGTCGGCGGCGGGTACTGGCTGCTGCGGCGTGACGGACGCGCGGCGCTGGTGGTCGGCCTGCTGGTCGCGAGCCACTGGCTGCTCGACCTGGTCACGCATTTCCCGGACCTGCCGCTGGCGCCCGGCCCGGCGCCGAAGTACGGGCTGGCGCTCTGGGCCTGGCCCACCACGGCGCTGGTGCTGGAGCTCGCGCTGTTCGCGGCCGGGTTTGCGCTGTACCTGAAAGCGGCGCGGCCCTTGCGCGGCGCCGGGCGCGCCGGCGCCTGGGCGCTGGCCGCATTCCTGGTGCTGATCCAGCTCGCCAACGTCCTCGGCCCGCCGCCGCCGTCGCCGATGGCGGTCGCCTGGACCGCGATGGCGATGTGGCTGCTGGTCGCCTGGGCCTGGTGGATCGATCGCGCGCGCGCGCCGGGCTAGAATCCACGCAGCATGAAGAACCCCGCGGTCGATGCCTACATCGCGAAGTCAGCCGCGTTCGCGCGGCCCATCCTCACGCGCGTGCGCGGCCTGATGCACAAGGCCTGCCCCAGGATCGAGGAGACGATCAAGTGGGGTGTGCCGCACTTCGAGTACCAGGGCGTGGTCGCCAGCATGGCCGCGTTCAAGCAGCACGCCAGCTTCGGCTTCTGGAAGCAGAAGCTGATGGACGATCCGGCGCGGCTGTTCCCTGCGGCGGGCGACTCGAGCATGGGCGGGCGCAGGTTCCGCTCGGTGGATGAACTGCCGTCCGATGCCGTGCTGCTGCGCTACATCAAGGCGGCCGTCGCGCTCAACGAGCAGGGCGTGAAGCTGCCGAGGCCGGCGCGGCCGAAGAAGCCGCCGCCGAAGGTGCCGGCGGACCTCGCCGCGGCGTTCCGGAAGAACCCGAAAGCAAAGGCAACCTACGACGCATTCCCGCCGTCACACCAGCGCGAGTACGTCGAGTGGATCACCGAGGCGAAGCAGGACGCGACGCGCCTGAAGCGCCTGGCGACCGCCATCGAGTGGATGGCGCAGGGCAAGTCCCGCCACTGGAAGTACCAGGACTGCTGAGCCGATGACCCACCGCCTCGAGGAATCCGCGGACGCCGTCGTCCTGGCGCCCGCCACGGAAGCTGCGGCCGCCGTCATCTGGCTGCACGGGCTCGGCGCCGACGGCCATGACTTCGTGCCGATCGTGCCCGAACTGAAGCTGCCGGAATCGCCCGCGATCCGCTTCGTGTTCCCGCATGCGCCGGTGCGGCCAGTGACCCTCAACATGGGCATGCGCATGCGCGCCTGGTACGACATCAGGACGCTGACGGCGGACGGACGCGCCGACGAGGAAGGCATACGCGCTTCCACGGCACTGCTGGTGCGCTACATCCAGCGCGAGCGCGACGCCGGCATCGCCTCGCAGAAGATCGTCGTCGCGGGATTCTCGCAGGGCGGCGCGATCGCGCTGCACGCGGGCCTGCGCCACCCGGAGCCGCTGGCCGGCATCCTGGCGCTGTCCACCTACCTGCCGCTGCAGGCGGCGCTCGCCGGGGAACTGGCGGAGGCCAACCGGGCGACGCCCATATTGATGTGCCACGGGATCTACGACCCGGTGCTGCCGGCGCAGCTTGGCGCCATGGCGCGCGAATGGCTGCGCGTGCAGGGCTACGCGGTCGAGTGGCACGAGTACGCCATGCAGCACCAGGTCTGCCTGCCGGAGATCCAGGACATCGCGGCGTGGCTGCGCACCCGGCTGGCCGCCGGCTGATGGAGTATCATCCGCGCATCTGACAGGGAGGGCCGCCATGGGCTGGATCATCCTCGGCATCATCGTCCTGCTGGTCGTGTTCGTGGTCGGGATCTACAACGGCCTGGTCACGGCACGCAACGGCTACAAGAATGCGTTCGCGCAGATCGACGTCCAGCTCACGCGCCGCCACGACCTGATCCCGAACCTGGTCGAGGTCGCCAAGGGCTACCTCGCGCACGAGCGCAACACGCTGGAGGCCGTCATCCAGGCGCGCAACGCCGCGGTCAGCGGGCTCAAGGCCGCCGCCGCCAATCCCGGCGACGCGGCCGCGGTGCAGAACCTGGCCACCACCGAGAACGCGCTCACCGGCGCGCTCGGCCGCCTGTTCGCGCTGGCCGAGGCCTATCCGGACCTCAAGGCCAACCGCAACATGATGCAGCTCTCCGAGGAGCTGACCACGACCGAAAACAAGGTCGCCTTCGCGCGCCAGGCGTTCAACGACTCGGTGATGGGCTACAACAACAAGCGCGAGGTGTTCCCGAACAGCGTCATCGCCGGCATGTTCAACTTCCAGCCGGCGCAGCTGCTCGAGATCGAGTCGCCGCAGAAGCGCGAAGTGCCCAAGGTCAGCTTCACCTGATCCGCGCCGCGGGCTGAGCGATGGACTTCTTCGGGCGGCAGGCCGAGACCCGGCGCCTGTCGCGCTGGCTGGTGCTGCTGTTCATCCTGGCGGTGGGCGCGATCGTGGTCGCGATCGACGCGGTCGTGGTGGTCGCGGTCAGCATCCTGGCCAGCGACGACGGCGGCATGCTCACCGCCGAGACCGTGCGCTTCGTCGACTACCCGCTGGTCATCGTTATCTCCACGATCGTCGTGCTCGGCACGATCTTCGTCTCCAGCCTGGTGCGCACCGCCTCGCTGTCCGCGGGCGGCAGTTCGGTCGCGCAGTCGCTCGGCGGCACGCGCGTCGCCGGCGACACCACCGACCCGCTGCGCCGGCGCCTGATGAACGTGGTCGAGGAGATCGCGATCGCATCCGGCGTGCCGGTGCCGCAGGTGTTCGTGCTCGAGCGCGAGGCCGGCATCAATGCCTTCGCCGCCGGGCACAACACGGCCAACGCGGCGATCGCGGTCACGCGCGGCGCGCTGGTGAACCTCAACCGCAGCGAGCTGCAGGGCGTGATCGCCCACGAGTTCAGCCACGTGCTGAACGGCGACATGCGCCTGTCGACGCGGCTGATCGGCTGGCTGTTCGGCCTCACCGTGGTCGCCATGGTCGCGCGCTTCGTGTTGCGGCACCTGCCGCGCAGCGGTGGCAACCGCAAGGGCGGTGGCGCCATCGCCGTCATCGGCCTGGCGGCGCTGATCGTACTGGTGCTCGGCTGGATCGGCCTGTTGTTCGGGCGCCTGATCCAGGCGGCGGTGTCGCGCAAGCGCGAGTCGCTCGCGGATGCCTCGGCGATCCAGTTCACGCGCGACCGCGACGGCCTGCGCGGCGCGCTGGTCAAGATCGGGGCGTTGGGCGTCGGCTCGCGATTCATGGATACGGACGCGGAGGAAGTGGCGCACCTCTTGTTCGCCGCGGGCGTGCAGCGCGCCTTCGCCACGCATCCGCCGCTGGAGGAGCGCATCCGCGAGATCGACCCTGGCTTCGACCCG
>DATBMQ010000152.1:0-8572 GCA_036554765.1 Steroidobacteraceae bacterium | reverse complement strand
TCTCGATCCGGCGGCCCGTCTTCGCGACGGTCATCAGCCTGATGCTGGTGATCCTGGGGCTGGTGTCGCTGACGCGCATCGCGGTACGCGAGTTCCCCGAAGTGGATCCGGTCTTCGTGTCGGTCTCGACCGACTACCGCGGCGCCGGTGCGGCCATCGTCGAGAACAAGATCACCCAGGTCATCGAGGACCGCCTCGCCGGGCTCGAGGGCATCGAGGCACTGCGCTCGAGTTCGAGGGACGGCCGTTCCGCGATCAACATCGAGTTCTCCGCTGATCGCGACGTGGATGCGGCGACCAACGACGTCCGCGACCGGGTCGGCCGCGTGCTCGACGACCTGCCGGAGGAGGCGAGCCCGCCCGAGATCCAGAAGGCCGAGTCGAGCCCCGACGCGATCATCTTCCTGAATCTGTCCAGCGACCGGATGTCGGTGCTCGAGCTGACCGACTACGCCGAGCGCGTGCTGATCGACCAGCTGTCGGCGGTGCCGGGGGTGTCGCGCGTCAACATCGGTGGCGAGCGGCGCCAGGCGGTGCGCATCTGGATCGACCGCCAGGCGCTGGCCGCGCGCGCGCTCACGGTCGCCGACATCGAGAACGCGCTGCGGCGCGAGAACGTCGAGCTGCCGGCCGGCCGCCTGGAATCCAGCGAGCGCGAATTCTCGCTGCGCACCGACACCGGACTGGCGCACGTCGAGGACTTCCGCAGGCTCGCGCTCGGGCGCGGTCCGGACGGCTACGTCGTGCGTCTCGGTGAAGTCGCGCGCGTCGAGCTCGCCGCCGAGAACGACCGCACCGTCGCGCGCACCATGGGCCTGCCGGGCATCAGCCTCGGCATCGAGCAGGTGTCCAAGGCCAACACGCTGGAGGTCGCGCGGCAGGTGCGCGAAACCGCGGCCCGCATCCAGCCCGGCCTGCCGGAAGGCACGGCGCTGTCGGTCAATTTCGACCGCGCCGTGTTCATCGAGTCCTCGCTGCGCGAAGTCCAGATCGCACTCGGCATCTCGCTGACGATGGTGCTGATCGTCATCTACCTGTTCCTCGGCAACCTGCGCGCGACGCTGGTCCCGGCCGTCACCATCCCGGTTTCGATCATCGCGACCTTCCTGTTCATGGACGCGATGGGCTACTCGGTCAACGTGCTGACGCTGCTCGGCATGGTGCTGGCGATCGGCCTGGTCGTGGACGACGCGATCGTGGTGCTGGAGAACATCTTCCGCCGCATCGAGTCGGGGCAGAAGCCGCTGCTGGCCGCGCTCGACGGCAGCCGCGAGATCGGCTTCGCCGTGATCGCGACCACGCTGGTGCTGATCTCGGTATTCGTGCCGATCTCGTTCCTGCCGGGCGCGATCGGCCGGCTGTTCCGCGAGTTCGGCTTCACGCTCGCCGCCGCGGTGGCCTTCTCCTGCCTGATCGCGCTGACGCTGACGCCCGCGATGGCCTCGCGCATGTTCCGCGAGCAGGAGCGGCGCAGCGCCTTCGCGCTGCGCATCGACGGCTTCTTCCGCGCGCTGGCGCAGCTGTACGAGCGCCGGCTGCGCAGCCTGATCCGCCGTCCCTGGCTGGTGGTCGTCGGCACGCTGGGGCTGGTCGCGGTGGCCGCGGCCGCGATCGCGACCCTGCCGCGCGAGTTCGCCCCGGCCGAGGACCGCGGCGCCATGCGCATCAGCCTGGTCGCGCCCGAGGGCTCGAGCCTCGAGTACACCGAACGGCAGATGGCGGCCGCCGAGCAGATCCTGCTGCGCGAGCAGGAACGCTACGGTGACATCCGCCGCTTCTCCCTTCGCATCGGCTCCGGCTTCGGCGGCGCCACCGAGGTCAACGAGGCGAACGGCTTCCTGATCCTCGAGGACTGGCACGAACGGGATCGCAGTGCCTTCGAGGTCGCCGCCTCGCTGTCGGCGCAGCTCGCCGAGCTGCCGGGCGTACGCGCGGACGTGTTCACGCCGCAGGGCCTCGGCTCGCGCGGCGGCCGGCCGGTGCAGGTGGTGATCGGGGGCCCGGACTACGAGACGCTCGCCCAGTGGAGCGACGTGCTGCTGGAGGCCGCGCGCGCGAACCCCGGCCTGACCGGCGTGGATACGAACTATCGCGAGCGCAAGCCGCAGCTGCGCGTCTCGGTGGACCGCGACCGGGCCGCCGAACTCGGCGTCTCTCTCGAGACCATCGGCCGCACGCTCGAGACCGTGCTCGGCTCGCGCGTTGTGACGACTTACATCGACCGCGGCCGCGAGTACCGCGTGATCCTCCAGGGCCAGGCCGGCGACCGCGCCACGCCGTCGGACCTGCAGAACCTGTACGTGCGCTCGACCCGCGGCAACGAGCTGGTGCCGCTCGCCAACCTGATCACGATCGAGGAGACGGCCGGGCCGATCCAGCTCAATCGCTTCGACCGGCTGCGGGCGATCACCATCAGCGCCGGCCTCACGCCAGGCTACACCATGGGCGAGGCGGTCGCCTTCTTCCAGGAGCTGGTGCGCGACCAGCTGCCGCCGGCCGCGCGGCTGTCGTTCGACGGCGAGTCGCGCGAGTACCTGCGCACGCAGGGGCAGCTCTGGACCACCTTCCTGTTCGCGGTCGCGATCGTATTCCTGGTGCTCGCCGCCCAGTTCGAGAGCTTCAAGCACCCGGCGGTGATCATGACGACGGTGCCGCTGGCGGTGATCGGGGCATTCGTCGGGCTGTGGATCTACAACCTGTTCGGCGCGCACATGTCGCTGAACGTCTTCAGCCAGATCGCGATGATCATGCTGATCGGCATCGCGGCGAAGAACGGCGTGCTGATCGTCGAGTTCGCCAACCAGCTGCGCGACCGCGGGCTCGAGCGCGTGGAGGCGGTGGTGCAGGCGGCCACCGTGCGGCTGCGGCCCGTGCTGATGACGAGCCTCTGTACCGCCTTCGGTTCGCTGCCGCTGCTGCTCGCCACCGGCGCCGGCGCCGAGCAGCGCGAGCCGATCGGCGTGGTGGTGTTCTTCGGCACCACGATCTCGGTCTTGCTGACGCTGTTCGTGGTGCCCGCGGTCTACGCCCTGGTCGCGCGCAGCCACCGTTCGCCCCATTACCTGGCGGGCCTGATCGAGCGCTTGCGCCGGCTCGAGCCTGCGCCGGTGTCAAGCCAGCCCGACAGCGCACAAACTGTTGAAAAATAACAGATAAATGTCGAATCGCGGAGTGCCGGGCACCCCGGGCTGGTAGAATCCCCCTCCGTTCCAACCCGGTTCCCACCCACCCTGCGGACCACGGCGCGCGCCGGGGTCCGCGGGGCCCGGATTGCCGCCCGGCCGGGGTCGCAGGAGAGACGCGTGGCGACTGGCTCCCCGTACCAGCAACTCGAGCAGGAGTTCCGCAGGCTGCACGCCTTCCGCGGCGTGCTCGCGCTGTTGCGCTGGGACGCGGCGGTCACCATGCCGCGGGGCAGCGCCGACCTGCGCGGCGACCAGCTCGCGGCGCTGCAGATCGAGGTCCACAACCTGCTGGTGTCGCCGCGCATCGCGCGCCTGCTCGATCGCGCCGACGCGGGGGCGGCGACGCTGGCCGACTGGCAGGCGGCGAACCTGCGCGAGATGCGCCGGCTGCACGACCACGCGATCGCGACGCCGCCCTCGCTGGTCGCGCGCATGGCGAAGGCCTTCGCGCGCGCGGAGGCGCGCTGGCGCGAGGCGCGCGAGGCCAACGACTTCGGCGTGCTCGCCCCGCAGCTCGACGAGACGATCAAGCTGGTGCGCAGCAAGGCCGAACTGCTGGCGCAGCGCTTCACGCTCGAGCCCTGGGACGCGCTCGCCGACGAGTTCACGCCGGGGCTGATGTCGAAGCACATCGACGCGATCTTCACGCCGCTCACGCAGCGGCTGCCCGGCCTCGTGACCGAGGCCATCGAGTTGCAGGCCGCGGCGCCCGCGTTGCCGATCGAGGGCCGCTTCTCCGCCAGCCGCCAGCGCGGCTTGTGTACCGACGTCATGAAGGCGCTCGGCTTCCCGTTCGACCGTGGCCGCTTCGACGAGAGCGACCATCCCTTCACCGAGGGCGTGCCGGGCGACCTGCGCGTGACCACGCGCTTCGTGCAGAAGGACGCGTTCCAGGGCCTGCTGGGCGCGCTGCACGAGACCGGCCAGGCGCTCTACGACCTCGGCCTGCCGGTGGAATGGCTGGACCAGCCGGTCGGGCAGGACCGCGGCATGGCGCTCGAGGAGAGCCAGTCGCTGCTGCTCGAGATGATCGTCGGCCGCAGCCGCGCATTCGTGACCTGGCTGCGGCCGCTGCTGGAGAAGCACTACGGGGCGGCCGGCCCCGAATGGGCGGAGGAGAACATCTACCGCCGGCTCAATCGCGTCGAGCGCGGCACCAACCGCATGGACGCCGACGAACTCACCTACCAGACGCACATCTGGATGCGCTACGAACTGGAGCGGCGCCTGCTGTCGGGTGAGCTGCCGGTGAAGGACCTGCGCGATGCCTGGAACGCGCTCTCTTCCGACCGGCTCGGGCTGGTGCCGGCGTCGGACCTCGAGGGCTGCCTGCAGGACATCCACTGGGCGGTCGGGTCCTTCGGCCACTTCCCATCCTACGGCGTGGGCGCCGTGATCGCCGGGCAGCTCTGGGAGGCGATGCGCGAGGAGCAGCCGGGCATCGAGGCCGAGATCGCCGCCGGCCAGTTCGCGGGGCTGCTCGGCTGGCTGCGCGAGCGCGTGCATTCCATGGGCGCGAAGCTGCCGGTGCCTCAGCTCGTCGAGCATGCGACCGGGCGCCCGCTGACGGCGACGCCCTTCCTGCGCTACCTCGAGCGCAAGTACGTCACGGAATACTGACCCTTTCTATAATCAGGCGATGATTCCGGCCGCGCAGGAAACCTCGGGCAACTTCCGGCGCCTCGCCGCGCGGCTGCGCGGCCTGGCGGGCAAGGCGATCGCCGACTTCGGCATGATCGGGGAGGGCGACCGCGTCATGGTCTGCCTGTCCGGCGGCAAGGATTCCTACACGCTGCTCGACCTGCTGCTGTCGCTGCAGCGCGCGGCGCCGGTGCGCTTCGAGCTCGCCGCCGTCAACCTCGACCAGAAGCAGCCCGGATTCCCGGTGCAGGTGCTGCCGGAGCACTGCGCCGCCCTCGGCGTGCCGTTCCACCAGATCGGGCAGGACACGTACTCGGTGGTGAAGCGGGTGATCCCGGAGGGACGCACGCAGTGCGGCCTGTGCAGCCGGCTGCGCCGCGGCGCCCTGTACCGCTTCGCGCGCGAGAACGGCTTCACGCGCATCGCGCTCGGCCACCACCGCGACGACATCGTCGAGACGCTGTTCCTCAACCTGTTCCACGGCGGGCGGCTCAAGGCGATGCCGCCCAAGCTGGTCTCCGATGACGGCGCGAACGTCGTGATCCGGCCGCTGTGCTACGTGCCGGAGCGCGAGATCGCGCGCTATGCGCGGGCGCGCGGCTTTCCGCTGATCCCCTGCACGCTGTGCGGCTCGCAGCCGAACCTGCAGCGCGTGGCCGTCGCGCGCATGCTCGAGGCGTGGGAGCGCGAGAGCCCGGGCCGCGTCGACTCGATCTTCACCGCGCTCTGCAACGTGGTGCCTTCGCATCTTGCCGACCCGCAGGCCTTCGACTTCGCGGCGCTCGAACGCCGTGGGCGCGATGCGGGCGCCTGAGCCGCCGCCGCCGCTGGCGAACAGCTACTGGGTCGAGCCCGGCCGCATCCTCGCGGGCGAGTATCCCGCGGGCGAGGACGGGGAAACGACGCTTGTCCGCCTGCGGCGCCTGCTCGATGCCGGCATCGACTGCTTCATCGACCTGACCGAGCCCGGCGAGCGCGAGCCCTACGAGGAATTCCTGCCCGGACCCTTCTCGAACCCGCCGGTGCTGTACCTGCGACTGCCCATCCGGGACCACGGGCTGCCGCGGTCGCGGGCGCAGATGCAGGAGATCCTCGACGAGCTGGACGCGGCGCTGGCCGAGGGCCGGCGCATCTACCTGCACTGCCGCGCCGGGATCGGCCGCACCAACCTGGTCGCGGGCTGCTGGTTCGCGGAGGCAGGCTCCTCCGGTGACGCGGCGCTCGCGAGGCTCAACGCCTGCTGGCAGGGCAGCCGGCGATCGCAGAGCTGGCCGGCCGTTCCCGAGACCGAGGCGCAGGGCGAGTACGTGCGCAACTGGCGGCCGCTCGGGATGCGGCGCCGCCGCGCATCTGCGGCGCTGCCGGTATCCGCCGCGCAGGCGCCCGCGGCCGGCGACCTGCGCGACCGGGTGCGCGGCCTGCTGCTCGGGCTTGCCGCCGGCGACGCACTCGGCCAGTCCGCGCTCGGCCCGCGCAGCGCGGATACGCCGCCGCCCGCGGATTTCGCGGGCAACGCGCTGCGGCAGCTGCCGCCGGGAGCGTGGTCGGACAAGACCGCGATGGCGCTCTGCCTCGCGGAGAGCCTCGTGCAATGCGGCGGCGCCGACGCCGCGGACCAGCTCCGGCGCTACCAGTCGTGGCAACGCAACGGCCACTGGTCGAGCACGGGCACCTGCATCGGCATCTCGGCGGCGACCGCCAGGGCGCTGGCTGCGGCGCAGTGGAGTGGCAATCCTTTCTCCGGCTCGCACGACCCGGTTTCCGCTTCCGCCGAGCCGCTCGCGCGCCTTGGACCGGTGGCCGCCTGGCACCACGCGGATGCGCGCGCGGCACTCGATGCGGCCGTCGCCTGCACGCGAATCACTCACCAGGCGCCGCTGGCGCTGGACGCCGCACGCTACCTCACGGCCCTGTTCGTCGGCGCGCTGGCGGGCGCCAGCAAGGACGCGCTGCTCGGGCCGATGTACGGCCCGTCACCCGGCCTGTGGGACGCCGCACCGCTCAGGCCGGGCATCCGCGAGGTCGCGGAAGGCGCCTGGCGCGGCCGGCGCCCGCGACGGTTCGTGCCGCACGGCCAGGAACCCGCGGCTGCGCTCGAGGCCGCGCTCTGGTCTTTCGAGGCCGGCCACGACCTGCGCCAGTGCCTGCAGTCGGCGGCCGGCCTGGGCGGGGAAGCCGATACGGTCGCCGCGATCACGGGCCAGCTGGCGGGCGCCTTCTACGGCGCGTCCGCGCTGCCCGCGGCATGGCGCGCGGGCCTCGCACGCGGCGAGGAGATCGTCGCGCTGGCGGATGCGCTGTTCGCCTCGGCACCCGCCGCCGGAGCCTCGACGTGATGCGGCGCGACCGGCGCCAGCGGGACCTGCAGCCGGACTGGGCGCACTACCCGGATGACCGGCTGCTCGACGTGCGGCTGTGCGACCTCGGCCTGCGGATCGAGGGCACACCGGTCGAGGCCCTGGTGCGCCGCCTGTACGCGGAGCTCGCTGCGCAGGGCCTGCCGGTGCGGCCGCACTGCTGGATCTCGCTCGAGTGGTTCTCGCCCGACGGCGTGCCGGGCATTGCGCTGCCGTTCTACCTCATGCATCCCAGGCTCAAGGCATTGCACTGGCGCTTCATCGGCGAGGTCGAGGGCGGCAACTCGCGCGAGCTGATGCAGATCCTGCGCCACGAGGCGGGCCACGCGATCGACACGGCCTGGCGCCTGCGGCGCAGGCGCGCCTGGCGCGAGGCCTTCGGCCCGGCGTCGCAGCCCTATCCGCTGACGTACCGGCCCCGTCCGGGCAGCCGCCGCTACGTGCAGTACCTCGGCGGCTGGTATGCGCAGGCGCACCCGGCCGAGGACTTCGCGGAGACGTTCGCCGTGTGGCTCACGCCCGGCTCCGGCTGGCGCAACCGCTACCGCAACTGGCCGGCGTTCGCGAAGCTCGAGTGCGTCGATCGCCTGCTGGCCGAGGCACGCGACCGGCCACCGGCGGTGCGTTCGCGGCGCCAGGTCGAGCCGCTCTCCGGGATGCGCCAGACGCTCGGCCAGCACTACGCCGACCTGCTGCGCGGCGAGCGCGGGCCGAATCCGCGGGCGCTGGACACCGCGCTGCGGCGGCTGTTCGCGGCGGCCGGCGCGCGCCGTCGCGGCGGTTCCGCGACCGGCCTGCTGCGCCGGGCGACGCCGGCGCTCGCGCGCCGGATCGCGACGCGCCTCGACGTCAGCGACTACCTGGCGAAGGAGGTCATCGCCATGGTGATCGGCCGCTGCCGCGCGCTCGGGCTGCGGGTCCGCGGCAGCCGCAGGCAGGCGCTGCGGCGGGCGGAGCGCCTGATCGCGAACCAGGTCGGGCGGACCATGCGGCAGCGCGGGCCGCGGCTGTCGCTGTGAAGAAGCTTCGCATCCTGGTGCTGGTGCACGAGACGCTGGTGCCGCCGGAAACGCTGCGCGGCGTCTCCGAGCAGCAGGCCGCCGAGTACCAGACCGAGTTCGACGTCACCAGTTGCCTGCGCAGGATGGGCCACGACGTGCGGCCTATCGGCATCGGCGACAGCCTCACCGAGCTGCGCACCACGATCCAGGACTGGAAGCCGCAGGTCTGCTTCAACCTGCTCGAGGAGTTCGGCGGCATCGTCACTTACGACCAGCACGTGGTCGCCTACCTCGAGCTGCTGCGCCAGCCGTACACCGGCTGCAATCCGCGCGGCATGATGCTGTCGCGCGACAAGGTGCTGTCGAAGCAGATCCTCAGCTATCACCG
>DATBMQ010000149.1:0-41373 GCA_036554765.1 Steroidobacteraceae bacterium | reverse complement strand
GCCCCGAACAGTCCCTTCTCGGCGGGCAGCGGCGGGCGCACGCGCACTTCCCCGCGCCGGCCCTCGAGGCTCTCGAGCATCGAGGTCTCCTCGCCGCAGATGTAGGCGCCGGCCCCGAGCCGCAGCTCGATGTCGAAACTCGTGCCGCTGCCCAGCACGTCGGCGCCGAGGCAGCCTGCCGCGCGCGCCGCCGCGAGCGCGGCGCCCATCACCTCGTGGGCGTGCGGGTACTCGACCCGGAGATAGATGTATCCCCGCGTCGCGCCGACCGCGATGCCCGCGATCGTCATGCCCTCGATCAGCGTGAACGGGTCGCCTTCCATCAGCATGCGGTCCGAGAACGTGCCGGAGTCGCCCTCGTCTGCGTTGCAGGCGATGTAGCGCTGTCCCGGCGGCTGGCGCTGCACGGTCTGCCACTTGATGCCGGTGGGGAAGGCCGCGCCGCCGCGGCCGCGCAGGCCCGACTCGAGCACCTCGGCGACGGTGCCGCCGGGACCCAGCTCGAATGCGCGCGCGAGGCCGCGATAGCCGCCGTGCGCGCGATAGGCCTCGAGGTCCAGCGGATCGATGCGCCCGACGCGCGCGAAGGTGAGGCGCTGCTGCGTCGCGAGCCAGGGATGCGTCTCGATCGGGCCTAGCCGCAGCGGGTGCGCCGCGCCCTGCAGCATGCCCGCAGCCAGCAGGCCCGGCACGTCGCGCTCCGCGACCGGTCCGTACGCGATGCGGCCGGCCGCGCACTCGACTTCCACCAGCGGTTCGAGCCAGTACAGGCCGCGCGAGCCGTTGCGGCGCAGGTCGATGGGCGTTCCGGCAGCGCCGGTTTCCGCCAGCAGCCTGCGCGCGGTCGCCCCGGCGCCGAGCGCGAGCGCGCCGGCGTCACGCGGCACCCAGACCCTGACGCTCATGGCTTCGCCCTTGCGCGGGCATCCAGCAGCGCATCGAGGCGATCGGGCGTCAGGCGGCCGTGGACTTCCCGGTCGAGCATCGCCGCAGGCGAGCAGGCGCAGAGCCCGAGGCAGTACACCGCCTCCAGCGTGATGGCCCCGTCCGGGGTCGTCTCGCCGAAGCCGATGCCGAGCCGCTCCTGTGCATGGCGCTCGAGCGCGCGCGAGCCGGCGGCCTGGCAGGACTCGGCCCGGCACAGGCGCAGCACCTGCCGTCCCGCGGGCGCGCTGCGGAAGTAATGATAGAAGGTCACGACGCCGTGGACCTCGGCGCGCGACAGGTTGAGCGCGCGGGCGATCACGGGCACCGCCGCGGCAGGCACGCAGCCGAGGTCTGCCTGGACCTCGTGCAGGATCTCGAGCAGCGGGCCGTCGCGATGCCGGTGGCGCCCGACGATCGCGAGGATCCGGCCTTCGTCCAGCGCGCCGGCCGGCGCCGCCGCGCCGCTCATCGCAGGCGCTCCCGGTGCGCGTAGACGTTGAACGAGCGGTCACGCAGGAACCCGACCAGCAGGATGCCGGTGCGCCCGGCGAGGTCCACTGCCAGCGACGATGGCGCGCCCACGGCGGCGACCACCGGGATCCCGGCGGCCGCGGCTTTCTGCAGCAGCTCGAAGCTCGCGCGCCCGGACAGCAGCAGCACGCACTGCGACAACGGCAGCTCGCCGGCCAGCAGCCTGGCGCCCACCAGCTTGTCGAGCGCGTTGTGCCGGCCCACGTCCTCGCGCAGGTCGAGCAGCCGGCCCGCGCCGTCGAACAGGCAGGCCGCATGCAGGCCGCCGGTCTCGCGGAACACGTCCTGCCCGGCGCGCGCGCGCGCCGGCAGCGACTCGAGCAGCGCGGCGTTCACCGTCAGCGTCGCGTCCACGCGCGGCGAGCGCAGCATGCGCTCGACGGCCTCGAGCGAGGCGTTGCCGCAGACGCCGCAGCTCGAGGTCGTGTAGAAGTTGCGCTGCATGCGCGCGGGATCGAGGGTCGCCCCGGCGGCGAGCTGGATCCGCACGACGTTGCCGGCGGGGCCGCAGAGCCGGCTCGCCGCGACGTCCTCGCGGGAACGGATGATGCCCTCGCCGTGCAGGAAGCCCACCGCCAGCTCGACGTCCTGGCCTGGCGTGCGCATGGTGATGGACACGGCGGCGCCGGGGCCGGCCTCGCCGGCCTGCGCCACGCGGATTTCGAGCGGCTCCTCGACGACGACGACGTCCTGGCGCGGGCTCAGGCGCTCGTCGCGCATGGCCTCGATCGACACCTCGCGGACCGGGCGGCCTTGGCGCTCTGCGTTCATCGGGACTCGCGGTTTGGCACTGGTGCCGGAGCTTCGGTTACGCTCGTCGCCATCAGTATGGCACGAGGTGCGAGGGATGCCAGAACGTGACTCCGGCGGCGTCGGGACCCCCGGCGCGGCCCGGCTGATCGATGGCAAGGCGGCCGCGGCGCGGATCCGCGCCGGGGTCGCGCGCCAGGTCGCGGCGCTGGTCGCGCGCCACGGGCTGGTGCCGGGACTCGCGGTCGTGCTGGTCGGCGAGGACCCGGCGAGCCAGGTCTACGTGCGCAACAAGGTGCGGCAGACGGGCGAGGCGGGCATGCGGTCCTTCGAGACGCGGCTGCCGGCCGCGGTCTCGCAGGCCGGCCTGCTCGCGGAGGTCGCACGGCTCAACGCGGACCCCGCCGTGCACGGCATCCTGGTGCAGCTGCCGCTGCCGAAGCAGGTCGACGAGGCGGCGGTCACGGATGCCGTCGCCCCGCACAAGGACGTCGACGGCTTCAGCATCGTCAACACCGGGCTGCTGGCGGCGCGCGGCGCCGGCATGGTTCCCTGCACGCCGCTCGGCTGCCTGCTGCTGCTCAAGGAGACGCTGCCCGCGCTGGCCGGGCTGAACGCGCTGGTCGTCGGCCGCTCCAACATCGTCGGCAAGCCGATGCTGCAGTTGCTGCTGCGCGAGCACTGCACGGTGACGGTCGCCCATTCGCGCACGCGCAACCTCGCCGACGAATGCCGGCGCGCGGACATCCTGGTCGCGGCGATCGGGCGGCCGCGCATGATCCAGGGCGACTGGATACGCCCCGGGGCGACCGTGATCGACGTCGGCATCAACCGCATCCGCGTCGACACGCCGGACGGGCCGCGCGAGAAGCTGGTCGGCGACGTCGATTTCGAGGCTGCCGTGCGGGTGGCGGGGGCCATCACGCCGGTGCCGGGCGGCGTCGGGCCGATGACCATCGCCTGCCTGCTGCGCAACACGGTCACCGCGGCCTGCGCGCAGCACGGGGTGGACCCGGCGAGCCTCAGCGGCTGAAGGTGATCTCGCCCGCGTCGGTGAGGTCGAAGCGCGTCGCCATCGGCTCGCGCGGCAGCCCCGGCATGCGCATGATCTCGCCGGTGATCGGGATCACGAAGCCGGCGCCGGCCGCGAGCTGGATCTCGCGCACCGTGACCAGGAAGTCCTTCGGCCGCCCGAGCAGCGCCGGGTTGTCGGACAGCGACTGCTGCGTCTTCGCGATGCACACCGGCAGCTTGCCGAATCCCGCCTTCTCGAGCTGGTCGCGGTCGCGGCGCGCGCGCGCCGTGTAGTCGACGGCCTGGGCGCCGTACATCTCGCGCGCGACGGTCGCGATCTTCTTCTCGATCGGGTCGTTCCAGTCGTACAGCGGCGTGAAGCGCGGCTCGTTGGCCGCCACCATGTCGCGCACCACCGCCGCGAGCGCGGTGCAGCCGGAGCCGCCCTCGCTGAACGGCCGCGCCTCCACGGCCTCGACGCCGAGCGTGCGGCAGTGTTGCTGCAGCACGCGGACCTCGTCGTCGGTGTCGGTCGGGAAGTGGTTGATGGCGATCACGCAGGGCTGGCCGAAGCGGCGGATGTTCTCGACGTGCTTTTCCATGTTGGAGAAGCCGCGCAGCATCGCCGCCGGGTCGGGCTGCGAGACCTCGGCCAGCGGCTTGCCGCCGTGCATCTTGAGCGCCCGGATGGTCGCGACCAGCACGGTGCAGGCGGGCGCGAAGCCGCCGTAGCGGCAGTTGATGTCGAAGAACTTCTCCGCGCCCAGCTCGAACGCGAAGCCGGCCTCGGTCACGACCACGTCGGCGAAGGCGAGCGCCGCCTTGGTCGCGGTGATGCTGTTGGTGCCGTGCGCGATGTTGGCGAACGGCCCGCCGTGGACGAAGGCGGGCGCGCCCTCGGTGGTCTGCACCAGGTTGGGCTTGATGGCCTGCGCCAGCAGGGCCGCCATGGCGCCCACCGCGCCGACGTCGCGCGACGTGACCGGCTTGCCTTCGCGGTCGTAGCCCACGACGATGCGGCCCAGCCGCGCCTTGAGGTCGGGAATGCCGTCCGCCAGGCACAGCACGGCCATGACTTCGCTCGCGGCCGTGATGTCGAAGCCGGTCTCGCGCGGGATGCCCTCGCTGCGGCCGCCGAGGCCGACGATGATGGAGCGCAGCGCGCGGTCGTTCATGTCCATCACGCGCTTCCAGGTCACGTGCCGCGGATCGAGGCGCGAAGACTTGCCGCCATGGTGCAGGTCGTTGTCCACCATCGCGGCCAGCAGGTTGTGCGCGCTCGACACGGCGTGGAAGTCGCCGTTGAAGTGCATGTTGATGTCCATCACCGGCAGCACCTCGGAGGCGCCGCCGCCGGCGCCGCCGCCCTTCATCCCGAAGACCGGGCCGAGGCTCGGCTCGCGCAGCGCCGCGGCGCTGCGCACGCCGATCTTGGTGAGTCCCTGCACCAGGCCGATGCTGGTCGTGGTCTTGCCTTCGCCGGCCGGCGTCGGCGTGATCGCCGACACCAGCACCAGCTTGCCGCGCCGGGGAAGGCCGGAGAACGCGGCCAGCGGCAGCTTCGCCTTGTAACGGCCGTACAGCTCGAGGCTGGCAGCATCGATGTCGAGCGCCCGGACCACGTCGGTGATGGGTTTCATGCGGCGGTCACCTTCTATGAACGGCGGCGGCCGGGCCGCCCGCGGCGTCCGGCGACGGCTTCGACGGCGGCATGCTCGGGCGGCGGCGGCAGCGGCGGCAGTTCGGTCTGCTCGCGCAGGCCGCTCGTGACGAGGCGCCGCAGCTCCGCATCCGCCGCGCCGTCGGTCATGACCGGCACGTAGGCCGCCAGGCGCCGGTCCACCTGTTCGCAGGCGCGGCGGTAGAGATCCTTCGAGCCCTGCTTGATCCAGGCCTCGCGGTTCTCGCGGTCGATGACCGGGTCGGTCAGATACAGCTCCTGCGGCCAGTGCTTGAGCGTGTGCGGCGCGGTGATCAGGTGGTCATTCTGCCTCAACTGCTGCACCAGGTCTCCCGCCGGCAGGTCGTCCTGCACGCGCACCTCGCGCACGAAGTGCAGGCACTGCCCGCAGACCTCGTTGTCGAACACGAGCTTCGGCAGGCTGAAGGTCAGCACGTAGTCGAGCATGCCGGGGCCGGAGACCGAGTTGACGCCGGCGAGCGCGGCGAGCATCGCGCTGGTCATGGTCTCGGCGCCCGCCTGCGCGTCGAGGAACTTGCCGTCGGACAGCGCCATGTAGGCCTGGGTCGGCAGGCCCAGCGATTTCGCGAGCGTCACGTAGGCGACGTTCAGGCGCTGCGCCTCGATCGCGGCCATCGGCGAGCTCGCGGCCTTCATGTGGAAGGTCGCCGGCGCGCCCCCGAACAGCACCGGGGTTCCGGGCTTCACGATCTGCGCCATGGTGATGCCGGTCAGCACGTCCACGCAGTGGAACACGAGCGCGCCCACCAGCGTGACGGGCGCGATCAGTCCCATCAGGGTGACCGGCACGATCTCGACGGGGATGCCGGCCTCGACGCAGTCGAGCAGGTTCTGGCAGGAATCCTCGCTGTAGCGGAAGTTGCCGGTGGCGGTGATCGTGAAGATGGCCATCGGTTTGGCGACCAGCTCGGCGCGATCGCGGCGGAACAGCTGCATCATGTCCGCCATGCGCGGCACGCCGTGCTCGCTGAAGGCGCCCGAGACCACCGGCTTCTTCGAGCTGGTCAGCACCATGTACAGGCGCCAGGCGTCCGACACCTGGGGCTCGATGTCGGCATTGGTGGAGAACGCGGTCGCGAGGTAGGGGATGTGCGGCAGCCCGTCGCAGAGCCGGGCGTACTCGACGAAGTCGGTCGAGTTCGCGAGCCGGGTCTCGCCGCTGCGATGGTCCATGATCTTGAGGCCGCTGGAGCCCGGGATGAAATGCACGTTCCAGCCGCCGATCTCGGCGTGCGGGTTGCCGTCGCGGTCGAACAGCGTGAAGGACTTCGGTGCGGAGGCGATCGCGCGGTCCACGACCTCCGCCGGGAACAGCACCCGCCCGCCCGCATCGGTCCTGAGACCGGCGTCGAGCAGGCGCCGGCGCATCCGCTCGCCGCGGATCTCCATGCCGGTCTCCGCCATGATGCGCTTTGCCTCGGCCAGGATGGAGGCGATCAGCTCGGGACTCAGGATCTGGATGGTCGGTCTCATGGTGCGGCTCCGGTCTGGTGCGCCTGGCAGCCGGCGATGAACCGGCGGCGCCAGTCCTCCGACTGCGCGACGGCATTGAAGCAGAACAGGTGGAATCCGGCGATGCCGAGCGAGCCGTCCGCGAGCGCGGGCGCGATCCCGTACAGCAGCGCATCGGGCCGGTAGGACCTGGGCCCGAGCAGGCGGCCGATGACGCCGCCACGGTGGCGCAGCTGGCGCAGCGAGGCCCCGACCCCGATGCGCAGCGACGCGGCCAGCAGCGCACGGCGGTCGAACACGCCCGGCAGGCCGATCCATGCCGCCAGCGTGATGCCGCGCGCGCGGATGTCGCGCAGCCAGGCGACGAGCCGCGGGGCGTCGAAGCACATCTGCGTGACCAGGTAGTTCGCGCAGGCCTGCTTCGCCACGAGTTCGCGCCACAGCGTCCCGTCGTCGGCCGCCGGATGGCCCTCGGGATGGGCCGCGACGCCGACGTGGCGCAGGCGGTGATCGTGCTCCGCGATGTCGCGCAGGAGGTCCAGCGCACGGGAGTAGCGGCCGAGCGGCTGCGGGGCGTCGCCGCCGGGCACGAAGATGCTGTCGATGCCGAGATCGGCGATGCGGCGCAGGATCCCGCCGAGATGCGCGCGATCGCGCACCATGCGCGCCGCGACGTGCGGCACCAGGCGAAACCCGCGCGCGGCGAGGCGCGCGCACAGCTCGAGCGTCGGCTCGACGCCCCGGGTCGGCGAGCAGGTCACGGCGACCCAGGCGCCCGGCTCGAGGACGGCGAGGCGCTGCTCGATGCTCGGGCTCGGGAACACCTCCAGGTAGGTCTCGTGCAACGCGTGCGCGAGCGCGCGCCACTGCGGCGCGCCGAGGCCGGCCGCCGGCGCCGCGGTCATGGCCGGCGCCTCGCACGCCGCCGTCCGGCCTCGGGCGCGCCCGCGGTTGGCCGGGGCAGGGCCACCGCCTTGGCGAGCTCCGGATACGGGTCGGTGCCGTGCGGGATGGCCATGGCGGCGACGAAGTGCCGCTGGAAGTCGGGCTCGATCGCGGTCTCCACCTTCTCGACCCGCCGCACGCGCTCCTCGATGAGCGGCCGCGATGCCGCGTCCAGCAGCGCGATGCGCGCGCCGGTGCCGGCCGCGTTGCCGGCGGAGGAGACGGCCTCGAGCGCGCAGTCCGGGATCATGCCGAGCGTCATCGCGTACTTGACGTCGATGTGCGAGCCGAACGCTCCCGCCAGGCGGATGCGGTCCACTCTCTGCACGCCGAAGCGGTCCATCAGCAGCTTCGCGCCGGCGTAGAGCGCGGCCTTGGCGAGCTGGATCGCGCGCACGTCGTTCTGGCGGATGCGCAGCTCCGGCGTGCCGGCGTGCAGCAGGTAGGAGAAAGTGCGGTCCTCGGGAACGACGCGTGCGCTGCGCGCCGCCATGGATCCCGGGATCGTGCCGTCCGGCAGCAGCAGCCCCGCGAGGTACATCTCGGCGATCGCCTCGATGATGCCGGAGCCGCAGATGCCGGTGACGCCCGCCGCGGGCAGCTGCGACGCAAAGGCGGGGTCGTCCGACCAGGGCTCGCAGCCGATCACCTTGAAGCGCGGTTCCAGCGTGGCCCGGTCGATGCGCACGCGCTCGATCGCGCCCGGCGCCGCGCGCTGGCCGCCGCTCACCTGCGCGCCCTCGAACGCGGGGCCGGTCGGGCTGGAGGCCGCAAGCAGCCGCTGCCGGTTGCCGAGCACGATCTCGGCGTTGGTGCCGACGTCCACGATCAGCGAGACCTCGTCGCGCTCCCAGGGCGCCTCCGCCAGCAGCACCGCCGCGGCGTCCGCGCCGACGTGGCCGGCAATGCAGGGCAGGGCATAGACGCGCCCGCCCGGGTGGATGCCGAGGCCGAGCGCGGCGGCCGGCACGTCGACGGCCTCGTCGGTCGCGAGCGCGAACGGCGCCGTGCCGAGCTCCACCGGGTTCAGCCCGAGCGCGAGGTGGTGCATGACCGGGTTGCCGACCAGCGTCACCTCGAGCACGTCGGCGGCCTCGAGTCCCGCCTGCTGCGCCGCTGCCGCGATCAATTCGGTGATCGCCTCGCGCACCACGCGCGTGAGCCCGGCCTCGCCGCCCGGATTCATCATGATGTACGACACGCGGCTCATCAGGTCTTCGCCGAAGCGGATCTGCGGGTTCATGCGCCCGGCGCTGCCGATGACCTCGCCGCTGGCGAGGTCGCAAAGGTGCACGGCGATCGTGGTCGACCCGACGTCCACCGCGGCGCCGGCCAGGCGGTCGCGGAAACCGGGCCAGACCGCCGCGATTTCGCGCCCGTCGCGGACCGCGACCGTGACCCGCCAGCCGCCCTCGCGCAGCGTCCGTTGCAGCGCATGCAGCGCCGGCAGCGCGATCGAGAGACCCTCCAGCCGCCACTCGGCGCGCAATGCCGCCAGCAGGCGCTCGAGGTCGCCGCTCGGATCCTGCATGTCCGGTTGCGCGACCTCGACGAAGAATGCGCGCAGCACCGGGTTCAGCTCGATGTCGTGCGCCTCGAAAGGCTTGCGCACCACGGGGTGATGCACCTGGCTGCCGGGCGGCACGTCGATCGCGACGTCGGCCTGCACGCGGGCCTGGCAGCCCAGGCGCCGGCCGGCGGCGATGCCGAGGCGCTTGCGCAGCCGGGATTCGGCCGGGCCCTCGGCGCTCACGCTGGTGGCGCGCGAGACGATGCCGTGCTTGGCCAGCTCGCCGTCCACCACCTGCACCTGGCAGCGCGTGCAGAGGGCGCGGCCGCCGCAAACCGAATCGAGATCGACGCCGAGCGCCCGCGCCGCCGCGAGCACGGTCGTGCCGCGCGGGAAGCGGCCGCGCTTGCCGGAAGGCGAGAAGACGACCAGCGGGTCCTGCGCGCCGCCGTTCATCGGCCGCTCACGCCGGCGCGCCCGGCGCACGGTTGCGCCGGTTGCTGCGCCGGCCGCGCGCCTCGCCGCCCTCGGGCGGCGGCTCGCGGTAATGGCGCATCCACGCCGCGCACTGCGGGTCGTGGCCCATGACGACGTCGGCGCCGCGCACGGCCTGCATCAGTTCCGGGTGCAGCGGGTTGGTGATGGCGGAGGTCATGCCGGCGCCGATCGCCATGCCGATGAAGGCGGCATTCAGCCCGTTGCGGTCCGGCAGGCCGAAGCTGAGGTTCGAGGCGCCGCAGGTCGTGTTGACGCCGAGCTCCTCGCGCAGGCGCCGCACCAGCGCGAGCACCTGGCGGCCGGCATCGTTGATCGCGCCGACCGGCATCACCAGCGGGTCCACGACCACGTCGCTCGCGGGGATGCCGTGGTCGCGCGCGCGCTCGACGATGCGGCGCGCCACCTGGAAGCGCACGTCGATGTCCTGGGAGATGCCGGTCTCGTCGTTGCTGATCGCGATGACCGCGCAGCCGTACTTGCGCACCAGCGGCAGCACGCGCTCGAGGCGCTCCTCCTCGCCGGTGACGGAGTTCAGCAGCGCCTTGCCCTCGTAGGCGGCGAGCCCGGCCTCCAGCGCCTCGACGATCGAGGAATCGATGCACAGCGGGACGTCGGTGACCGACTGCAGCAGGCGGATGCAGTCGGCGAGGATCTTCGGCTCGTCGGCCAGCGGGATGCCGGCGTTGACGTCGAGCACCCGGGCGCCGGCCTCGACCTGCGCCAGCGCGTCCGCCACGACCCGGCCGTAGTCGCCGGCCTTCATTTCCCCGGCCAGCAGCTTGCGGCCGGTCGGGTTGATGCGTTCGCCGATCACGACGAAGGGCTCGTCGAAGCCGATCGTGACGGTGCGGCTCCTGGAGCCGATGACGGTGCGGGTCATGGGGCGACGCCTCCGGCGCGATCGATCAGTCCGCCGGCCTTGACGACCGACTCGAGGAATTCGTCCGGGAAGCGTCGCTCCAGCTCGGCCGCGCGCGCGGCGACCAGCTGCTCGAGGTCGCCCTCGGCTTCCTCGGTCTCGCGCCGCCAGTCGGCCAGGTAGGCGTCGCTGGCGCCGCGGCTGGCGCGCATGGCGGCGCGGTCGATCGCCTGCGCGAAGCGCGGCGGCAGCTCGCGCTTGACGCGGGTGCGGCCGGCCTGGCCGATCACCTGCGCCGGGATGTCGCGCCAGAAGATGCTGGTCAGCTTCGCCATTGCACCACGTGCTCCGTGACCGCGCGGTCGAAGGGGCCGAACCCGCAGTGGCGGCGCTCGTAGGCGAGCCCGAGGAAGCGGGCATGCGCGCGCGCGCGCGCGTCGAGCTCCGGGTCGTCGGCCTGCGACAGGTACACGAGCCGGCGGTAGTTGCCGAAGTAGTCCGGCATCAGTTCCGGATGCCGGTCGAGGCCGAGGCCGCGGCGCACGAGGCGGTCGAAGTGCCGCGCCAGGAAATCGGTCAGATAGAAGGTGCCGGGCTCGGCCCCGGCGAGCGCGTGGAACGCCTCGCTGCCCGCGAAGAACTCGTAGCAGTGCGCGCCGGGCAGGCGCTCGATGCCGTACTCGGCGACCACGCGGTCGATCTCGCCCTTGCTGCCGCAGTCGGCGTAGGCGACGAACACGTGCTCGAAGTCGCGCTTGCCTTCCGCGATCGCCGCGCGCAGCGCGGGCGCGATGCGCTCCGGCCGGTTGTGCAGTTCCGCGGGCAGGCAGCGCAGTGTCACGTGCGACCAGCCATTCATGCGGCGCAGCGCGTGCAGCTCGCGCCCGAGGGCGCCGCAGCCGATGACGAGGACCGGGGAGGGCATCGCCGTGCCCCGCGCCTCAGGCGCGCGCCGCGCGCCGCTCCTGCACCAGGCGCTTGGCGGTCTCGACCGCGGTCGCGGCGTCGCGGCAGTAGGCGTTCGCGCCGATGGCGCGGCCGAATTCCTCGTTGAGCGGCGCGCCGCCGACCAGCACGATGTGGCCGTCGCGCAGCCCCTGTTCCTTCATCGCATCGATGACGACCTTCATGTACGGCATGGTGGTCGTGAGCAGCGCCGACATGCCGAGGATGTCCGGCTGGTGCTCGCGCAGCGCCGCCAGGTAGGTGTCGGCGTGGGTGTTGATGCCGAGGTCCACGACCTCGAAGCCGGCGCCTTCCATCATCATGCCGACCAGGTTCTTGCCGATGTCGTGGATGTCGCCCTTGACCGTGCCGATGACCATCTTGCCGACCGGCTCGGCCCCGGTCTCGGTCAGGATCGGCTTCAGCACCGCCATGCCGGCCTTCATCGCGTTGGCGGCGAGCAGCACTTCCGGGACGAACAGGATGCCGTCGCGGAAATCCGCGCCCACGATGTTCATGCCGCCGACCAGGGCCTCGTCGAGCACGCGCCTGGCGTCCCAGCCGCGCGCCAGCAGGATCCTGACGCCCTCGACGACCTCGTCGGCGAGGCCGTCGTAGAGGTCGTCGAACATCTGCTCGACCAGCTCGCCGTCCGGCAGGTCGGCGAGGTTGAAGTCGGCGGCGGGTCCGGCGGGCGCGTTCATGACCCGCTAAGTTAAACGATCGTTCAACAACAAATCAAGCCGCGTTGACCGGTTTGCGGCTTATGTTGTACGCTTGTTCAACAAGCATTCCCCGGCGGTGCCGACCCCCGATGCGCATCCCGCACAGCCTCAAGACCACCCCCTTCCACGCGCGCACGGCGCCGCTGATGCAGGGCCAGAACTGGCGCCGCTGGGCCGGGTATGCGGCCGCGAGCTGCTACGAGTTCACGCACGACCGCGAGTACGCCGCGGTCAGGAACGCCGCCGCGCTGTTCGACGTCTCGCCGCTACACAAGTACCGGGTGTCCGGCCGCGACGCGACCCGGCTGCTCGACCGCGTGGTGACGCGCGACGTCGCGAAGACGCAGCCGGGCCAGGTCATCTACATGAGCTGGTGCGACGCCCGCGGCAAGGTCATCGACGACGGCACCATCACGCGCCTCGACGGGCAGTCGTACCGGATGACGTCGGCGGAACCCGGGCTGCGCTGGCTGCACCGCAACGCATACGGCATGGAGGTGCGCCTCGAGGACGTCTCGGAACAGTGGGGCGCGCTGGCGCTGCAGGGGCCGCTGTCGCGCGCGATATTGAATGCCGCACTGCGCGATCCCGTGGACGGGCTCAGGTACTTCCGCATGATGGACAACCGCATCGCGGACGTGGACGTGCAGGTCTCGCGCACCGGCTACACCGGCGACCTGGGCTACGAGATCTGGGTGCCGGCACAGGGCGCGATCGCGGTCTGGGACGCGCTGACGGCCCGCGGGGCGGACTACGGCATCATGCCCGCCGGCATCTGGGCGCTGGACGTCGCGCGCATCGAGGCGGGACTCGTGATGCTGGACGTGGACTACCACTCGGCGCACCGCGCGATGATCGAGGCGCAGAAATCCACGCCCTTCGAGCTGTCGCTCGACTGGTCGGTGACGCTCGACAAGGCGCCATTCAATGGCCGCCGGGCGCTGGCCGCGGAGAAGGCGCGCGGCCCGGCCTGGCGCTTCGTCGGCATCGAGGTGGACTGGGACTCGTTCGAACGGCTGTACCGCGACGTGGACCTGACGCCGGCGCTGCCCATGGTGGCCTGGCGCGCGAGCGTGCCGCTCTACCGCGGCGGCCGCCAGGTCGGCTACGCCTCCAGCGGCGTGTGGTCGCCGCTGCTGAAAAAGTACCTGGCACTCGCCCACGTGTCGGCTCCGCACTTCGCGCCGGACACGCCGGTCGAGATGGAGATGACCGTCGAGCACCGCCGGCTGCGCGCCGACGCGCGGGTGCGCAAGCTGCCATTCTTCGACCCGGCGAGGAAGAAGGCGTGACCGCCGCGAACCGTTACGACGCCATCGTCATCGGCGGCGGCCACAACGGCCTCGTGAACGCCGCCTATCTCGCGCGCGCCGGGAAGAAGGTCGTGGTGCTGGAGCGGCGCGAGCGGCTCGGCGGCGCCGCGGTCAGCGAGCAGTTGTTCCCGGGCTTCACGTTCTCGGTGTTCTCCTACGTCGTGAGCCTGCTGCGCCCCGAGATCATCCGGGACCTCGAGCTGCCCAGGCACGGCATGCAGATCCTGCCGCTCGAGAGCACGGTCACGCCGCTGCCGGACGGCGACTACTTCGCGATGTGGGGCGACGCCGACCTGACCCGGCGCGAGATCTGCCGCCATTCGCCGCTGGATGCCGAGGCCGTGACCGAGTTCGGCCGGCTGATGTCGCTGATGGCGCGCGCGGTCAAGCCGATCCTCGGCATGATCCCGCCCGACCCGACCTCGCTCGCGCCGGCCGACCTGCGCGGCCTGCTGAAGCTGGGCGGGCACTTCAAGTCGCTCGGCGAGGAGAAGTTCCACGCGCTGTGGAAGCTCATGACGATGAGCTCGGCCGATTACCTCGACGAATGGTTCGAGTGCGGGCCGCTGAAGGCCACCAAGTCGGCGAGCGGCATCATCGGCACCTTCATGGGCCCGCGTTCGCCGGGCTCGGCCTACGTGCTGCTGCACCATTACATGGGCGAGATCGACGGCGCCTACCGTGCCTGGGGCTTCTGCAAGGGCGGCAACGGCACGATCAGCAACGCGATCGCCGCCGCCGCGCAGGCGCGCGGGGCGACGCTTTGCACCGGCTCGCCGGTGAAGCAGGTGCGGGTGAAGGGCGGCCGCGCCACGGGCGTGGTGCTCGAGAACGGCGACGAGTACCAGGCGCCGGTCGTGGTCTCGGGCCTGGACGCGCGGCGCACGTTCCTCGACCTCGTGGACGCGCGCGAGCTGCCGGACGACCTGGTCGCGGACATCCGGCGTTTCCGCTTCCGCGGCTCCTCCGGCAAGGTCAACCTGGCGCTCTCGGAACTGCCGGACTTCACATGCATGCCGGGCGTCGGCGTGCAGCACCGGGGCGCCTTTTCGATCAGCCCCAGCGTGGACTACCTCGAGCGCGCCTACGACGACGCCAAGTACGGCGAGTTCTCGCGCCGGCCGTACATGGACATCGTGTTCCCGTCCATGATCGACCCGGGCATGGCGCCGCCCGGCCGGCACGTCGCCAGCATCTTCGTGCAGTACTGTCCGTACCACGTCAACGGCGGCTGGACCGAGGCGAAGCGCGAGGCCTTCGGCGACGCGGTGGTGGACACGCTCGCGGAGTACGCGCCCAACCTCAGGCGCGCGATCCTGCACCGGCAGGTGCTGACGCCCACGGACATCGAGGCGCAGACCGGGCTGTCCGAGGGCAACATCTTCCAGGGCGAGCTCGCGCTGCAGCAGCTCTTCTTCCTGCGCCCGGCGGTGGGCTGGGCCGGCTACCGCACGCCGATCGCGGGCTATTACCAGTGCGGCTCGTCCACGCACCCGGGCGGCGGCGTCATGGGCGCGCCCGGGAAGCTGGCCGCCGAACGCATCCTGGCGGACGCATGAGCAAGTGCGTCGGCGCTCGCGCGTGCGCATCGGGGCCGGGATCCATGCTCGCTCGCTCAGGCCGGCGACCGGATTCGCTCGCTCGCAGGATCCCGGCCGCGCGCGGCGCGCGAGCGCTGACGCCGATGCTGCTGCGGCAGGCATGCGCGAGGTGGCGGGGTCCTCGCGAGCAAACTCGTAAGTTCCGGCGGAGTTTGCGAGCGAGGAACCCCGCCGGATCCCGCGCACGCCTGCCGCAACTGGCAGCAGCGGCATCGTCGTGAGCCGGGACTTCGACAGCGTCGTGATCGGCGCGAGCGCGGACGGGCTGGTCGCGGCCACGGTGCTCGCGCGCGCCGGCCGGCGCGTGCTGGTGCTGGAGGCGGAGCGCGAGCCCGGCGGCACGCTGCGGGAACTCGAGTTCGCGCCGAAGTTCCGCGCCGCGCCGCTCGCGGCCGATCTGGGCCACGTGCACGAGGACGTGCTGCGCGCCACGGGGGCGATGCTGCCCGCCGCGGTCGAGCCGGATCCCTGCGCCATCGCGCTCGACGAGGCCGGGCCGCTCGCCATCTGCCGCACGCCCGCCGCGACGGCGGCAGGCCTGCAGCGATTCTCGGCGAGGGATGCCGCGGCCTGGCCGGCCTTCGCCGCCGGGATGCACGCGCTCGCGGGCTTCCTGGGCGAACTGCTCCGCCGGCCGGCCTTCGCGCTCGAGGCGACGGGCCGCCGCGAGCTGATGTCACTCGCGGGCCTCGGCCTGCGTTACCGCGCGCTCGGGCGACGCGGCATGGCGGAGCTGCTGCGCACGCTGCCCATGGCGCTCGCGGACCTGCTGGACGACCGCTTCGAGAATGAGCGCCTGAAGGGACTGCTGGCTGCGATCGGCACGGCCGACCTGCCGCAGGGGCCGATGGCCGGCGGCACCGCGCTCGCGCTGCTGCACCGCCACGTCGGCGCGGCGCCCGGCGTGTTCGGCGAGCGCCTGCGGCTGCAGACCGGGGGCATGGCGCTGATCACCGCGCTCGCCGACCGCGCGCGCTCCTGCGGCGTGCTGCTCGAGACGGGCGCGGAGGTGCGGCAGATCCTGGTGCGCGAGGACCGGGTCGCAGGCGTGACGCTCGCCTCCGGTGCGGAGGTCACCTGCCGCAGCGTCCTCTCCGGCGCGGGCGTCGGCCACACGCTGCTCGAACTCGTGGACACCGCGCACCTCGACACCGAGTTCATCGACGCGGTGCGCCACATCCGCCATCGCGGCGTGACGAGCTTCGTGCTGCTGGGGCTCAATGGCCTGCCCGCGATCCCGGGCCTCGCCGGGCCGCCCGCAGGCAGCGTATGGATCGCGCCCTCGGTCCGCCACGTCGAGCGCGCGCACGACGACGCCAAGTACGGCCGGCTCTCCGAAGATCCCGTGGTCGAACTGCGATTCCCGAGCGTCACGCAGCCGAACCTCGCGCCGCCCGGGATGCACGTCGCGATGCTGCGCATGCAGTACACGCCGTGGCGGCTGCGCGCAGGCGACTGGGAAACGGCTCGCGGCACGATGGCGGAACGAGCGCTGGCCGCGGTCGAGCGGCAGGTACCGGGATTCACCGCGCGCATCGCGCACCAGTCGGTGCTCGCGCCGCCGGATCTCGAGGCCCGCTTCGGGCTGACCGAGGGAGCGGTGTCGCGCGGCGAAGTCGCGCTCGACCAGCTGCTGTTCATGCGCCCGGTCGCGGGCGCCGGCCGCCATGCCATGCCGGTGCCCGGTCTCTACCTCTGCGGCGCGGGAACGCATCCCGGTCCGGGCCTCACGGGCCTGTCGGGACTGCTGGCCGCGCGCGCGGCGCTGGCGCGATGAGCGCGGCGCGCAAGGTGCGCTACGAGCGCCGCAGCGCCGGCGACCGCCGCCAGGAACTGGTGGCCGCGGCGATCGAGAGCCTCAAGCGCCATGGCCACGAGGGCCTGTCGGTGCGGCGGATCGCCGCACGCGCGGGCGTCTCGATCGGGCTGATCAACCATCACTTTCCCAGCAAGGACGCGCTGGTGGCCGCGAGCTATCGCCAGTTCAGCCGCGAGCTGTCGGAAGGTTTCCAGGCCGCCGTGGACCGGGCGCCGCGCGCGGCACGGGCGCGGCTGTCCGCGTTCATCGAGGCCGTGTTCTCGAAACCGAACCTCGACCCGCAGGTGCTGACCGCCTGGGTCGTGTTCTGGGGACTGTTCCGCCAGTCGCCGGAAATGCGCCGCGCGCACCGGGAGGAGGGCCGCGGATACGGCGCGTTGCCGGGCGTGCTGGTCAGGGACCTGCTGAAGGGAGCGGGAAAGTCGCGCTTCCAGGCGCGCATCGCGACCATCGGGCTGACGGCGATGCTCGACGGCCTGTGGCTGGAGTGGTGCCTCGATCCGAAGGGGTTTCGTCCCGCCGAGGCGATCGCGCTCTGCGAAGAATGGATCGACCGGGTCGCCCTGAAGGCGGCCCCGGGGACTCCCTAGTCCCCGGGGCTACCGGTCAGAGCACGGCCGCAGCATGCTGCGCCGTCCAGGCCGACGCGAAGGCCACATCGAGGCACACCCCGATGCAGGCGGTGAGCAGTCCCGCCGAAACCGCCGCGAACGGACGCTTGAACACGAACATGTGAATCCTCCTTCTTGAGTCCGGTTGAAAAATCCCGTCATCAGCCCTGCATGATCGGCGCCAGCGCCTGCTGGATCCGCGCCATCTGCGCTGCCGTCGTCATCGAGGTGAGCAGCCTGCCGAAGTGGATGTGCTGCACGCCCGAGATGATGTACTGCCAGCGATAAGCCCCCAGCACGCCGGCCGACAGGGCCTCGCGCTGCGCAGCGCTGAACTCGCGGCCCGCGATCGCCAGGAAGTATTCGACGTCCGCCGCCGCCTGCGCCTGCAGGATGCCGTCCACGGCGCCGACCAGGCCGATCAGGTCGTCCACCGCGCGGTCGCGCTCGGCATCGGAGAGCTTCGCGTGCTCCGCGGTCCACTCCATCTCGTCGAGCATCACGTGCTGGCACTCGTCCTTCCAGTGATAGAAGAACACGTCCTTGAACAGCGGGCAGATCTCCTGCCGCGGCGCGATGCTCTGGTCGTAGTGCGATTGCACGAACAGCTCGATGTGGCAGGTCAGCGCCAGCACCGCCCAGGTCGAGGCCGCGAGCACCGCGCGCGCGACGTCATTCGGGTCGGCGACCATCCGGTAGCCCGGCGGCATGCGCTCGCCGATCATCGTCTCCATGCGCCGGAACAGCTCTTGGTGCTTGATCTCCTCGGCGGAGAAGCGCACCAGGCCCTCGAGCGCCATCTGGTCGCCCAGCACGTGGCCGCGGCTCTGTTCCAGCATCTTGGCGCTGATGAAGCGCTCGACCAGGCCGAAGATGTAGGCGTAGCTGCGGCCCTGCACCTGCGACAGCAGCCGGCCCTCGTCGGCCGTCAGGAACGGCAGCCGGTCCACCTGGGACAGGCCGTCCGGCAGGAACTTGCGCGAGAAGTCGAACTCGCGGCCGCGGATCAGGTCGCGGTCGATCTGCCACTCGACCTTCTTCGACATCTTGACGACGCGGGCATAGCGGGCGGCGCGCGCGGTATCGGCGGCGACTTCCCTGGCGACAGCATTCATGGCTCTGGTTCTCCGGTTGCCGGGGCAACGGCTGCCCCTTTCAGCCATACATGCGTAGAATCGCGGAAAATTGGCTCACGGTCGCATAAGTCATTGATTCATAAAGACGTCACGCGCCTGCTGCAGGCCGCCGGGAGCGGCGACCAGGCGGCCTATGCGCACCTTTATGAAGCGGTCTATGCCGAACTGCACCGGGTCGCGGCCGCCAACATGCGCCGCGAGGCCCCCGGCCACACGCTGCAGCCGACCGCGCTGGTGCACGAGGCCTACCTGCGCCTCGCGCCCGACGCCGGCGGCTGGGAGAACCGGCGGCATTTCTTCGGCGCGGCGGCCGAGGCCATGCGCCGCATCCTCGTGGACCACGCGCGCAGGAAGCTCGCGGGCAAGCGCGGCGCCGGGCTCGAGCGCGTCACGCTGGCCGGGGTGGACGTGCCCGCGGGCGAAGAGGGCGTGGACGTGCTCGAGATCGACGCCGCGCTCGCGGAACTCGCGGCGCAGAAGCCGCGGCTCGCCGAACTGGTCAAGCTGCGCTACTTCGCCGGCATGAGCATCGAGGAGGCGGCCGCGGCGCAGGGCACCTCGCCCGCGACCGCCAAGCGCGACTGGGTGTTCGCGCGCGCCTGGCTCGCCGAACGCGTCGGCTCGCGGCGCGGCGCATGAGCCTGGACGCCGAACAGGCGCTGTTCGACGCCTGCCGCGACGCGGACGCCCCCGGGCGCGAGCGCCTGCTCGGGTCCTGCCCGGATGCCGCGCTGGTCGCGCGCGTCCGGCGCCTGCTCGCGGCGCATGACGCCGGCGCGGAAGCCCTGGAGCGCGGCGTGGCCTCCCTCGCGCCGCTCGCGACGCCGCAGCGCATCGGCCCCTACCGCATCCTCGAGCGCCTCGGCGAGGGCGCGATGGGCGAGGTGTACCTGGCCGAGCAGCAGGAACCCGTGCGCCGGCGCGTGGCGCTGAAGATCCTCAAGTTCGGCGTCGGCACGCGCGAGGTGATCGCGCGCTTCGAACTCGAGCGCCAGGCGCTGGCCATGCTGGCCCACCCGAACATCGCGCGCATCTTCGACGCCGGAACCACCGGCGACGGCCGGCCTTACTTCGCCATGGAATACGTGGCGGGCGTCGCGATCACGAAGTACTGCGAGGATCGCCGCCTGCCGCATGACGAGCGGCTGGCGCTCTTCGCGCAGGTCTGCGCCGGCGTGCAGCACGCCCACCTGCGCGGGATCATCCACCGCGACCTCAAGCCGTCGAACATCCTGGTCGCCGAGATCGACGGCCGGCCGGCGCCGCGGAACATCGACTTCGGCATCGCCAAGGCCCCCACCGCCGCCGGCGGCGACGCCGAGGCGTATACGCGCATCGGCCACCTGCTCGGCACGCCGGAATACATGAGCCCCGAGCAGGCGCAGCTCTCGCCGCTCGACGTGGACGCGCGCACCGACGTCTACTCGCTCGGCATCGTGCTGTACGAGCTGCTGACCGGCGCGCGGCCGTACGCGGTGACGCGCGACGCCATCACGCCCGAGGCCATTGCGCAGGAGATCGCGCGTGGCGAGCCGGTGCGCCCGAGCGCGCGCGACGCCCGCCTGCGCGGTGACCTGGAATGGATCGTGCTCAAGGCGATCGAGAAGGACCGCAACCGCCGCTATACGTCGCCGCAGGACCTGGCCGCCGACCTCGAGCGCCACGCGCGCAACGAGCCGGTGCTGGCGGGGCCGCCGTCGTGGACCTATCGCACCGGGCGGTTCGTGCGCCGGCACCGGCTCGCGGTGGCGGCCGCCTCCGGACTGTTCATCGCTGCGCTCGTGTTCGGCTCCGGCATGGCCTGGCTCGCGCGCGAGAACGCGCACGAGCGTGACCGCGCGAACGCGGAAGCGGAGATCGCGAAGCGCGTGACCGCCTTCACGGCGGGCCTGTTCGAGATGGCGAGCCCGGAGGAGAGCGGCAGCAGCGGGATCTCCGCGCGCGAGCTTCTGGACGCCGGCGTGCGGCGGCTGGAGGGCCAGCTGGCGCAGGAACGGCCGGAGACGCGCGCCGCGCTGCTCGAAGCCGCGGGCAATGCCTATCGCGGCATCGGCGAGTTCCAGGAGGCCTCGCGGCTGATCGGCGCGGCGCTCGTCCTGCGGCGCGAGCGCGCGGCCGAGGACCCGGCCGGCTACGCCGGCACGCTGCTGCGCCTGGCTGCGCTGCGCCGCGACCAGGGCAACTTCGAGGGCGCGGCGCAGATTGGTCGCGAGGCGCTCGTGACGATCGAGGGGGCGATCGCGGCGGGTGCCGCGGATCTCGAGGACCTGCGGGACGAGACGCAGCTCGAGCTGGTCGAAATCCTGCGCCTCGCGAGCAGGCTCGACGAGGCGGAAGCACTTGCGAATGACGCGCTGGCGCGCGTCGAGAAACACGCCGCGCGGTCGCCGGCACACGTCACGGCACTGTTCCTGGTGGGCAGGGTCCGCGCCGCCCAGGGCCGCCTGGCGGACGCGGAGACGCCGTTGCGCCGCGCGCTGGCGCTGCAGCTCGAACGCGAGGGCGAGCTGGACGAGGACACGCTGGACGCACGCAACGGCCTGGCGGACCTGCTGGTCATCGCCGGCAAGACCGACGAGGCCGAGCGACTCCTGCGCCAGAATGTCGAGGCTGCATTGCGCATTTACGGCGAGTGGCATGCCATGCACGGGATCACCTGGAACAACCTGGGCAACGCCCTGTCGGACATCCCGGAAAAATTCGGCGAAGCGGAGCGCGCCTACCTGCAGGCGATCGAGATCCTGAGCCGGGCGCTCGGCGTGGCTCACCCGGAAGTTGCGACCACCTACCACAACCTGGGCGCGCTCTACCTGAAGACGCAGCAATGGCAGAAATCGGCCGACGTGCACCGGCGCGCGCTCGACCTGCGCAGCGCCCTGATCGGGCCGGACCACCCGAACACCACGTCCTCGCGTATGGGCCTCGCGCTGGCGCTCAACAAGCTCGGCAAGACGCGCGAAGCCGCGGCGCTGATGCGCGAGGCGCAGGCCGCATTCGCCGGCAGCCTGGGCCCGGATCACTGGCGCACCGCGAACGCCCAGTACTACCTCGGCGTGGTCCTGCTGGCCGAGGGCCGGCGCGACGCGGCGCTCGCCGAGGTGCGCGCCGCGCATGCAAAGCTCGTGGCTGCGCTCGGCGCCGACCACCCGCGCGCGCAGGCGGCGGCAAAGACGCTCGCCGAGCTCACGGCAACAGGTCCCTGAGCCGGAACCACAGCATCGCGAGCACCAGCGTCGGGCGGCGCAGCGCCATGCCGCCCGGAAAGTCGTGGTGGCGGATGCGCGCGTACACGTCGAAGCGCTCGGCCTGGCCCGCCATCGCCTCGGCCAGGATCCTCCCGGCGATGCCGGTGAGCACCATGCCGTGGCCGGAGAAGCCCTGCAGGTAATACACGTTCGGGTCGAGGCGCCCGAATTGCGGCGCCCGGTTCATCGTGATGTCGATGCAGCCGCCCCAGGAATACTCGATCTCCGCGTCGGCCAGCTGCGGAAACACGTTCAGCATGCGCAGGCGCGTCGCGCGCCCGGTGCCGACCGGGTCGATGCCGGAGTAGCTGACGCGGCCGCCGAACAGCAGGCGGTGGTCGGACGACAGGCGGAAATAGTCGAGGATCCAGTTGATGTCCGTGACCGCCATGTTGTTGCGGATCAGCGCCGTCGCGCGCTCGGGCCCGAGCGGGCGCGTCGCGACGATGTAAGTCGCGATGCCGAGCGTCTTGCGGGCCAGCACCGGCGCGAACTCGCGCTGGCCGATGTTGCCGCACAGCGCCACCTGCCTGGCCCTCACGCTTCCGCGCGCGGTGCGCAGCACCGGCGCGGCGCCGCGCTCGAGCGAGGTCACGCGGCTGTCCTCGAAGATGCGCACGCCGGCCGCCTCCGCGGCGGCCGCGAGCCCGAGCAGGTACTTGAGCGGGTGGCAGTGCGCCGCGTTCGAGTCGAACAGGCCCGCGCGGTAGCGGCGCGTCGCCAGCAGGCCCGCGAGCTCGGCGCGATCCATCATGCGCGTCGAGCGGTAGCCGTAGCGGCCCGCCAGTTCCTCCTGCCAGGCCGCGAGTTCGCGCTCCTGGCGCGGCTTGATCGCGACGTGCGCCTGCCCGTGCGCCAGGTCGCAGTCGATCCGGTGGCGGGCGACGCGCTCGCGCACCAGGTCGAGCCCCTCCACCGTGAAGTCCCAGAGCCGCTGCGCATCGCCGCGGCCGAGCTGGGACTCGAGCACGCCCTGGCCGCTGGCGTAGCCCGGCAGCAGCTGCGCGCCGGAGCGGCCCGAGGCGCCGAAGCCGATGCGCTCGGCCTCGAGCAGCGCGACGCGGTAACCGCGCTCGGCGAGGTGCAGCGCGGTCGAGACGCCCGCGAGCCCGCCGCCGACGACGCAGACGTCGGCGGCGACCTCGCCCGCGAGCGCCGGGCGCGGCGCCGGGCGTGCGACCGATGCCTCGTACCAGCTGCGCGCCGGCTCGCGGTTCACACCGGCTCCAGGTACCAGGCGTAGTCGAGCGCCGTCAGGCGCGACTGGAAGTCCTGCATCTCGCCGCGCCGGGTCTCCTCGTACAGGCGCACGAAGCGGTCGCCGAGCCACTCGCGCAGCACCGCGCTGCCGCCGAAGCGCGCCAGCGCGGTGGGCCAGTCGGTCGGCAGCCGCGGCGCCGCGAGGCGCTGCGTGTAGGCATTGCCCGCGAGCGCCGCGGGCGCCGCGAGCTTCTTCTCGATGCCGTGCAGCATGCCCGCGAGCACCACGGCCGCGACCAGGTAGGGGTTCGCATCGGCGCCCGCAACGCGATGCTCGAGGCGCCGGTCGTCGGGCCCGGAGACCGGCACGCGCACCGCGACGCCGCGGTTGTTGTGGCCCCAGGTCGCGTGCATCGGCACGTAGGCCTCGGGCCGGAAGCGGCGGAAGCTGTTGGCATTCGGGGCGAACACCGCCATGCCGTCGGCCATGGTGGCGAGCAGCCCGGCCGCCGCGTGCTTGAGCAGCTCGTTGCCGAGCGCATCCGCCGAGGCGAACACGTTCTGTCCTGCCCCGTCCAGCACGCTCACGTGCAGGTGCAGGCCGCTGCCCGCCATGTCGCCGTAGGGCTTGGCCATGAAGGTGGCCTCGAGCCCGTTGCGCAGCGCGACGCCCTTGACGATGCGCTTGAAGCGCATCGCCTGGTCGCAGGCGAGGCGCGCGTCGGCGACGTGGCGCAGGTTGACCTCGAACTGGCCCGGGCCGTACTCCGCGAGCGCGGCTCCCGTCGGGACGTTCTGCGCGCCGCAGGTCGCCGCGATCTCCGCGAGGATGTCGGACACCGAGTCGAGATCCGCCATCGAGTTGATCTGCGTGCGGTGCTCGCGCCGGCCCGTCAGGCGCGAG
Organism: Steroidobacteraceae bacterium; assembly: GCA_036554765.1. Classification (GTDB taxonomy): domain Bacteria; phylum Pseudomonadota; class Gammaproteobacteria; order Steroidobacterales; family Steroidobacteraceae; genus SCUD01. Next base: position 17,686 of record DATBMQ010000149.1, on the reverse strand, counting down.
CGCGGCGGCTGCGCCAGTCCTTCCGGCGTGCGCTCGGGATCCACGAAGTAGAACTCGAGCTCGACCGCGACCACCGGGCGCCAGCCGCGCTTCGCATAGCGCTCCAGCACCGTGTCGAGCACGTGACGCGGGTCGCCGAAGAACGGCGATCCGTCGTGGTCCAGCATCTGCACCTGCAGCTGGGCCACGCCCGGACCGAGCCAGGGCGAGGCGAACAGCGTGCCCGGCACCGGCACGCAGGCACGGTCGGCATCGCCCTCGTCGAAACCGAGGCCGGTCGCCTGCACCGTGCCGCCCAGCACGTCGAGCGCGAACATGGAGCCCGGCAGGAACATGCCGCGCTCATAGACGCCGGGCAGGTCCGCAAGGTCCACGCGCTTGCCGCGCAGCACGCCGCACAGGTCGGGCAGCAGCAGGTCCACGACCTTGACCGCGGGATGGGCGGCCAGGAAGGCCTCGGCATTCGAAAAGTCGTCCCGGAGCAGGGCCATGTTGCACCTGGCGTTTAAGATTTTATGGCGCGGCAGCGAACAGGCCGCCCGGCAGGATACCCATCCCGCGGGCGGGCCGGCAAGGCGGGCGGCACGCAATATGGCAAACGCGAAAAGTCAAATATGGCCGCACTTCGGGGCCTTGTGGCGGTCCGGCGGGCGGGCGCGGGGACCCCGTTTTGTGAGAGAATAGGCCTCGTCGAACGGGCTGCCCTACCGGCAGCTGTTCAAAATAATTAACACATGCCCATGCGCAAGCCTGTCATCGGGATTCCTGCCGATCGCCGCCTTTTGGGCCTGCACTGGTTCCATTGCGTCGGCGAGAAGTACATCGCCGCGGTGGTGCAGGCGGCGGATGCGGTGCCCGTGCTGCTGCCGGCGCTCGGCGAGCATCACCTGCGCGACTGGCTGGACTCCTGCGACGGCGTCCTGTTCACCGGCAGTGCGTCCAACGTCGAGCCGCAACGCTACCAGGGCCCGGTCGCGGACCCGGGGACGCTGCACGACCCGGCACGCGACGCGACGACCCTGCCCATGATCACCGGCGCGGTGCAGGCGGGGCTGCCGGTGTTCGGCATCTGCCGCGGATTCCAGGAGATGAACGTCGCCTTCGGCGGCACGCTGCACCAGAAGCTGCACGAGCAGCCGGGACTGCTGGACCACCGCGAGGACAAGACGCAGCCGCTGGACGTCCAGTACGCGCCGGCCCACGACGTGGAACTCGCCGACGGCGGCATGCTGCAGCGCCTGGCGGGTGCGCGGCGCGTCAGGGTCAACTCGGTGCACTCGCAGGGCGTCGCCAGCCTGGGCCGCGGCCTGGCGGTCGAGGCGCAGGCCGAGGACGGGCTGGTCGAGGCGTTCCGCGTGGAAGGCGCGCCGGCGTTCGCGCTGGCGGTGCAGTGGCACCCGGAATGGAAAGTCATGGACAACCCGTTTTCACGGGCCTTGTTCGCGGAATTCGGCAGGGCCGGGCGCGAGCGGGCCGCGAGGCGAGCGTGATGAGCGACATCCAGCAGTTCCTGAAGGACCACGCGATCACCGAGGTGGAGGCGATCATCCCGGACATGGCGGGGGTGGCGCGCGGCAAGATCATGCCCGCGGAGAAGTACGCCGAGGACGAGGGCATGCGCCTGCCGGAATCCATCTTCCTGCAGACCGTGACCGGCGAGTACCCGCAGGACGACAGCGCGATCCATCCGTCCGAGATCGACATCGACCTGGTCGGCGACCCGAACACCATCCGCGTCGTGCCCTGGGCGGCCGAGCCGACCGCGCAGGTGATCCACGACTGCTACTACGACGACGGCCGGCCGGTGCCGATGTCGCCGCGCTTCGTGCTGCGCCGCGTGCTCGAGCTCTACGCCGCGCGCGGCTGGAAGCCGGTGGTGGCGCCGGAGCTCGAGTTCTTCCTGGTCGAGCCGAACACCGACCCGGATTACCCGCTGAAGCCCCCGGTCGGGCGCTCGGGCCGGCCCGAGATCGGCCGCCAGGCCTACAGCATCGCGGCGGTCAACGAGTTCGACCCGCTGTTCGACGACATCTACGCCTTCTGCGAGGCGCAGGACCTCGACATCGACACGCTGATCCACGAGGCCGGCGCGGCGCAGATGGAAATCAACCTGAACCACGGCAACGCGCTCGACCTCGCCGACCAGGCCTTCCTGTTCAAGCGCACCGCGCGCGAGGCGGCGCTGCGCCACAAGATGTACGCGACCTTCATGGCCAAGCCGCTCGCCTCGGAGCCCGGCAGCGCCATGCACATCCACCAGAGCGTGGTGGACACGAAGACCGGGGCGAACGTGTTCAGCGACGCGGAGGGCAAGGCCTCGCCGCTGTTCGAATCGCACATCGCCGGGCTGCAGAAGTACCTGTCGTCCGCCATGTCGCTGTTCGCGCCGAACGTCAACAGCTACCGGCGCATCACGCGCTACAACATGGCGCCGATCAACGTGCAGTGGGGGCTCGACAACCGCACCGCCGGACTGCGCGTGCCGTTCTCGGAGCCGCAGGCGCGCCGGATCGAGAACCGCCTGGGCGGCGCGGACGCCAACCCCTACCTCGCGATCGCGGCCTCGCTCGCCTGCGGCTACCTCGGCATGATCGAGGCGCTGAAGCCGACCGAGCCGATCACGGGCTCCGCCTACGACCTGCCATTCGCGCTGCCGCTGACGCTGGCGGACGCGCTCGCGCTGCTGCGCTCCTGCAAGCCGCTGGTCGAGCTGTTCGGCGAGCGCTTCGTCGCCGCCTACTGCGCGGTGAAGGAGAGCGAGTACGAGACGTTCACGCGGGTGATCAGCTCCTGGGAGCGCGAGCACCTGCTGCTGAACGTATGAACCGCAGCACCCGCGACTGGCAGGAGCTCGACGCCCGCCATTACCTGCACCCGTTCACGGACTTCCGCGCGCTGGCGAAGGAAGGCTCGCGCGTCATCACGCATGCCGAGGGCGTGTACCTGCACGACTCGGAGGGCCGCAGGATCCTGGACGCCATGTCCGGGCTCTGGTGCGTGAACATCGGCTACGGGCGCGCCGAGCTCGCCGACGTCGCGGCGCGGCAGATGCGCGAGCTGCCGTACTACAACAGCTTCTTCAAGAGCGCCAATCCGCCGGCGATCGAGCTGGCGCGGGTGCTGGCCGAGCTGACGCCGCCGCAGTTCAACCGCGTGTTCTTCACGAACTCGGGCTCCGAGGCGAACGACACCATCCTGCGCATGACGCGCCGCTACTGGGACCTGCTCGGCCAGCCGCGCAGGAGCATCGTCATCAGCCGCATCAACGGCTACCACGGCAGCACCATGGCGGGCGCGAGCCTCGGCGGCATGGCCGCGATGCACGCGCAGGGCGGGCTGCCGATCCCGGACATCGTGCACATCGAGCAGCCGTACTGGTACGAGAACGGCGTGGACGTGAGCCCGGCCGAGTACGGGCTGCGCGCGGCGCGCCGGCTCGCCGAGAAGATCGAGGAGCTGGGCCCGGAGCGCGTCGCCGCCTTCATCGGCGAGCCGATCCAGGGGGCCGGCGGCGTCATCATCCCGCCCGAGACCTACTGGCCGGAGATCCAGCGCATTTGCCGCGAATACGGGATCCTGCTGATCGCCGACGAGGTGATCTGCGGCTTCGGCCGCACCGGCCGCTGGTTCGGCTGCGAGCACTTCGGCTTCGAGCCGGACTTCATGACGATCGCCAAGGCCATCACCTCCGGCTACCAGCCGCTCGGCGGGGCGATGGTCTCGGACCGCGTGGCCGAGGTGCTCATCGGCAAGGGCGGCGAGTTCAACCACGGCTTCACCTGGTCCGGCCACCCGGTCGCCTGCGCGGTCGCGATCGAGAACCTGGCCATCATGCGCCGCGAACAGCTGGTCGATCGGGCGCGCGAGGACATCGGCCCCTACCTGCAGAAGCGCTGGCGGGAGCTCGCCGAGCACCCGCTGGTCGGGGAGGTGCGCGGGGTCGGCATGATCGGGGCGCTCGAGCTGGTGGCCCACAAGGGGAGCCGAACCTTTTTCCGAAATCGTGGCGATACCGGCTTGATTTGCCGGGACCATTGCTTCGCCAACGGGCTCGTCATGCGCGCGGTCCGGGACACGATGATCATCGCGCCGCCGCTCGTCATGGAGCGCGGCCAGGTGGACGAACTGGTCGAAAAGGCCCGCAAGTGCCTCGACCTGACCGCCCGGGACATCGGCGCCCGCTGAGGGCGACACGCGGGTGGCCGCGCCCGGCGCGGCCGCTGTAGTATTGCAGTGACAAGCACCGGGCGCCGGCGTCCGGGCAACAACACCGAGGGATCCGGGCGACGCCCGGCGATGGAGGCAGTCATGCGCAGTGAATTCCGGGTCGGGCTGGTCGCGGTCGCCGTCTTGTCACTGGCCGCCTGCGGCGGCAAGAAGGATGGCGAGGAGGCGGCCGCCGCCCAGCCCGAGGAAAAGGTCCTGTTCGTCTACAACTGGTCCGACTACATCGGCGAGACGACCATCGCGGACTTCGAGGCCAAGACCGGCATCAAGGTCACCTACGACATGTTCGACTCGAACGAGGTGCTGGAGACCAAGCTGCTGGCGGGACGCACCGGCTACGACGTCGTGGTGCCGTCGGCCTCCTTCCTCGAGCGCCAGATCAAGGCGGGCGTGTTCCTGAAGCTCGACAAGTCGAAGCTGCCGAACCTCGCCAACATGGACGCCGAGATCGCGAAGCGCGTGGCCCTGCACGACCCGGGCAATGACCATGCGATCAACTACCTGTGGGGCACGACCGGCATCGGCTACAACCCGGACAAGGTCAAGGCTGCGCTGGGCACCGACACCATCGACAGCTGGGCCGCGATCTTCGAGCCCGCCAACGCCGCCAAGCTGGCGAAGTGCGGCATCGCGATGCTGGACGCGCCTTCCGAGGTCATGGACTCGGCGCTGATCTACCTGGGCCGTGACCCGAACAGCGAGAAGGCCGAGGACCTCGCGGCGGCCGAGGCGCAGCTGATGAAGGTGCGCGACCACGTCAAGTACTTCCACTCCTCGCAGTACATCAACGACCTCGCGACCGGCGAGATCTGCGTGGCGCTCGGCTGGAGCGGCGACGTGCTGCAGGCGCGCGACCGCGGTGCCGAGGCCGAGACTCCGGTCAACGTCGCCTACGCGGTGCCGAAGGAGGGCGCGATCATCTGGTTCGACATGCTGGCGATCCCGGCCGACGCGCCGCACCCGAACAACGCGCACGAGTTCCTGAACTTCATCATGGAGCCCGCCGTCATCGCGGGCGTCAGCAACTACGTCGCGTACGCCAACGGCAATTCCGCCTCGTTCGAGCTGGTGGACGAGTCGGTGCGCACCGATCCGTCGGTGTATCCGCCGGAAGAGGTCAAGCAGAAGCTGCATGCGCACCTCGCGGAGTCGCAGGAGTTCAGCCGCGACCTGAACCGCGCCTGGACCACGGTCCGCACCGGGCAGTGACGCCGTCCTGAACCGGCCCCGGCAGGCGCCGCCTGCCGGGGCCTTTCCGCAGCAGGGGGTGCGAGATGGCCAATGCCAGGCCAGAGCAGAAGAGCGAGCCCTGGAAGGATCCGGGCGCCACGCCCTACGTCCGCATCGACAAGGTCACCAAGAAGTTCGGCGAGTTCGTCGCCGTCGACGACGTCTCGCTGAACATCTACCGCGGCGAGATCTTCTGCCTGCTCGGCGGCTCGGGCTGCGGCAAGACGACCCTGCTGCGCATGATGGCCGGGTTCGAGACGCCGACCTCCGGCACGATCTCGATCGACGGCGTGGACATCACGGGCCTGCCGCCCTACGAGCGGCCGGTCAACATGATGTTCCAGTCCTATGCGCTGTTCCCGCACATGACGGTGGAGCAGAACGTCTCCTTCGGCCTGCGCCAGGACAAGGTGCCGAGGGCCGAGATCCGCGACCGCGTCGCCGAGATGCTGAAGCTGGTGCACCTGGGCCAGTTCGCGCAGCGCCAGCCGCACCAGCTCTCGGGCGGCCAGCGCCAGCGCGTCGCGCTGGCGCGGGCGCTGGTCAAGCGGCCGAAGCTGCTGCTGCTCGACGAGCCGCTGGCGGCGCTCGACAAGAAGCTGCGCGAGCACACCCAGTTCGAGCTGCTCAACATCCAGGACACGCTCGGCGTGACCTTCGTGGTCGTCACCCACGACCAGGAGGAGGCGATGACGCTGGCGACGCGCATCGGCGTCATGAACCATGGCGAGATCGTGCAGGTCGGCACGCCGACCGAGATCTACGAATACCCGGGCTCGCGCTTCGTCGCCGACTTCATCGGCTCGGTCAACCTGTTCGAGGGGCGCCTGGTCGAGGACGAGCCCGATTACGTGCGCGTGAAGTCCGATGAACTGGGCGGCACCTTCCACGTCGGCCATGGCGTCAGCGCGGCGCCGGACGCGACCGTCTGGGTGGCGCTCAGGCCGGAGAAGATCCACATCGCGCAGGAGCGGCCGGAAGGCGGACCGGACAACCAGGTGCAGGGCACGGTGGCGGAGATCGCCTACCGCGGCGACCAGTCCGTGTACCTGGTGAAGCTGGCGAGCGGGCGCCAGGTGCGGGTGACGCAGCCGAACATCGTGCGCCAGGGCGGCGTGCGCATCAGCTGGGACGACAAGGTCTGGCTCGGCTGGGATTCCGCGAGCCCGGTGGTGGTCACGCAGTGAGCGCCGCGCGCGCGACCGGGGACGGGCGGCGCGCGATGGGCCTGGCGGAACTGCGCGCCTGGATCCGGGCCCTGGGCCCCTGGCGCTGGGCGACCGGCAGGCTGCGCGGCTGGCGCCGCAGCGGGCGCACGGCGGTCATGGGCGTGCCGACCCTGTGGCTGCTGCTGTTCTTCCTGGTCCCGTTCCTGATCGTCTTCAAGATCTCGGTGTCCGAGGCGCGGCTCGGCATGCCGCCCTACGAGCCGCTGTTCACCTGGATCCAGGCCCAGGCGGTGCAGCTCAAGCTCAACTTCGCGAACTACGCGTTCCTGTGGGAGGACGCGCTGTACCGCAACGCCTACCTGAACTCGCTGCTGACGGCCGGCGTCTCGACGCTGCTGTGCCTGCTGATCGGCTATCCCATGGCCTACGGCATCGCGCGCGCGAAGCCCGCCTGGCGCAACCTGCTGCTGCTGCTGGTGATGCTGCCGTTCTGGACCTCGTTCCTGCTGCGCGTCTATGCCTGGATCGGGATCCTGCGCACCGACGGCGTCATCAACGACGTGCTGCTCTGGATCGGCATCATCGACGAGCCGCTGGTGATGCTGCAGACCAATTTCGCGGTGTACCTGGGCATCGTCTATTCCTACCTGCCGTTCATGATCCTGCCGCTGTACACGGCGATCGAGAAGCTGGACCTGACGCTGCTGGAGGCCGCGGCCGACCTCGGCTGCAAGCCGACCAAGGCGTTCTTCCGCATCACGCTGCCGCTCACGAAGGGCGGGATCATCGCCGGCTGCATGCTGGTGTTCATCCCGGCCGTGGGCGAGTTCGTGATCCCGGCGCTGCTCGGCGGGCCGGACTCGCTGATGATCGGACGCGTGCTGTGGGAGGAGTTCTTCAACAACCGCGACTGGCCGGTGGCGAGCGCGGTCGCGATCGCGATGCTGCTGCTGCTCGTCATCCCGATCATGATCTTCCAGCGCGCCCAGGGTGCGCAGGCCGGAGCGCACCGATGAGCGGGCGCCGGTCGGCCTTCGTGCTGGTGATGCTGGTGCTGGGGTTCCTGTTCCTCTACGGGCCGATCCTGTCGCTGATCATCTATTCCTTCAACGAGTCGCGGCTGGTGACGGTCTGGGGCGGGTTCTCCACCAAGTGGTACGTCGAGCTGCTGCAGAACAAGCAGCTGCTGGGCGCCGCCTGGCTGTCGTTCAAGGTGGCCGCGATCAACGCCACCGCGGCGACCGTGCTCGGCACGCTTGCCGGCCTCGCGCTCGCGCGCTTCGGGCCGTTCCGCGGCAGGGCGCTGCTGACCGGCATGGCGACCGCGCCGCTGGTGATGCCGGAAGTCATCACCGGCCTGTCGCTGCTGCTGCTGTTCGTCGCGATGGAGCAGTCCATCGGCTGGCCCGCCGGCCGCGGCATGACCACGATCATCATCGCGCACATCACGTTCTCGATGGCCTACGTCACCGTGGTCGTGCAGTCGCGGCTTGCGACGCTCGACGAGTCGCTGGAGGAAGCGGCGATGGACCTCGGCGCGCGCCCGGCCAAGGTGTTCTTCCTGATCACGTTGCCGATCATCCTGCCGGCGATCCTGGCCGGCTGGCTGCTCGCGTTCACGCTGTCCTGGGACGACCTGGTGATCTCGAGCTTCGTCTCGGGCCCGGGTTCCAGCACGCTGCCGATCGTGATCTTCTCGAAGGTCCGGCTCGGCGTGAGCCCCGACATCAACGCGCTGGCGTCCATCCTGGTGCTGATCGTCGCGATCGGCATCGTCACGGCCGGGCTCTACATGCAGCGCCAGCAGAAGCGGCGCGACCGGGACGTGCAGCGGGCGGTCGCCGCGAACGACTGATGCCGGCCTCCAAGCTGCCGGGCGTCGGCACCACGATCTTCACGGTGATGTCGCGGCTCGCGGCCGAGGCGGGCGCCGTGAACCTCGGCCAGGGGTTCCCGGACTTCGAGCCGCCGGCGCGGCTGCGCGAACTCGTGTCCGCGCATCTGGCCGCGGGACACAACCAGTACGCGCCGATGGCCGGGCTGCCCGCGTTGTGCGAGGGGATCGCGCAGCAGGTGGCGCGCCGCCACGGCTGGACGGTGGATCCCGCGTCCGAGGTCACGATCACCGCCGGCGCGACCGAGGCGCTGTTCGCGGCGATCCACGCCGTGGTGCGGGCGGGCGACGAAGTCGTGCTGCTCGATCCTTCCTACGATTCGTACGCGCCGGCCGCAGTGCTCGCCGGCGCGAAGGCCGTGCGCGTGCCGCTCGCGCCGCCGGATTTCCGGATCGACTTCGGGCGGCTGGCCGCCGCCATCGGGCCGCGCACCCGCCTGCTGGTCGTCAACACGCCGCACAACCCGAGCGGCGCGGTCCTGACCGCCGCGGACTGGGAGCGGATCGCCGACCTGCTGGAACCGCACGATGCCTTCGTGCTCGCGGACGAAGTCTACGAGTGCCTGGTGTTCGACGGCCGGGCGCACGCCGGCGTGCTATCCAATGCGCGCCTGCGCGAGCGCGCATTCGCGGTGTTCTCCTTCGGCAAGACCTTCAATGCCACCGGCTGGAAAGTCGGCTACTGCATCGCGGCGCCGCCGCTGACGGCGGAACTGCGCAAGGTGCACCAGTTCCTCACCTTCGCGGTCTCATCGCCGGTGCAGCACGCGATCGCGGATTTCCTGAGCGAGCAGCCCGGCTTCGCCGACGGCCAGGCGGACTTCTACCAGGCGTGCAGGGACCGGTTCCTGGCGCTGATGGCGCGGTCGCGATTCAGGCTGGTGCCTGCGGCCGGGACCTACTTCCAGCTCGCGGATTATTCCGCGGTATCCGACCTGCCGGACGTCGAGTTCTGCGAGCAGCTCGTCCGGCAGCACGGCGTCGCGGCCATTCCCTTGTCTCCGTTCTGCGACGAGCCATTCCGTGCCCGGCTGGTGCGCTTCTGCTTTGCTAAGGACGACGCAACTCTGCAGCGCGCGGCGAGTCAACTGGTGAGCATCCGCTAGCCGACGGGGAGCCCAGGCATGTACTGGCGAACGGTTCGGGCACTGCTACCCGTGGGCGCCGCGGCGTGCCTGCTGTCCTGCGGCGGTGGGGGCGGCGGCGCCGCCAACCCTCCGCCACCGCCACCTCCGCCACCCCCGGCTTCCGGGCTGGACGCGCGGCCGAACAACACGGCCTGCGTCGCGCCGGATCGCGGCGCCGGGAACTCGACGCTGTCCGTCGTCCGCGTGTTCCCCAGCCTGGCGGGATTCTCGTCTCCGGTCGCGCTGCTGCAGGCGCCCGGCGACTCGTCGCGCTGGTTCGTGGTGCAGCAGGGCGGACGGATCCGCGTATTCGAGAACCTGCCGACCGTCACGACCGCCCCGGATTTCCTGAACCTGGCGACGCGGGTCCATTTTTCCGGCGAGGCGGGGCTGCTGGGACTCGCGTTCCACCCGGACTTCCCGGCCGACCCGCGCGCCTTCGTCAACTACACCCGCAACAACGGCGGCCAGCTGCAGTCGGTCACGTCCGAGTTCACGAGCCCGGACCAGGGCGGCACGCTGGACCCGAATTCCGAGCGCATCCTGCTGGTCGTCAACAAGTCCGCCAGCAACCACAACGGCGGCCAGCTCGCGTTCGACGGCGACGGCTACCTGCGCATCGGGCTCGGCGACGGCGGCGGCGCCAACGACCCCGAGAACAATGCGCAGAACCCGATGCGCCTGCTCGGCAAGATGCTGCGCATCGACGTCGATACGCAGCCGGGCGGCCAGCCGTACGGCATTCCGGCCGACAATCCGTTCGCGGGCAACAATCGCTGCAATGCCAACGGCAGCGGCGCGCAGAACTGCCCGGAGATCTTCGCGCTCGGGCTGCGCAATCCCTGGCGCTGGAGCTTCGACCGCCAGACCGGCCAGCAGTGGGTGGGTGACGTCGGCCAGGGCACGCGCGAGGAGATCGACGTCATCGTGCGCGGGGCCAATTACGGCTGGGACATCCGCGAGGGTTTCGTGTGCGCGGGCGGCGGCACGAATTGCGCGTCGACAGGGTTCACCGACCCGGTCGCCGATTACGGCCGCAACCTCGGGGCTTCGATCACGGGCGGCTACGTGTACCGCGGCTCGCAACAGACCGAGCTCGTGGGCCGCTACCTGTTCGCGGATTTCGTGACCGGCATGATCGCCTCGCTGGCGCCGGCCGCGGGCGGCGGATTCACCGTCACCCAGCACGTTCCGCCCGGCGGCACGCCGCCCGGCGCGCCCGGCCCGCTGTCGATCCCGGCATTCGGCGAATCGAACGCCGGCGAGCTGTTCCTGCTCGATTACGGCAGCGGGCTGATCTACCGGCTGGTCTTCACCGCGCCGCCCGGCGGCAACAACGTGCCGCAGCTGCTGTCACAGACCGGCTGCCTGAATACTTCGGCCGCGGGCGCGCCGCCGCTGCTGTCGCTGATCCCGTACCGCCCGAACGCGCAGTTCTGGTCGGACGGCGCCGCCAAGGAGCGCTGGATCGGCCTGCCGAATGGCATGAACATCGCGGTGCAGGGCGACGGTGACTGGCAGCCCCCGCGCGGAACGGTGCTGGTCAAGCACTTCCGCCTGAACAACGTGCTGGTCGAGACGCGCCTGTTCATGCGCCACCCGGACGATGTCTGGGCCGGCTACACCTACGAGTGGAACGCGCAGCAGACTGAGGCCACGCGCGTGACCGGCGGCAAGACGGTCACGATCGGCAACCAGGACTACGTATTCCCGAGCGAAGGCCAGTGCATCCAGTGCCATACGCAGGCGGCGGGATCCGCGCTGGGCCTCGAGACCGCGCAGCTGAACGGTAACCTGCTGTACCCGCAGACGGGCCGGACCGCAAACCAGATCACGACCCTCAATGCGGTCAACGTGCTGTCGCCGCCGGTCGCGGCGAATCCGCCCGCCTACGCCGATCCCTCGGACGCGGGGTCTGGCCTCGCGGCGCGCGCGCGTAGCTACCTGCACACGAACTGTGCGAACTGCCACCGGCCGAACGGGCCGACCGGCGTCAACCTCGACCTGCGCCATGACACGCCGCTGTCCCAGACCGGCGCCTGCGACGTGGCGCCGAGCGCTGGCAACCTCGGGATCGCCAATGCGAGGATCATCGCGCCGGGCGACGACGCGCGCTCGGTGCTGCTCGCGCGCATGGCGCGCCGCGGCGACGCATTCCAGATGCCGCCGCTTTCGAGCACGGTGCGCGATACGGCCGGCGAGCAGCTGATCGGCTCCTGGATCGATTCGCTGACGGCGGCCAGCTGCCAGTGAACGAGAAGGGGGCCCGCGTCGCCGCGGGCCCCCGGGTGGGAAGGCCGTGAACCGCAGTCCCGGCTAGAAGCGCACGAGCACGTTGGCCGACACGAAATCGGCGTCGGCATCGGACACGTCGTACCACATGTACTCGACCCTGACTCCGAACTGGTCGTTGAAATCGAGGCCGAGGCCGGCACCGTAAGCCAAGTCATCGCCGCTCTCGCTGAAGCTGTCCTCGGTGACGATCACGCCGCCATCGCCATCGTCTTCGCGAAGCGTCGAGTTCCCGTCAGCATCCCAGAACAGCATGCCGACCTTGGCGTAGCCGTAGAACATGTCGCCGAACGGCACCGTGCCCGTCAGCAGGACGTCGAAGCCCGAAACGTCGATGTCCACGTCCGCTTCGATCCCGAGGGTCGCCAGGTCGCCGATCGTCTCGCTGGCGGTTCCGCCGTCGGCATAGCCGGCTTCGACTCCGAAGAACTCATTGAACTGCCAGCCGCCGAAAACGCGGAAGCCGGTGTCGTCGTCGTCGAATCCGATGCCTGACTCAAAGTCGCTGACTTCGACGCCGAACAGGCCCGCGCCCGCGCCGGCATAGAAGCCCTGGTCATCCGCTGCGAGCGCCGGCGCCGAGATGAGCCCGAGCGCCATCGCAGCCGCCCATGTGATTCTGCTCATCGAAATCTCCTTTTGCGCCAAGTATTTGACGAACGATCCTCCCGCCGCGCGCGAGTGCCGGCAATCAGCAGAACTACCTACGGGGCGCGACGCGGTCCTGCGGATCAGGCGCGCGCGAGCGGGAGGACCGTGGATTCCTTGATGACGGTAACGACGATCGACGAGTTGACCGACTGCACGTTCGGGATCTTCGACAGGTGGTCGAGGAAGAATGCCTCGTATTCCTTGATGCCGTGCGTGACGATCCGCAGGCAGAAGTCCCATTCGCCGGTCAGCGTGCAGCAGTCGAGCACTTCGGGCCGGTCGCGGATCGCGCGCTCGAACTGCGCCAGCGCATCGCGGCCCTGGTTCGAGAGCCGCACGTGCACATAGACCATCACGTCGAGGCCGAGCGCCTCGCGGTCGAGCAGGGCGACGCGCTTCTTGATGACGCCGCTCTGCTCAAGCTGCTGGATGCGGCGCCAGCAGGTGGTCGTGGAAAGCCCGACCTTGGCGGCGACGTCGGCCGCCGAGGCGGTGCCGTTCTCCTGCAATTCCGCGAGGATGCGCCGGTCGATGGCATCGATTGGAATCTGCAATTTTTGTTTCATTTCTGGTGCAAATAGTAAACGTATATTCCGCTTTTTTGCAAGACAGCATAAGAATCGGCTGCCTTGAGCGCCTTTCTGCGTAGGATACGCGCCAGATTCCAGCCCCCCAGCCCGTGAGCGAGGCCCCGATGGTCTCCCAGTCCCGCCTGCACGTGCCCAAGACCCCCGCGCGGCCGGGCGACCAACCCGATTTCAGCTACCTCAAGCTCGCTCCGGCCGGCAAGACGCCGCGGCCCGACACGACCGCACCCAGTAGCGAGATCCGCTACCTGTCGGAGGGACTGGTGCGCGTGCTCGACGATTCGCACCAGGCCGTCGGGCCCTGGCATCCGCACCTCGACGCCAAGGAGCTGCAGGTCGGACTGCGGCACATGCTGCTGACGCGCGTGTTCGACGACCGCATGCAGCGCATCCAGCGCTCCGGGAAGATCTCCTTCTACATGCGCTCGATGGGCGAGGAGGCAGTCTCGGTGGCGATGGGCATGGCGCTGCGCCCCACCGACATGGCGTTTCCCTCCTACCGCAACCAGGCGCTCTATTTCGTGCGCGGCCGGCCGGTCGTGGACCTGATGTGCCAGCTGCTGTCGAACACCCGCGACATGTGCAAGGGCCGGCAGCTGCCGGTCATGTACCAGTGGCGCGAAGGGCGCATCTTCTCGATCTCGGGCAACCTCGCGACGCAGTTCCCGCAGGCGGTCGGCTGGGCGATGGCGGCCGCGATCAAGGGCACCGACGACGTGGCGGTCAGCTGGCTCGGCGACGGCTCGAGCGCCGAGGCGGATTTCCACCATGCGCTGCTGTTCGCTTCCGTGTACCAGGCGCCCGCCATCCTCTGCGTGGTCAACAACCAGTGGGCGATCTCGACCTTCCAGGGCTTCGCGGGCGGCGAGCACCAGACCTTCGCCGCGCGCGGCCCCGGCTACGGCATCCCGGGCGTGCGCGTGGACGGCAACGACTTCCTCGCCGTGCACGCCGTGACGCAGTGGGCAGCCGAGCGCGCGCGCCTGGGCCGCGGCCCGACGCTGATCGAGCACGTGACCTACCGTGCCGCGGCGCACTCGACCAGCGACGATCCCTCGCGTTACCGGCCCAAGGACGACTACGCGCGCTTCCCGCTGGGCGATCCCCTCGAGCGGCTCAAGCAGCACCTGATACGCCTCGGCGAATGGTCCGAGGAGCGCCATGCCGCGCTCACCACGGAACTCGAAGAGCATGTCGCGGCCTCGTGGAAGGAGGCCGTGAGCTACGGCACGCTGACGGAAGGGCCGCGGCTCGACCCGCGCCTGATGTTCGAGGACGTGTTCAAGGACATGCCCGCGCACCTGCGCCGCCAGGAAGCGGAAATGCGCGCGGAACTGGAGCAGAAGTAATGCCCCAGATGAACATGATCCAGGCCCTGAACTCGGCCATGGACGTGATGCTCGGGCGCGACCCCACGGTCGTGGTCATGGGCGAGGACGTCGGCTATTTCGGCGGCGTGTTCCGCTGCACCGAGGGCCTGCAGCGCAAGTACGGCGAGAGCCGTGTCCTCGACACGCCGATCGCGGAAGGCGGGATCCTCGCGACTGCCATCGGCATGGCCGTCAACGGGCTGCGACCCGTGGCCGAGATCCAGTTCGCCGACTACATCTATCCCGCCTACGACCAGATCGTCAGCGAGCTCGCCCGCATCCGCCACCGCAGCGGCGGCGAGTTCTCCGCACCCGTCGTGGTGCGCACGCCCTGTGGCGGCGGCATCCGCGGCGGGCAGACGCATTCGCAGAGCCCCGAGGCGCTGTTCGCGCATGTCGCGGGCCTCAAGGTCGTGATGCCCTCGAACCCCTACGACGCCAAGGGCCTGCTGATCGGCGCGATCGAGGACGACGACCCGGTGATCTTCTTCGAGCCCAAGCGCATCTACAACGGGCCCTTCGACGGCGACCCGCACAAGCCGGCGGTGCCCTGGAGCACGCACCCGAAGGGCGAAGTGCCGGACGGGCACTACACCGTGCCGATCGGCCAGGCCCAGGTCACGCGCCAGGGCAATGACCTGACGATCGTGACCTATGGCACCATGGTGCACGTGAGCGAGGCCGCGGCGCGCGGCCTCGGGCTCGACGCGGAGATCATCGACGTGCGAACGATGGTGCCGCTGGATACCGACACGATCTGCGGCTCGGTCGCGCGGACCGGGCGCTGCGTGATCGTCCACGAGGCGACGCGCTTCGCCGGATTCGGCGCGGAACTCTCCGCGACCATCCAGGAACAGTGCTTCTGGAACCTGCAGGCGCCGATCCTGCGCGTGACCGGCTGGGACACACCTTACCCGCACGCATTCGAGTGGGAATACTTCCCGGGCCAGGTGCGCGTGTCGCGCGCGCTCAAGGCCGTCATGGAGGCCGCATGAGCCGCCACGTCTTCAAGATGCCGGACCTCGGCGAAGGCACGGTCTCGGCCGAGGTCGTCGAGTGGAAAGTGAAGGTCGGCGACGCGGTCAAGGAGGACCAGGTCATCGCCGAGGTCATGACGGACAAGGCCGCGGTCGAGATCCCGGCGCCGGTGTCCGGCACCGTGGTTTCCATCACCGGCCAGCCCGGCGACATGGTGGCGGTCGGCTCCGAGCTGATCGTGTTCGAGACTTCCGGCGCGCCGGTGGCGGCGGCACCAGCGCCTGAGGCCAAGCCTGCAGCCGCGATGCCCGCCGCGGCGGCTCCGGCAGCGGTCGCGACTACCGGCCGCGTGATGGCATCGCCTGCGACGCGGCGCAAGGCGCATGTCGCTGGCGTGGACCTCGCAACCGTCCCGGGTTCCGGCCCCGGCGGGCGCATTTCGGCGCAGGACCTCGAGTCGGTGATCGCCGGCCGCTCGAGCGGCGCCGCCCGTCCCGCGGCGCGCGCGCAAAAAGGCGGCGTCGAGGAAATCAAGATCATCGGCGTGCGGCGCCTGATCGCCGAGCGCATGGGCGCCGCCAAGCGCAACATCCCGCACTTCGCCTACGTCGAGGAAGTGGACGTCACCGAGCTCGAGGCGCTGCGCCAGTACCTGAACTCGCGCCAGCCGAAGGGCGCGCCCTCGCTGACCTACCTGCCGTTCCTGGTCACGGGACTGGTGCGCGTGCTCGAGGACTTCCCGCAGTGCAATGCGACCCATGACGCCGAGCGCAACGTCATCCTGCGCCACCGCGCCGTGCACGTCGGCGTCGCGACGCAGACGCCGGACGGGCTCAAGGTCCCGGTCGTGCGCCATGCCGAGGCGCGCTCGCTCGCCGACCTCGCCGCCGAGATCCGCCGCGTATCGGAAGCCGCGCGCAGCAACAAGGCGACCCGCGAGGAACTCACGGGCTCGACCATCACCGTGACGAGCCTCGGCAAGCTGGGCGGCATCGCCTCCACCCCGGTGATCAACGCGCCCGAAGTCGCGATCATCGGCGTCAACAAGGCGGTGGAACGGCCGGTCGTCGCCAACGGCGCGATCGCGATCCGCCGCATCATGAATCTGTCCTCCTCCTTCGACCACCGCTTCGTGGACGGCTTCGACGCCGCCGCAATGATCCAGGCGCTGAAGGAGCGTCTCGAGCATCCTGCCACCCTCTTCATACAGGAATGACACCATGAATGCGCAGACCATGCCGCGTCCCGCCGAGCCCACGCCGCGCCCCGCCTTCGGCACCGTGCTCGCAAGCACGATGGCAGTCGCGACCTGGCGCGACGGCAAGTGGTCGGCGCATGAGCTGCGCAAATACGGCCCGATCGAGCTGGTACCCGCGATCCACGGGCTGCACTACGGCAGCACCTGCTTCGAGGGCTTCAAGGCGTACCGCTGGGCGGACGGCAGCATCAACATCTTCCGCATGGACAAGCACGTCGCGCGCCTGCGCCAGAGCGCCAAGGGCCTGTGCCTGCCGGTGCCGGACGCCGCGCAGGTCGCCGCCATGGTCACGCAGGTGGTGGACCGCGTTCGCAAGGAGGTGCCGGAAGCGCCGGGCGCGCTGTATCTGCGTCCCATGCTGTTCGGCACCGGCGCCTCGATCGGCGGGGCAACCTCGCCCGCAACCGAGGCCATGATGATCGTCTTGGCGAGCCCGGTGTGGGACTACTTCACGACCGGGCCGAAGGCGCTGCGCATCTACGTCGAGGAACAGATTTCGCGCACCGCGACCCTCATGGGAATGATCAAGACCGGCGGCAACTACGCCGCGGCGCTCTTGCCCACGGTGCAGGCGCGCCAGCAGCACCAGGCCGACCAGGTCGTGTTCTGCCCGGGCGGGCAGGTGCAGGAAACCGGCGCCGCCAATTTCCTGCTGATCCGCGACGGCAGGATCCTGACGCGCGCGCTCGATCCCACGATCCTGCACGGCGTCACGCGCGACTCGCTGCTCACGATCGCGCCCGACATGGGCTTCCAGGTCGAGGAGCGCATCGTCACCACCGACGAGATGTTCGAGTGGGTGAAGGACGGCGAGGCCGCGCTCTGCGGCACGGCCGCGGTGCTCTCGGGCGTCGGCACGCTGGTGCGCTCGGGCGGCCGCGAGATCAAGGTCGGCAGCGGCGA
>DATBMQ010000126.1:0-45564 GCA_036554765.1 Steroidobacteraceae bacterium | reverse complement strand
GTCCTCACTCGGCGTGAGCGCCGACGGCTGGGTGGACTTCTACTACTACGGGAAGGAAGCCGGCTACCGCAACGTGTTCGTGGCTGACGGTGGCGACCTGTCCTACAACACGGGCGTCAATCCGACCTTCCAGAATCATTTCGGCTCGCCCGTCTCGATCGGTTCGATGGAGGTTTTCGGGGGCTCGGTGCTCGATTTCGGCTTCTGCGCATTCAACGGCAGCACGCAGGTCGGATGCCTCAGAAACTCCCAGAATGACGCGCGCGGGCTGTATTCCTTCCAGTCGATCGCGCTCGCGATCAGCGACTGGAGCACCTGGATCCTGTGGGACGACTCCGGCGCGGGTCCGGACGACAACCACGACGACATGATCGTACACGCCATCTTCCGGCCGCGGTCGGTTTCCGAGCCGGGCACGCTGGCCCTCGTCGGCCTGGGCCTGATCGGGCTGGGTTTCGCCCGCCGGCTGCGCCGCTGACCGCAGCGGTTTCCAGTCGAGCTTGAGCGAGCGGCGCCCTGGTGGCGCCGCTTGCGTCTGGTGCTCGCGGCGCCGCGCTTGATTTCGTTCCACGCCGACTGATACTGGCATGCCTGGACGGAAAGAGGGGTCGTCGCATGGAAACCATGTTCAGCTGGGCGGGTCGGCTGGCGCTCGCAGGAGCGCTCGGCCTGGCGTTATTCGCGATCGTCGAATGGGCCGTGCAGTCGGTCGGCGCCTCGCTCCAGGGGCACGCCTACACGGCCGGCCGCATCCTCGAGTTCGGGGCGATCCTGATGGTGTTCGCGATCGGGTTGCTGCTGCGGGAAATCCTGGCCGAGCTGCGCAGGGGCCGCGCCTGAGCGCCGGGGGCCCGGTGGAGCCGATCGGCATCGCGGTCGTGGGCGTCGGCGGCTGGGGCAAGAACCTGGCGCGCAATTTCGCAGAGATCGCCCAGGCCAACCTCAAGTACGTCTGCGACCTGGACGACAAGCGCCGGCAGGAATTCGCCACGCGCTTTCCGCGGGTGACGCCGGTCGCCGACCTCGACGTCGCGCTCAAGGATCCCGAAATCCGCGGCATCGTGATCGCCACGACCGGCCCGCGGCATTTCGAGCTCGCGAAACGCGCGCTCGAGGCCGACAAGGACGTGTTCGTCGAGAAGCCGCTGGTCCTCAACAGCGCGGACGCCCGGGAGCTGATCCGCATCGCCGAGGCGCGCGGCCGGCTGCTGATGGTCGGGCACCTGCTCGAGTATCACCCGGTCGTGAACCGGCTGCGCGAGATGGTCGCGAGGGAGGAGCTCGGCAAGCTGCACTACGTGTACGCCCAGCGCCTGAACCTCGGCACGGTACGCGGCGACGAGAATGCGATGTGGAACTTCGCGCCGCACGACATCTCCTCGATCCTGTACGTGCTGGGTCGCGAGCCGACCGACGTGGCGGCGCGCGGCCAGTGCTACCTGCAGAAGGGGATCGAGGACGTGGTGTTCCTGACCCTCAATTTCGGCGACGACATGCTGGCCCACATCCACGTGAGCTGGCTGGACCCGCACAAGATCCGCCGGCTCACCTTCGTCGGCAACCGCAAGATGGCGGTGTTCGACGACCTCGAGCCGACCGAGAAGCTCAAGGTCTACGACAAGGGCGCGCAGCTGAACCCGGACTACGGCTCGTTCGCCGAGTACGTCAGCCTGCGCTTCGGCGACATCACCATGCCCTACATCAAGATGAGCGAGCCGCTGCGCCTGGAATGCCTGCATTTCCTGGACTGCATCCGCGAGCGCAAGACCCCCGTCAGCGACGGCTACGACGGGCTGCGCGTGGTCCAGGTGCTGGAGGCCGCGCAGGAGTCGCTGTTGCAGAACGGCCGGCCGGTCAGGCTGGACCAGGAAATCCGCCGTTTCGGCAAGCCGCTGATTTGACACGCGGGACTGCGATCCGCAGAATTCCGGCCCGCTGCGTGGGGCCATAGCTCAGCTGGGAGAGCGCTTGCATGGCATGCAAGAGGTCGGCGGTTCGATCCCGCCTGGCTCCACCAATTTCCCGGGTCCCCATCGTCTAGAGGCCTAGGACACCGCCCTTTCACGGCGGCAACCGGGGTTCGAATCCCCGTGGGGACGCCAACTATCCTTGCAGGTGCTCGACCAGCTTGACGTAGCCCTTCATGGCCACGTCCTTGCTCATCCCCTTGCGCGCGGCCCAGGCGTCGTACTTGGCGCGTGCCACGAAGTCGAAGGCGCCGGGACGGTCGCCCGCGGCGTCGCCCTCGGTCGCCTGCTTGTAGTACGAGTAGAGCTCCAGCAGCGTGTCGTTGTCGGGCTTCGCCGGCAGCTTCTTGGCGGCTGCCTGGGCCGCTTCGAATGCCTTCTTGAGGTCGCTCATGGCGTGACCGCTCCAGGGTGGTTTTTGTTCGGCAGATCAAGCATATAAGCCAAATGTAGCATCTCGGCGGACTGTGACGCAGTTCACGCTCCGGCCACTTTGATCGTCTAGACTGCCGACGGGGTTCGTCAAATCCGCCGACACGCCGCAGCCCTGCGGCGCCGGCGTCGTGCGTGGTATGTCAATTCGCATCTTCCGGCACTACATCCAGCTGCCTGTCGTCCTGCTCATATTGCTTGAGGCGGCGCTCGCGGTCATCGCCTTGCAGGCGGCCGGCAACTGGCTGCTGCCGTGGGTCACGGGCGCGGCCTGGCCGCCGGTGTCGGTCGAGGAACTGCTGGTCTTCGCCGGCATGCTGGTGCTGGCGCAGGCCGCGATGGGCCTGCACAACTCGCGCCTGCGCGCCGGGCCGATCGGCATCTCGTTGCGCCTCGCGCTGGCCGCGGTCGCGGCCTTCGTGGCGCTGTCCATCCTGGCCTGGCTGCTGCCCGCCTTCCAGATCTCGCCGCCCCGCTATGCGGCTGCGCTGCTGCTCGCCGTGGTCGGCAACTTCGTGCTGCGGTACGCGCTCGCGCGCTTCCTGCCGAGCGAGCTGTTCAAGCGGCGGGTGCTGGTCTACGGCGCCGGCTGGCAGACCCGGAGCATCAGCGGGCTGAAGCGCCGCACCGACAAGATCGGCTTCCAGATCGTGGGCTACGTGCGCACCGAGGGCGACGCCGCCCCCGGTTCCGAGGCGCTCGAGTTCCAGCCCGGGGAACTGTTTGCGTTCTGCGACCGCAATGAAGTGGACGAGATCGTCGTCGCCATGGACGACCGGCGGCGCGCTTTTCCGTTGCACGACCTGCTCGACTGCCGGCTGCACGGCATCGACATCATCGAGCTCCTCAGCTTCCTCGAGCGCGAGACCGGCAAGGTCCGCCTCGACGTGCTGCACCCGAGCTGGATGATCTTTTCCGAGGGATTCCGCCGCAGCCTGTGGCGCGACGTGCTGGGCGCGGCGCTCGACCTGTTCGCCAGCATGGCGCTGCTCGCGGTCGCCTGGCCGTTCATGCTGCTGACCGCGATCGCGATCAAGTTCGAGGACGGCTGGCGCGCGCCGGTGCTCTACCGCCAGCGCCGCGTGGGCCGCTTCGGCAAGGCCTTCGACGTCCTGAAGTTCCGCAGCATGGGCGTGGACGCGGAGCGGGATGGCGTGGCGCGCTGGGCCGGGCCTGGCGACGAGCGCGTCACCTGGGTCGGGCGCCTGATCCGCAAGCTGCGCATCGACGAGTTCCCGCAGGTCTTCAACGTCCTGAAAGGCGAGATGCGCTTCGTCGGCCCGCGTCCGGAGCGGCCGGAGTTCGTGGAGGAGCTGTCGCAGACGATCCCCTATTACCGCGAGCGTCACGTGGTGGCGCCGGGCCTGACCGGCTGGGCCCAGCTCTGCTACCCGTACGGATCCTCCGAGCAGGACGCGGCCGAGAAGCTGCAATACGACCTGTACTACATCAAGAACCGCAGCGTGCTGTTCGACATCGCCATCCTGGTGCAGACGGTGGAAGTCGTGCTGTTCGGCAAGGGCGCGCGGTGAAGGGGCGCATGTGAGCACCTTCGGGCTCATCAGCTACGGCACCGCCTGCCTCGGATTCCTGCTGCTGCTGGCGATGCTCGCCACCAGCTGGAAAGGGCGCGCGGCGGGCCGGCGCCTGATCGTGGCGGTCGCCGCGACCGCCGCCTGGGCGGGCATGATCGCCTGGCAGGCCGCGCGCCCCGACCTGCCGCTGCTGCCCGTGTACACGCTCGAGATCCTGCGCGACGGCGCCTGGATCGCGGTCGTGCTGGGACTCGGGCGGCTGCTGGTGCCGCGGGCGCTCGCGATCGGTGCGCGCACGTTGTGGCTTGCACTGCTGGCGGCGGCCTGGGCGCTGGCCGCGCTGCGCGGCGCGGGACTCACGCGCCTGGGTCCCGACGACCTGTTCGTGACCAGCGGCATCGCCATGGCGCTGACCGTGCTGGTGCTGCTCGAGCAGGTCTACCGCAATGCGGCGCCGGCCGACCGGATCGCGCTGCGATTCCTCGTGATCGGCCTGGGCGGCGTGTTCGCCTACGACCTCTTCCTCTACTCGCAGGCGGCGCTGTTCGACGGAGTCGCCGAGGATGCCTGGTTTGCGCGCGGCCTCGTGACGGCCATGATGGTCCCGTTGATCGCGATCGCTGCACGCCGCAATCCGCAGTGGTCGCTGGACGTCTTCGTCTCGCGCCAGGCGGTCATGTTCACGACTTCGGTCATCGCGATCGGCGTCTACCTGCTGCTGATGGCGCTCGGCGGTTACCTGCTGCAGGCCGTCGGCGGACGCTGGGGAACGGCCGCGAACCTGGTGTTCTTCGTGGGCGCGGCCATCGTGCTGGCGGTCGTCGTGATGACGGGATTCGCACACCGCCGGCTGCGGGTCTTCGTCAGCAAGCATTTCTTCCGCAACAAGTACGACTACCGGGTCGAATGGCTGCGCTTCGTGGAGACGCTGGCCGGCGCCGGCCATGCGGACGTCCGCCGCACCAGCGTGCAGGCCATCGCACAGATTTTCGACAGTCCCGGCGGCGTGCTCTACGTGCGCGACGCCTCAGGGCATCAGTTCGTGCCTGCGGCGGCATGGCCGATGGGCCTCGGCGACCTGCCGGGATTCCAGCCGGTCGAGGACGGGCATCCGATGGTGCGGCTGATGGCCGAGCAGCAGTGGATCCTGGACCTGCGCGAGCTGGCGCACGAGCGCCGCGCCCGGCGCAAGGTCGAGGTTCCCGGCTGGCTGCGCGAATCCGGGCAGGTGCGCCTGATTTCGCCGCTGCTGGAG
Source organism: Steroidobacteraceae bacterium (assembly GCA_036554765.1). Taxonomy (GTDB): domain Bacteria; phylum Pseudomonadota; class Gammaproteobacteria; order Steroidobacterales; family Steroidobacteraceae; genus SCUD01. Next base: position 40,375 of record DATBMQ010000126.1, on the reverse strand, counting down.
GGCAGCGAGCCACGCGGTTTCATCGTGCTTTATGACCCGCCGCCGCCGTTCGAGCCGACCTACGAGGACCGCGACCTGCTGCGCACGGTGGGCCGGCACGTGGCGACGCTGATCGCCCAGCAGGATGCCGACCGGAGGCTCGCCGAGGCACGCCAGTTCGAGGCCTATCACCGGTTGACGGCGTTCCTGATGCACGACCTCAAGAACGCCGTTGCGCAGCTGCAGCTGGTGGTCGGCAATGCCGCGCGGCACCGCGACAACCCGGAATTCGTCGCGGACATGATCGTCACCGTCGGCAATGCGGCGGAGCGCATGAACCGGCTGATCGAACAGCTGCGCGACAGCTCGCGCGCGCACGAGGCCACGGCGGTCGACGTGGTGAGCGTGGCGCAGGCCGTGGTCGAGCGCTGTGCCGGCCGCACGCCTGCGCTGGCGCTCACGGAGGTTCCCGGGGAGCCGGTGCGCGTGCGGGCCGATGCCGCCCGCCTGTCGAGCGCGCTCGAGCACGTGATCCGCAACGCCCAGGACGCGAGTGCGCCGTCGGACAGCATTAGACTGTCGATCGCGACCGCCGCAGGGCAGGCGCGGATCCTGGTGGCCGACGACGGCGCCGGCATGAGCCCGGAGTTCGTGCGCGAGCGGCTGTTCCGGCCATTCGACAGCACCAAGGGTGCCAAGGGGATGGGCATCGGCGCCTACCAGGTCCGGGAATACGTGCAGGGCATCGGCGGGTCGGTGCATGTCGAAAGCCAGCCGGGCAAGGGCACGCGCTTCGAGATACGTCTGCCGATCTTCGAGCAGCAGGCAGGTGGAACATGACGCAGGACAAGCCCAGGCTGCTGATCGTCGAGGACGACGCCGGGCTGCAGAAGCAGTGGCGCTGGACTTTCGACGACTACGAAGTCCTCCAGGCCCGCAACCGGGCGGAGGCCATCGCGCTGCTGCGTCGCCACGAGCCTCCGGTCGTGCTCCAGGACCTCGGCCTGCCGCCTGATGGGGAAGGCGTCGCCGAGGGATTCGAGGCACTGCGCGAAATCCTGGCGCTGGCGCCGCAGACCAAGGTCATCGTCGTGACCGGACATGCGGACCAGGAGAACGCGGTGCGGGCGGTCGCGGAGGGTGCCTGGGATTTCTGCCAGAAACCGCCCGACGAAGCGATGCTGCGGCTGATCGTCGCCCGCGCCTTCCACATCCACGGGCTCGAGGAACAGAACCGGCAGTTGACCCGCAACGTGGCCGCGTCGCCGATCCAGGGCATCATCGCGACCGACGCCGGCATGCTGCGCGTGTGCCGCCTGGTGGAGAAGATCGCGCCGGCCGACGTGACGGTGCTGATCCAGGGGGAGAGCGGCACCGGCAAGGAGCTGGTCGCGCGCGCGTTGCACGAGCTGAGCCCGCGGCGCAAGGGGCGCTTCGTCGCGATCAACTGCGCCGCGATCCCGGAACAGCTGCTCGAGAGCGAACTGTTCGGACACGAGAAGGGCGCGTTCACCGGCGCGCTCAAGACGACCCAGGGCAAGTTCGAGATCGCCAACGGCGGCACGCTGTTCCTGGACGAGATCGGCGACATGCCGCTCGCACTGCAGTCCAAGCTGCTGCGCTTCCTGCAGGCACGCGTCATCGAGCGCGTCGGCGGCCGCGAGGAGATCGCCGTGGACGTGCGCGTCGTCTGCGCGACCAACCAGGACCTCGAGTCCCTGATCGCCGCCCAGCGCTTCCGCGAGGACCTCTTCTACCGGATCAGCGAGGTCCCGGTCACGATCCCGCCGCTGCGCGAGCGGGCGGGCGACGCCGTGATGCTCGCGAACGTGTTCCTGCACCGCTTCGGCGCGCAACACGGCTCGCCGCGACGCGGTTTCACGCCGGCGGCGCTGTCGGCGATCGAGGCCTACGCCTGGCCCGGAAACGTGCGCGAGCTCGAGAACAAGGTCAAGACGGCCGTGATCATGGCCGAGGGGCCGCTGGTCACGGAGAAGGACCTGGGCCTGGCCACGGGCGCGGCCGCCCAGGTGCTCAACCTGCGGGAAGTGCGCGCCAAGGCGGAGCGGCAGGCCGCGCTTCAGGCGCTGGCCGCGGCGGACGGCAACGTGTCGCGGGCGGCGGCGCTGCTCGGCGTCAGCCGTCCGACGCTCTACGACCTGATGGATCGTTGCGGCATTCCACGGCTCGACGACCAGGACCACGGATGAACGGGGCACGCGCCTGGCTCGGCAACCTGCGCGTCACCTTGCTGGTTGCGTTGGCCCTGGCCGCCGTGTCCGCCGCGCTCTGGCCCGCCACTGCTTCGATCGTCGCCAACTGGGTCCAGGTCCGCGATTACCAGCACGGGTTCCTGATTGCGCCGGTGGCGCTGGCCTGGCTGGTGGCGGTGGCCTGGCGCCTGCGCGCCGAGCCGCTGCGGCCCGCGCCGGCGGGACTGGCGGCGCTCGGTGTCGCGCTGCTCGCCTGGCTGGTCGCGTTGCGCGCGCACAGCGACATCGCCATGGAGGCGCTGTTCCCGCTCATCGCCTGGCTCGCGATCCACGCGGCCGCGGGCTGGAAGGTCGCGCGCGAAGTCGCCGCGCCGCTGGCCTACCTCTACTTCGCCATTCCGGTCTGGGAATTCCTGCTGCCGACGCTGCAGTGGCTCAGCGTGCAGGTGACGGAGGCGATGCTGAGCCTGGTCGGGATCCCGGCGCAGGTCGACGAGTACCTCGTGACGCTGCCGGCAGGCAGCTTCGAGATCATCGAGGGCTGCAGCGGGAAGCGCTTTTTCGTGGTGGCGCTCGCGGTTTCCGTGATCGCCGGGATGATCCGCCAGCTGCGCGGCTGGCGGCTTGCGGCCCTGGTCGCGGCAGGCGGGGCTCTCGCACTGGTCGCCAACTGGATCCGCATCTTCGTCGTGATCGCGGCCGGCCACGCGTCCGACATGCAGCACTACCTGGTCGCGGTGGAACACCAGACCTTCGGCAATGTCGTCTTCGCCGTCCTGCTGGTCGCCATCTACGTCGCGGCGGTCATCGCCGCAAGGCGCGCCCCGGCCGGCAAGGAGCAGGTCACGGGACTGCCGGAGCGCGCGCCCGGCACGGCTGGACGCGGGCCGCCTTTCGTCGCAGCGCCATTCCTGCTGCTCGGCGCCGCGGCGGCCGCGGTGCAGTTGCCGGCGCAGGCTGCTGAAGACCCGGCCGCGATCGCGCCGCTGCCGGTGGCGGCAGGCGCCTGGCAAGGCCCATTGCCTGCGCTCGCCACCTGGTCGCCGCAGTTCGCCGGGCCGGATGCCGAGCGGCGCGTCAGTTACCGGCGCGCAGATGGCAGCCGGGTCCAGCTGTACCTCAATCTCTACCGGAGCCAGGAGCCGGGCAAGGAACTGGTCTATTACCGCAACAACCTGCTGGCGCCCGGAGCGTGGCTGCGCTCCTGGCCGCAGCGGCTGGAGGAACTCGAGGTTGCCGGTGCCCCCGTGCTGGCGACGATCGAAGCACGCTCGCCCATGGGCGAGCGCTGGCTGCTGGCTTATGTCTACAAGGTGGGCAGCTGGACCGCGCTGCGGGCACCGGTCGCCCAGGCGAGCTATGGACTGCAGTCGCTATGGCGCCCGGTTCCCTCCGGAATCATCGCGCTGACGGTACAATGCGGCGAGAATTGCCAGGATGCTCGGGCACTTGTGCGGCTTTTCTGGCAAGACATGTCAAGTTCGATCCTGGGGATGATTCCTGACCATGCAGCCTGATGCGCGTCACGGACGGCGGATGCGGACCACGGCGGTTGTGGCCGCGGTCGTCTTCGCCTGCGCCTGCGACGCGTTCCTGGGCGTCGAGGACCGGCTCGATCGCGCGCGGGCGGCGCTCGATGGCGGCGACTACCTGGCGGCCATGGCGGAGGCCAGGACTGCGGTCGAAAAGGCACCCGCAAATGGCGCGGCACGACTGCTGCTGGCGGAGGTCATGTTGCGCCTCGGCGATGCGGCGACTGCACGCGCCGAATACGACCGCGCGCTTCAGCTCGGGATCGCGCCGCAACCGCTGCTGCGCTATCGGATCCTGCTGGCCCAGGATCGTCACGAGGAACTGATGGAAGCGCTTGACGCGGATGCATCGCTGGACGAGCAGGCGCGGCTGCGCCTGCGCGCCGAGGGCGCCCTTGGGCAACGCGATGCAGAGTCCGCGCTGGCGACGATCGGCCAGGCGCGCCAGCGCGATCCTGAAGACGACGCTGCCGCCTTCCTCGAGGCCCAGGCGCTCTGGCTCTCGGGGCGGCAGCCGGAAGCGCTGGCGGCGCTCGACCGGCTGCAGGCCCGCGATCCGGAGCAGGCGCGCTGGTGGCTGTACCGCGGCCGCTACCTGCTGAGTCTGGGCCAGGCGCTGCCGGCACGCGACGCATTCCAGAAAGCCCGGCAAGGGCGGCAGGCATCGCTCGATTACCTGGAGCAGGTCGGGGCCATCGCAGGCCTCGCCGAAGCGAACCTGGCGAGCGGGGACGTGTCCGCCGCCGAGCAGGCGCTTTCCCAGATGCAGCAACGCGCGCCGGGTGCGTTCGGCACGCTGTTCCTGAAAGCCCGCGTGGCACTCGCCCGTCGCGATTACCCGGCGGCGACCGCCGACCTGCAGCGCGCGCTGGTCGAGCGACCCGACATGTCGCTCGCCCGCCTGTTGCTGGGCGCATCGCTGCTGCACCAGGGGCTGCTGGAACAGGCGGACGTGGAACTCTCGCAGCTGCTCGCCGGCGATCCCGGCAACGTGGACGCCCGCAACCTGCTGGCAAGCGTCTATGTCGCCCGCAACGACATCGAAGGCGCGCGCCGCGTCCTGGCCGCCGCGCCCGCCGGCGCCGGGTCGCATCCGGCCACGAGCTGGATGATGGGAAGCCTGATGCTGCGCGCCGGGCAGTCCGCCGAGGCGATCGGGATGCTCGAGGCCTCGGTGGCCATGGATCCGGACAATGCCGGCCTGAGGCTCGACCTCGTCCGGGCCTACCTTGGGGCCGGCCAGCCGGAGAAGGCCCGGCAGATGCTGGCGACCGTGCCGGACGACCAGGGCGGTCAGGAGCGCCGGCAACTGACGATCGTCGCCGCGACACGCGGCCAGCAGCCTGAGGAAGCGGGCAAGCGCGTCAGCGCGCTGGCAGCCGGGAAACCGGATGACGCCGGCACGCAGGCGGCGGCGGGCGCCTACTTCCTCGCGATCGGCGACTACCAGTCCGCGGAACCCGCATTCCGCCGCGCGATCGAGCTCGAGGCTGCGAGCGTGGAAGGGCGGCTGGGACTGGCCGCCATTGCCCTGCGCCGGGGCGACCCGGCCGCCGCCGAGGCGGAACTGCGCCAGGCGCTGGGCGCACAAGCCGGCGACGAGCGCGTATTGCTCGCCCTTGCGGAAGTCGCCATGGTCCGTCAGGACCGCTCCGCGGCGCGCAAGTGGCTGGAACAGGCCATCGGCTCCGACCCCGCCGCGGTCGAGCCCCGATTGCGGCTCGCGGAACTCAGCTACTCCGAGAAGGACGCGCGGCAGGCCGAATCGCTGCTGCAACAGGCCCTCGCGGTGGCGCGCGATGCCGGGGCCGTGCACCACCGCATCGGGGCGATTCACGTGCGCCAGGCAGACTACGATCGCGCGCTGGTCGATTTCAACGAGGCGGCGGCGCGCGGCGTCCACGGTGCCGCGACGGATGCGGCCCGCGCGCTGATCGCGCTCGGGCGCGAGGACGAAGCCCGCAGCCGGCTCGAGCAGGAGACCCGCCGCGATGCCACGGCGGCCATGCCGGTCGCCATGCTGGCGGCGCTCGATGCCGCCGACCGGCGCATGGAACGCGGACTGGAGCGGGTGGCCGCCTTCGAGCGCGCCGGCGGGGAGCCGTCCGCGGCCGCGGAGATACGCGGCGACCTCTTTGCGACCGGCGGGCGGCCGGCAGAAGCGGCGCAAGCCTACCAGCGGGCAGGTTCGATCCGGCCGACCGAAATGCTCGCGATCAAGGAGTTCTACGCGCGTGCGGCGGCCGGCGACCAGGCGCCGGAACGCGCGCTGCAGCGCTGGCTCGAGACCAATCCGCGCGCGGTCGGCGCCCGCTACCTGCTGGCCGAACGCCATCACCGGATGGGACGGGCGGCCGTGGCCATCGCCGAATACGAGCGGGTCCTGCAGTCGGGTCCGCATGCATTCGCGCTCAACAATCTTGCCCTGCTCTATCAGCAGGCGAACGATCGCCGCGCGGTGGCCACCGCGAAGCGGGCGTTCGAGCTTTCGCCCGGCAATCCTGCCATCGCCGACACCTACGGGTGGATCCTGGTGCAGCAGGGCAGGGCCGCCGAAGGCATGCGGATCCTGGAGACGGCGCTGGCCGCCGCGCCTGCGCATCCCGACATCCGCTTCCACCACGCCGCGGCGCAGGCACGCACCGGACGCCAGAATGAGGCCGCGGTGAATCTGCGCTCGCTGCTGGAGTCCGCGCCCGAATTCGAATCGCGCCGCGAGGCGGAAACCCTGCTCGCTGCCCTGACCGGAGGCTGACCCGACCATGTCACGACCGATTGCAATGCTTGCGGGCTGGCTGGTGGCGACGACGTTCGCACTGGCGCAGCAGCCCGATGCCGGCAGCGACTACATCATCGGCCCGGGCGACACGATCCAGGTCTTCGTCTGGCGCAATCCGGAGCTCTCGGTGACGGTGCCGGTGCGCCCGGACGGCAAGGTCTCGACACCGCTGGTCGAGGACATGGTGGCGGTCGGCAAGAAGCCCTCGGAACTCGCGCGCGACATCGAGACGCGACTGGCCGAGTACATCCGCAGTCCGCAGGTGAACGTCATCGTCACCAACGCGCAGAGCACCTTCAGCAAGGTGACGGTGATCGGCCAGGTGCGGACGCCGCAGTCGGTGCCCTACCGGGAAGGCATGCGCATGATGGACCTGCTGCTCGCGGTCGGAGGCCTGACCGAATTCGCCGCCGGCAATCGCGCACGGCTGGTGCGGACCGGGGCCGACGGAACCGAAAAGGAGATCCGGGTCAAGCTCAAGGACCTGCTGACGCGCGGGCGCCTGGACCAGAACCTCGAAGTGCGACCGGGCGACGTGCTGATCGTCCCGGAATCCGTATTCTAGGCGGCGGAGGAGCGATGCAGACGCAGGAGATGGTCAACCAGGTGCTGGACGAGATCCGCGGGGCCTGGCGTTTCCGCTGGTGGGGCCTGGCCGCCGCCTGGGCGATGTGCCTGGCCGGCTGGGTGTTCGTGCTGCGCATGCCGGACACCTACGAGGCCAGTGCGCGCGTGTTCGTGGACACGCGCAGCATCCTGCGGCCGCTGCTCGAAGGCCTGGCCGTCAACCCCGACGTCGCCTCGGGGCTCGACCTGGTCAGGGCCGCGCTGCTGTCGCGCCCCAACATCGAAAAGGTCGCGCGCGAGACCGACCTGGACGCGCGCGCCAAGACGCCGGCGCAGCATGACGAGCTGATCCGGAAGATCCAGGAGCGGATCCGCATCGAGGCGGTCGACGCCCGGGCCACGACCCGCCCGGGCGAGGGCCTGTACCGGATCGGCTTCCAGGATGCCGACCGGATGAAGAGCATCGAGGTGGTGCAGACGCTGCTGAATGCCTTCGTCGAGGATGCGCTCGGCGAGAAGCGCGTCGGCCAGGAAACGGCGGAGCGGTTCCTCGACGAGCAGATCCAGGACTACGAGCGCCGGCTGAGCGAGGCCGAGGCGCGGCTCGCCGACTTCAAGAAGAACAACGTCGGCCTGATGCCCGACGACCGCGGCGACTACTTCTCGCGCCTGCAGCAGGAATCGACGACGGCGGGGGACCTGCGTACCCAGCTCGCCGTGGCCGAGAGCCGCCGCGCGGAAATCGAGCGCCAGCTGGCGGGCGAAGAGCCATTCCTGTTCGGTTTCGATGCCGGCCCGGAGTCGGCGCAGGGCACCGGCGCGGCGGGCGACCTGAGCTTCCGCATCCAGCAGCTCGAGAAGACGCTGGATGAACTCCTGCTGCGCTACACCGAAAAGCACCCGGAGGTGATTTCCACGCGCGCCACGCTCGAGGAGTTGAAGCGCCGGCGCGACGAGGAACTCGAGCGCGTGCGGTCCAGTGGCCGCGGCACCGGCAGCCTGTCCTCGTCGCTCAAGACCAACCCGGTCTACCAGGGACTCGAGATCGAGCTGAACCGCACCAAGATCCGCATCGCCGAGCTGCGCCAGGAGCTGGCCCAGGCCCAGGGACGCGTCGGGTCGTTGCGGCAACGCGTGGACGCGGTTCCCGAGGTCGAGGCCGAGCTGGCGCGCCTCAACCGCGACTACGAGGTGACGCGGCAGCGCTACCTGGAACTCGTGCAGCGGCGCGAGACGGCCTCGATTTCCGAGCAGGCCGACCGCACGGGAACCGTGAAATTCCAGGTCATCGACCCGCCGGCTGCGGATTTCAGGCCGGTGGCGCCGAATCGCCCGCTGCTCCTCGTCGGTGTGCTGCTGATCGGGCTCGCCGCGGGCGGCGGCCTGACCTGGCTGATGAACCAGTTGCGCCCGGTTTTCCACAGCGCGCGGCGCCTGGCCGAAGCCACGGGCCTGCAGGTGCTGGCGGCCGTGAGCCGCACCTTCGAGGAACGGCACCGCCAGGAACGCAAGCAGGAGCTGCTGCAATTCTCGGCCGCGACCGCCGGCCTCGTGCTGGTCTTCGGCTTCGTTTACGTGACCCAGGCCCCTGGCCTCTCGTTCCTGCAGCGTCTGACCGGGTGAGCGACACATGAGCCTCGTCGAAAGAGCCTTGAGCAAGCTGAAGGCGTCCACGCCGGTACCGGGCACGCGCACGGAGCCGCCGCCGTCGATCAGGGTCGGGCGGGTGGTGGACGTCGAGCGTCCGAAGTCGGGCGCTGCGGCGCTGCCTCAGCCGCGCGTGGTGCTCGGCAACGGCCTGCGCACCGTGCGCATCGACATCGCCGCGCTGCGCGCCCATGGCTTCCTGCCGCCGGAGCAGCACGAGCGGGAGCTCGCCCACCAGTTCCGCACCATCAAGCGGCCGCTGATCCGGCACGCATTTCCTCCGGACGCGGCCACCACCGGGCCGGGATCCGTCAGCAGGCGGGCGATCATGGTGTCGAGCGCGCTGCCAGGCGAGGGCAAGACCTTCACGGCCGTCAACCTTGCGCTCAGCCTCGCGATGGAGAAAGACCATTCCGTGCTGCTGGTGGACGGCGACGTTGCGAAGCCGAACATCAGCCAGATCTTCGGCGCCGGCAACGAGCCGGGACTGCTCGAGATGCTGGCCGACGCGCACCGGCCGGTCGAGTCCGTGATCCTGTCCACCGACACGCCGCGCCTGAGCCTGCTGCCGGCCGGCAAGCCGTCGGAAATCGCGACGGAGCTGCTGGCCAGCGCGCGCATGCGCCAGCTGCTGGAGAGCCTCGGGCGCCTCGACCCGCACCTGCTGGTCGTGTTCGATTCTCCGCCGATCCTGCTGACCAGCGAGGCGCGGGTGCTGGCGGGCCTGTTCGAGCAGGTGGTGCTCGTGGTGCGCGCCGGCTTCACGCAGCAGCAGGCGGTGCTCGACGCGGTCGAGGCCATCGGCGACAAGCCCGGGCTGCGCCTGGTGCTCAACCAGGCGCATCGTGCCGGGTCGGCCGGCAACTACTACGGGTACGGTCACGTGTACGGTTACACGGCGGGTGATGCGTCCAACAACAGCCAGGCGGTGAAGCCATGAAGATTCGCACCAGGATCATTCCAGCGCTCGCGGCGACCATGCTTGCGGCGGCGGCCTCGGCGCAGGAGACCACGTTCTCGGTCAGCGCGGGGGCGACCCATTCGGACAATGTCGGTCGCACGGCCGCCAACGAGCAGTCCGACACGATCGCCGAAGCCGGGATGCAGCTCGGCTGGGCGCACGACGGCAGGCTGGACGCCGACGTCACGGTGAATGCGCGCTACCTCAGCTACCTCGACGACACCTTCGACGATGAACTCGTCGGCGGGCTCAACGGGCGCCTGGTGTACGCGTTCCTGCCCGACCGGTTCACGTGGACGGTCGAGGACGATTTCGGCCAGAGCTTCATCGACCCGCGCGACGTCGAGACGCCCGCGAACCGGCAGAACCTCAACGTCTTCAGCACCGGGCCGACCTTGATCCTGCCGCTGGGCTCGCGCACCCAGGTCTCCGTCTCGGGCCGCTGGAGCGACGTCAACTACGAGGAGAGCGAGCTCGACAGCGAGCGGCTGCTCGGCATGGTCGCGCTCTCGCGCGCCATGAGCGACACGAGCTCGCTCTCGCTCAATCTCTCCTCCCAGCGCGTGGAGTTCGACGCCTCGCCTCCCAACAGCGACTACGACCTCCACTCCGCCTGGCTCAGGTACCAGGTGCGCGGGTCGCGAACCACGATCGAGGTGTCGGGCGGGATGACTTCGCTGCACGACTTCGGCGAACGCAGCGACGGCCCGCTGTTCGACCTGACGCTGACGCGCGAAGTCGGCGCGCGCTCGTCGCTGTTCGTCAACATCGGCACGCGCTTCTACGACGCCGCCGACTCGTTCGTCCGCGACCGCGGCTTCCAGGACATCCTGACCGGCAATGAGGACGCCGTGCCGGCGCGTGACCCGTTCCAGCAGGACTACGCCAACCTGTCCTGGACCATCGAGGGCGCCCGTTCGACGCTCGAGCTGTCGTCCGACTGGCGCGACGAGGAGCGCGAAGTGGATGCGACCTTCGATCGCGAGAGCATCGGCGTCGGCCTCGAGCTGTCCCGCCGCATCGGGCCGCGCACGACGGCATCGGTGTTCGGCCGCCACACCAGCGAGGACTTCAGCGTGAGCGGCGTGGACTTCGACGAGTGGTCGGCGGGGGCCGGGCTCGACTGGAGCCTGTCGGCGACCGTGGCGCTGGGATTGCGCGCGGAGCATGCCGAGGGCAGCGGCGACACCTCGGCCGGCACCGGCACGCGGGATTACGACGAGAACCGCATGACGCTGAGGTTCACGTATTCGCCCCGCAATTGAACGGCGCGGGCCCGCCGTGAAATGAGCATCGTCAACGCCTTTTCGGTGGACGTGGAGGACTACTTCCACGTCGAGGCCCTCGCGCAGGCGGTGAACCCCGGGGACTGGGGCCGCTTCGAGTATCGCGCCGAGCGCAACACGCGGCGACTGCTCGAGCTGCTGGCCGCGGCACGCGTGCGCGCGACCTTCTTCATGCTCGGCTGGATTGCGGAGCGCTCGCCCGCGCTGGTGCGCGACATCCATGCGGCGGGCCACGAGGTCGCCTGCCACGGCGAGAACCACCAGGTGATCTACCGCCAGTCCCGCGACCAGTTCGAGCGCGAGACGCGCGACGCCAAGGCGCGGCTCGAGCAGGCGATCGGCGCACCGGTCGCCGGCTACCGGGCGGCGACCTATTCGATCCGGCGCGATTCCCTGTGGGCGCTCGAGGTACTGGAATCGCTCGGCTTCCGCTACGACTCGAGCATCTTCCCGATCCACCACGACCTCTACGGCATCCCGGGCGCGCCGCGCTTTCCCTACCGGCCGGGCAAGGGGCCGCTGCTCGAGGTGCCGATCACGACGGTGGAAGTGCTGGGACAGCGCCTGCCCTGCGGCGGCGGCGGGTATTTCCGCCTGCTGCCGTACCGCCTGTTCCGCGCCGGGCTGCGCCGGGTGAACGCGCGGGACCGCCAGCCCGGCGTCTTCTATTGCCATCCCTGGGAGATCGATCCCGGGCAGCCGCGAGTGGCCGGGCTCTCGTGGCGGTCGCGCTTCCGGCATTACACCAACCTGGCGCGCATGGAGGCGCGGCTCCAGCAGCTGCTCGCCGATTTTCGCTGGGACCGCATGGACCGGGTCTTCGGGGTCGGGGTTGCATGACATGCAGCGCGCGCGCACTCCGGCCACGACCGGGCAGGTTCCGCGGCAGGCACCGGGGGGCGGGTCAGCCGTTCGCGCGCGGCTTCACGAGTTCGAACAGGATCCAGCCGAGCAGGGGCTGCAGGCGCCGGTGACGGCGCAGGAAGAATTCGTAGCGCGACGCGAGCGAGAACAGCCGCGGGCTGAAGGCAAAGTACGCGGGATACTGGCCGACGTAGTCGAAGCGCCCGGGCACGAGCCCGGCCCTTGCGGCGTGGCGCATGACGGCGCGCCGCGTGTTGCAGCGATAGCGCGTGGGGAACACGTCCTCGCCTGCGCGCCCTTCGGTGCGCTCGACGATCCGCGCATGGAAGCGGTTCGGGACCAGGCGCGCAATCAGGGTCGCGTAGTCCCAGAGGCTGGCCGTCAGCACCAGCACGCGGCCACCGGGACGCAGCACGCGCTGGAATTCCCGCAGCACGGAGGCCGGGTCGTCGAGGTGCTCGAACACGCTGCGCGAGTAGATGACGTCCACGCAGCCATCCTCGAGACCGGTGGCGGCCAGGTCGCGGCGGTACAGCTCGCAACCGGGAATGTCCGGAGCGAACTCGACCAGATCGATGCCGACCAGGCGGCCGGCCTGGGCGCGGAATTTCGTGAGCACGGGCGCGGTGCGGCCGCAGCCCGCATCCAGCAGCGTCGCGCCCGGCGCGAGCGTCGCGGCGACGCGCTGCTCGAGCAGGCGGTAGGGGTGGACGTCGCCGCCGAACCACTGCTCGCGCAGTGCGTCGACTTTGCGGGCGTTTGCTGCGCGCGTCGCGTTGACCATACGCATTTGATTGTCCGACAACGCGCGCTGGCAGTCGAGGACGGCCACTGACATGTGCGGCATCGTCGGCATTGCAGGGGCGGGCACGGCGGCAGGCCTCGACGACGTGCGGCGCATGGCCGGCGCCATCCGCCATCGCGGCCCCGACGACGAGGGCTTCCTCCAGTCGGAGGGCGTGATCCTCGGCATGCGCCGGCTTTCCATCATCGATCTCGCCGGCGGCCACCAGCCGATCGCGAACGAGGACGAGACCGTCTGGGTCGTCTGCAACGGCGAGATCTACAATTACCGCGAGCTGCGTGCCGGGCTCGAGCGCCAGGGCCACCGCTTCCGGACCCACAGCGACGTCGAGGTCATCGTGCACCTCTACGAGGAGCATGGCCTCGACTTCGTGACGCGCATCGGCGGCATGTTCGCGATCGCGCTCTGGGACGCGCGCCTGCGCCGCCTGGTGCTGGTGCGCGACCGCTTCGGCCAGAAGCCGCTCTACGTCGCGCAGCACGGCGGCGGGCTCGCCTTCGCCTCGGAGGTCAAGGCGCTGCTGCGCCTGCCGGGATTCCGCGCGCAGCTCGACCCCGGTGCGCTGGCGGAGTACCTGGCCATGGGCTATGCGACCGCGCCGCGGACCGCGTTCCGGGGCGTGTCGAAGCTGCCTCCCGGTTCGCGCCTGGTGCACGACGCGGCGGGCACCCGCGTCGAGCGCTGGTGGAACCTGCCGGAACGCGTGCGCGACGGGATCGATGCGGAGGCCTGGGTCGAGGAAGTCCGGCGCGAGCTGCGCCGGGCGGTCGCCGGGCACATGGTGGCCGACGTGCCGATCGGCGCCTTCCTGTCGGGCGGCATCGATTCCAGCGCGGTCGTGGCGCTCATGGCGGAGCAGAGCAGCCAGCCGGTCAACACGTACTCGATCGGCTACGCCGGCCCGGGCGCGGCGAGCTACTACAACGAACTGTCGTATGCCGGCGCGGTCGCGCGCCGGTACCGCACCAATCACCATGAAATCCCGGTTGCACCGGACGTGATCCGGCTGCTCCCGAAACTGATCTGGCACGTCGAGGAACCGATCTCGGACAGCGCGATGGTCACGACCTGGCTGGTGTCGGAGCTCGCCGCCGGCAGCGTCAAGGTGATCCTCTCGGGCGTCGGCGGCGACGAGCTGTTCGCCGGCTACACGCGATACCTCGGCGAGCACTACGGGCGTCGCTATCGCCGCATCCCGGCCTGGCTGCGGCGCGGGCTGCTGGCGCCGCTGGCGCGCCGCCTGCCGAGCGGGCGGCAGAACCGGGCCATGGACCTCGCCCGCTACGCGCGGCGGTTCATCCAGGCCGGCGAACTCGACTGGCGCGGCCAGTACCGCCATTACCTCGAGATCTGCACGCCGCAGGCGGTCGCAGAGCTCACCGGCGCCGCCGCGGCGACCACGGGCTTCGATCGCGTGCTGGCGGAAGAGAACGCGGACGACGCGTTGCTGCGCGTGCTGCGCGTCGACGCGCGCACCCAGCTGCCGGAGGACCTGCTGCTGCTGACCGACAAGGTCACGATGGCGGCCTCGATCGAATGCCGCGTGCCGTTCCTCGACCACGGCCTCGCCGAGCTCGCGGCGCGGATTCCGGAGGCGGTCAAGATGCAAGGCGGCGACCTCAAGGGCCTGTTGCGGCGCGCGCTGACCGGGATCCTGCCGCGCGAAATCCTCGAGCGCGGCAAGCGCGGCTTCGGCGCCCCGATGGGCGCCTGGCTGAAGTCGGAGCTGCGCCCGTTGCGCGACGCGCTGCTGTCGCGGGAATCGGTCGAGTCCCGCGGCCTGCTGCGCTACGACGCCGTGCGCGCGCTGTCCGCGGCGCACGACGCCCACCGCGAGGACTACAGCGACCTGCTGCTGGTGCTGGTGAATCTCGAGCTCTGGTGCCGGCTGTTCGTGGACGGCCGCACGGAGTCGGAGCTCGCGGACGAGTTGCGCGAACTGGCGCGCGCCGCATGAACGACGGCGACCGGCGGCCGCTGATCGCGCACGTCGTGTTCCGCTTCGACATCGGCGGGCTCGAGAACGGCGTCGTGAACCTGATCAATGGCCTGCCCGAGAACGAGTTCCGCCACGCGGTGATCGCCCTGACGGAGGCGAGTGATTTCCGCGAGCGCATCGGTCGCAGCGACGTCGCCGTGCACGCGCTCGGCAAGCGTCCCGGCAAGGACCCGGCCGCCTATTGGCGGCTGTATCGCCTGCTGCGGCAGTTGCGCCCGGCGATCGTGCACACGCGCAACCTCGGCACGCTCGAGTGCGCGGCGGTCGCGGCGCTGGCCGGCGTGCCGTACCGGATCCACGGCGAGCATGGCTGGGACGTCCACGATCCGGATGGAAAAGTGTGGAAATACCGGGTATTGCGCAAGCTCCTGAACCCGTTCATCCACCAGTTCGTCACCGTCTCGCGCGACCTGCAGCAATGGCTGCTGACGCAGGTCGGCATCGCGCCCGCCAAGGTCTGGCACATCTGCAACGGCGTCGACACCCAGCGGTTCCGGCCGGCACCGGCCGCGCGCGCGGACCGCGGCAACATCGTCGTGGTCGGCAGCGTCCTGCGATTCGAGCCGATCAAGGATCCGCTCAACCTGGTGCGGGCATTCCTGAAGGCGCGCCGGGAACTCGCCGGGCGGCGCGTGGATCTCAGGCTGATGGTCGCCGGCGACGGTCCGCTGCGTGCCCAGGCATTGAAACTGCTGGTCGCGGACCGGGCGGCGGCGGCGGTCTTCATGCCCGGCGCCCGCAACGATATCCCGGACTTCCTGCGCGCGCTGGACGTTTTCGTGCTCGGCTCGCAGCGCGAGGGCATCTCGAATACCGTCCTCGAGGCGATGGCGAGCGGGCTGCCGGTTATTGCCACGGCGACCGGCGGGAATCTCGAGCTCATCGCGGCCAACGTGAACGGCCGGCTGGTGCCGACCGGCGACAGCAACGCGCTGTCGCAGGCGATCGTCGCCTATGCCGAGGACGCGCAGCTGCGCCGCGAACAGGGCCGGGCCTCGCGCGTGCGCGCCGAGTCCGAGTATTCGCTGACGCGCATGCTCAAGGACTACCGGCTGCTGTACGCCGAGGCGGTGCAGGGAGCGGCGCGCTGATGTGCGGCATCAGCGGCATCGTGGACCTCACCGGGCAGCGCCCGATCGACGAAGCGCTGGTGCGCCGGATGAATGGCGCGATCGCCCATCGGGGCCCGGACGGCGACGGCTTCCATTTCGAGCCCGGCGTCGGCATCGGCCATCGCCGCCTGTCCATCATCGACCTGGAGGGCGGCAAGCAGCCGCTTTACAACGAGGATGGCTCGGTACTCGTCAGCTACAACGGCGAGATCTTCAATTACCAGGAAATCGAGCGCGAGCTGATCGCGCGGGGGCACACCTTCCGCACGCGCTGCGACACCGAAGTCCTGGTGCACGCCTGGGAGGAGTGGGGCGAGCAGAGCGTGCGCCGCTTCAACGGCATGTTTGCGTACGCGATCTGGGACCGTAACCGGCAACAGCTCTTCCTGGTGCGGGACCGGCTCGGCGTGAAGCCGCTGCACTACGCGCTGCTGCCGGACGGCACGCTCGCCTTCGCCTCTGAGCTGAAGGCGCTGCTCGCTCACCCGGGCATCGCGCGCCAGATCGACCCGCAGGCGGTCGAGGAATACTTCGCCTTCGGCTACGTGCCCGACCCGAAGACGATCTATGCGAGCGTGCGCAAGCTCGAGCCCGGTTGTTACCTGAGCGTGAAACGGGGTCAGCGCGACCCGCGCCCGGTGCGCTACTGGGACGTGCCGCTCGCCGGTGCGCGCCACGCCGGGGGTTCGCTGCCGCAATGGAAGTCGGAGCTGCGCGAGCGACTGCAGGAATCGGTGCGCAAGCGCCTGATGTCGGACGTGCCGCTGGGCGCCTTCCTGTCGGGGGGCATCGACTCGAGCGCCGTCGTCGCCATGATGCGCGAGGTCGGCAGCGGCCCGATCCTGACCTGCTCGATCGGCTTCCGCGAGCCGCGCTACGACGAGTCCGCTTTCGCCGCGCTGGTGGCGCGCGAGAAGCGCACGGACCACAAGACCGAGGTCGTCGAGGCCTCCGACTACAGCCTGCTGGACCGGCTGGCGGGCGTATACGACGAGCCCTACGCGGACAGCTCGGCGATACCGACCTACCGCGTCTGCGAACTGGCGCGGCGGCATGTCACGGTGGCGTTGTCCGGGGACGGGGGCGACGAGGACTTCCTGGGATATCGGCGCTACCGCCTGTTCGCGGCGGAGGAGGCGGTGAGGCGGCTGCTGCCCGCGCCGCTGCGCCGCGCCGTGTTCGGTCCGCTGGGCCGCTGGTACCCCAAGCTCGACCGCGCGCCGCGTTTCCTGCGCGGCAAGACGACCTTCCAGGCGCTGGCCCGCGACTCGGCGGAAGCCTACCTGCACGGCGTTTCCATCTGCCCGCGCGAGATGCGGGCGGCGCTCTTCGCGCCCGCATTGCGGCGCGAGCTCCAGGGCTACGACGCCGGCGAAGTGTTCCGCGCGCACCTGGACGGGAAATCGTTCGACGACGGGCTCGCGCTGGTGCAATACCTCGACTACAAGACCTACCTGCCGGGCGACATCCTGACCAAGGTCGACCGCGCCAGCATGGCGCACAGCCTCGAGGTGCGCACGCCGTTCCTGGACTATGAGTTCGTCGAGTGGGCGGCCGCGCTGCCGTCGTCCGTGAAGCTGCGGCGCGGGGCCGGGAAGTACGTCCTGAAAGAGGCGTTGCGGCCGTTGCTGCCGGAGTCGGTGCTGTTCCGCACCAAGATGGGTTTCGCAGTGCCGCTGGACGTCTGGTTCCGCCACTCGCTGAACGAGCGCATGCGGGAAGTGGTGGTCGGCGACCGGCTGACCGCGACCGGGATGTTCGAACCGGGCATGCTCAGGCGGCTCGTCGACGACCACGCGTCCGGGCGCAGGGACCACAGTGCGCCGTTGTGGACGCTGCTGATGTTCGACGGTTTCCTGCGCAAGCATGCGGCATGATCCGGCTGCTGACATTCACGAACCTGTATCCCAGCGATGAGCGGCCGCGCCATGGCATCTTCGTCGAGGAGCGCCTGCGGCGACTGGTGGCCACCGGGCGCGTCACGGCCTCGGTCGTGGTGCCGGTGGCGGGAGCGCGGCGCAACCGGATGGCCGAACGGTACGGGCTGCCGGTGACCTACGTCGGCTTCCCCGCCATCCGGGCGGTCACCAGCTGGGTCAACCCCCTGCTGCTGGTGCATTGCGCACGCGAGGCGGTCGCGGAGCACATCGGGCGCCTGGGCGAATTCGACGTGCTGGACGCACACTATTTCTACCCGGACGGCGTCGCCGGCGTGCGGCTCGCGCGCCGGTTTGGCAAGCCGGCCGTCGTCACGGCGCGCGGGTCCGACATCAATGTTGCGGCGCGCGAGCCGGTCGCGGGGGCCTGGATCCGCTGGGCGGCGCGCCGCTGCGCCGCAATGGTCGCGGTCTCCGAGGCCCTGCGCGATGCGATGGTGGCCAGGGGACTGCCGCCGGGCAAGATCACGGTACTGCGCAATGGCGTGGATCTCGAGCGATTCCGCCCGCTCGATCGTGACGCCGCGAGAGCGCCACTCGGTTTGTCCGGGCCAGTGCTGCTCGCGGTCGGCAACCTGGTGCCGGAGAAGGGCCATGACCTCGCGATTCGCGCGCTGGCGCGGCTGCCGGCCGCGCGGCTCGTGATCATCGGCGCCGGGCCGCAGCAGGCGAACCTGGAACAGCTGGCGGCGGCGCTCGGCGTCACGGATCGCGTGCGCTGGGTCGCCCCTGTTCCGCAGGACCTGCTGGTGCGCTACTACTCGGCGGCAGACCTGTGCCTGCTGTCGTCGAGCCGCGAAGGCATGCCGAACGTGCTGCTCGAGAGCCTGGCCTGTGGCACGCCGGTCGTGGCGAGCGCCGTCGGTGGCGTGCCCGAGATCGTCACGGCGCCGGCGGCCGGATCGGTGGTGGCGCAGCGCACCCCTGAGGCGCTTGCGGCGGCGTGTGCCGGGCTGCTGCGCGCACCGCCGGAGCGTGCGGCCGTGCGCCGCCACGCGGAGCGCTTCGGCTGGGAAGATCCGGTGAGGCAGCAGGTGTCGCTGCTGGAGTCGGTCGCCGCGGCGGGTCGCGCATGAAAGTCCTGCACGTCCTCGACCATTCGCTGCCGGTGCAGAGCGGCTATGCATTCCGCTCGGCCGCCATCATCCGCGAGCAGCGAAGGATGGGCTGGGAGACCGTGCAGTTGACCGGGCCAAAGCAGGGCGCGTCGGCGGCCGCGACCGAAACGATGGACGGCATCGAGTACCGCCGGACCGCGGGCCGCAGCGGGCGGCTTGCAGCGCTGCCGCTGGGTGCGCCACTGGAGGTCGTGTGCCGGCTGCGCCGGAGCCTGCGTGGCTTGATCGCGTCGGAGCAGCCTGACCTGATCCACGCTCATTCGCCGTGCCTGAACGGCCTGGCGGCGCTCGGTCTCGGCAAGCCAGTGGTCTACGAGATGCGGTCTTCCTGGGAGGACGCCGCCGTGAGTTCCGGTGTCACCACGGAAGGCAGCTGGCGCTACCGCGCGTCGCGATGGCTCGAGAACTTCGTGCTGCGCCGGGCGCAGGCGGTCACGGTGATCTGCGAGGGGCTGCGGCGCGACGTGCGCGCTCGCGGGGTGCCGGAGGATCGCATTACCGTGATCCCGAATGCCGTGGATGCCGGGCAGTTCCGGCCGCCGGCGATCGCCGCTGAATCCGCCAAGACGCGCTGGGGGCTCCAGGGCCGCACGGTCATCGGCTTCATCGGGTCTTTCTTTGCCTGGGAGGGACTTGGACTGCTGCTCGAGGCTCTGCCGGCGATCCTGCGCCGGCGCCAGGACGTCGCCGTGCTGCTGGTCGGCGGCGGCCTCGAGGAAACGGGCCTGCGGCAGCAGGCGGCCAGGCTCGGCGTGACATCCAGCGTGGTGTTTGCCGGAGCGCTGCCGCATGACACGATCGCCGAGGCCTATGCGGCAGTCGACCTGCTGGTATTTCCGCGATTGCGCATGCGCCTGACCGAGCTGGTCACGCCCCTGAAGCCGCTCGAGGCGATGGCCATGGGAAAGCCGCTGATCGCGTCCGACGTCGGGGGCCACCGCGAACTCGTCGAGCACGGCCGCACCGGCATCCTGTTCGCGGCCGGCGATGCGCAGGCGCTGGCCGAGGCCGTCGGCCGCGTGCTGGAGGATGGCGCGCTGGCCGCGCGCCTGGCGGATGAGGGCATGCAGTTCGTCCGCACGCGACGCAGCTGGCCGGGATCGGTCCGCGGCTATGCCGATCCCTACCGCCGGGTACTGGCTGGAGTGCGCGCGTGAAGCGGCTGCCCGGCCTGCCCGCCGGCCTGCTGCGTGCCGCCGCGGCGGCGCTGTCGCCCGCCGGTTCGCGGGCATCGCTGCTGGTGCTGACGTTTCACCGGGTGCTGGCCGACCACGATCCCCTGCTGCCGGACGAGCCGGACGCCGCGCGGTTCGCCGCCCTGCTGGATGTCCTGGGCGACCAGTTCCGGATCGTGGACCTGGCGGACGCCGTCGCGCGGCTGCGGCACCGGACGCTGCCGGCGCGTTGTGCCGCGATCACCTTCGATGATGGCTATCTCAACAACTGCGAGGTCGCCGCGCCGATCCTGGGCGCGCGCGGCATGACCGCGACGTTTTTCGTCACCACCGGTTTCCTGGACGGCAACACGATGTGGAACGACATCGTGATCGAGTCGGTACGCGCTGCGGGCCCGGCGCTCGACCTGCGGGAGCTGGGTCATGGCGTGCTGGAGCTGCCGGACTGGCCGGCCAGACGCCTGGCGGTCGACCAGCTGCTCGGCAAGCTCAAGTACCTGGACGCGGACGAGCGACTGCGGCAGTCGCGGCGGATTGCGGCCGTGGCCGGATGGACGCCGGCAGCGCCGCTGATGATGCAGTCGCAGGACATCCGGCGGCTCGCGGACAAGGGCATGGCGATCGGCGCACACACCGTGACCCATCCGATACTGTGCCGGCTGCCCGACGACGTTGCGCGCCGGGAGATACTGGACGGCAAGGCGACCCTGGAGGCGCTGCAGGGCGCCCCGGTCCGCGCATTTGCCTATCCCAACGGCAGGCCGAATCGCGACTACGGCCGGCGCCACGTCGAGATGGTGCGGAACGCGGGCTTCGAGGTCGGCGTTTCAACGGCCACGGGTGTCTGCACGCGGAACTGTGACCCACTTCAAGTCCCAAGGGTGGCACCATGGGGCCGCAATGCGCTGAGATTCGGATTGGGGCTGTTGCGCGCGCAGACGCAGCGACGCCCCGATCTGGTGCCGTGACATCGCGCGCGATGTCTGTGATTTGCGACGCGCGCAATCGGCAGTCGACGGAAAACGCTGATAACTAGTGCCTGATTCCGGTCCCCGCATGGAGAAGCCCGAGTGAAACGCAGAGACGTGCTGATTGCATCCGCCGGCCTGGCGGGTTCGCTGCTGCCGGGTTTCCTGCGCGCCCAGTCGCGCCCCTGTCCGCCGCCGACATTCGGCGTGGACGGCGGGCAGTCGCAGAACACGGCCTGCGTCGTGGGCAATGCCGAGGCGGACTGGCTGCTGCGGACCGGACAGAATCCCGCATTCCCGCAGCCGGGTGTGGTCTGGTTCAATGACTTTCGCAGCGATGCCGAGGTCAATGCCTTTCGCTGGACCTCCGGTTACTCCGGCGGCAATGACCCGCTGGCGCGCGGCAATGGCGCGGCGCGGTGCCGGCGCATCGCGACCGATGGCGTGACCGGCGGCGGCTGCCTCGAGATCCTGCGTCCAGCCGGCACCAGTGATTCGGTGGGTCACTGGTGGCGGCCTTTCAGCCCGGTCGTCGGTGCCGGCAACGGGCGCGGCGTCAATGATCCCGGCGCCAACGGCACGCTTCCACCGCAGAACTACGTGGCCACGGATGGCGGCAGCCAGACCTGGGACTGGATATTCACGAATCGTCCCGGCTGGTACGGGCATTCCTCGTACCACACGGGTACCGCGTTCGACGGAACCCAGTTCTACGTGCAGTTGCGGGTCAAGCAGGATCCGCGCCGGACGACCGCCGGCAATTCCCAGGTCGGCAAGCTGGTGTTCCTGACGACGACGCGCTTCTCCCTGACCGCGCAGGAGATCGTCACGTACTCAGGCGCATTCCCGGTCGCCGGTGGGCCCAATTACCACCGCATGTACGTGGCCGGCAGCCCGCCGCTCGAGGACCTGGATTCGCTGGGCCGCCCGGGCCAGCAGCAAGGCTCGGATCTGGCGAACTACGGCGCGAACCAGTACTGCGACGTCTACACGTCGAGTCTGCGCCAGTACTGCTGGCGATTCTCGGGCGGCTGGGACACCTTGATGTATCACGTGACACCAGGCCGCGCCAATGTCCGCGAGAACCGGATCGTCGTTTACGCGGCCCACCAGGGTGAGACCTCGTATACGAAGATCTGGGACGTCATCTACGCGACGGACTACGACACCGGCGATTCGATGCGCCGGGGATGGAATGGACTGCTGCTCTCGACCTACAACAACAACCTGAACAACTCGGAGTTCTGGCACCGCTACGACCAGGTCATCTTTTCGAAGGACTTCATTCCCTGTCCGCAGGTCTAGGGTCCGCCGCACCCCGCATCGCCTGCTGCTGCAGCCACGCCTCGAGCATGGCCAGGTCCCAGATCGCGTAGCCGAAGTACGACGCATGCCCCGTGCGGTGGCCGTCGATCAGTTCGTCCACGAACGCACCGCGCACGATGTGCCGCCGCTTCAGGTCGGCCAGCAACCCGTAGACCAGGTCGGCCAGGCCGCGGTGGGTCCGCAGCCAGTCCCCGAATGGAAGGCCGAACCCGTGCTTGGTCTTGGCGATGATCGCCGCCGGCAGGAAGCCATCCATGGCGCGCTTGTAGAACGTCCGCAGCTTCATGCCCCGGAGCTTGAGGCGGGCGGGCACGCGCAGGGAGAGGTCGATCACGCGCTGATCCAGCATCGGGAACGAGACGCGCACGCCCGCGGCCCGGCACATGACGCCCACCTTGCGCAGGTCGTTGTCCGACAGCGTGTACTGCCAGTCGAATCCCTGCATGCGGTCCAGCAGGGTCGCGGCCGCCGTGCCGCGGTAGACCTCGTCCATGGACGCGAACGGCGCGCGCGGATCGATGGCGCGCCGGAAGCCGGGTTCCAGCATGACGTCCGGATCGGTCCGATAGACGAGATTCCAGGATTCGAGCCGCTCCGGCATCGGGATGCGCGCCTGGTCCACGTAGCTGCGGAACTTGCGTAGCGGCATGATCCGCGACTCGGGGGCGATCCACCGCGAGACCGGTTCGATCAAGCTGCGTCGCAGGCCCGCCGGCAGCTGCCAATAGGCCTCGAAGAGGCGCTGTCGGACATACCGTTCGTTGCCGCCGAAAAGTTCGTCGCCGCCGTCCCCGGCGAGCAGGTGCGTCACGCCGGCATCCGCAGCCAGTTTCGCGCAGAAATAGGTCGGGACCGCCGAGGAGTTGCCGAACGGTTCGTCAAAGGCGCCGGCGATCAGCGGTATCGCGGTGACGATGTCATCCGGCGTGACCTGGTACTCGCTGGCAATCGCGCCAAAGTGCCGGTTGGCGATGCCGGCGTACTTCATCTCGTCATAGGCCGCGACCCCGAAACCGATCGAGAACGTCCTGGGCGGCCGCGACGACACGGCACCCAGCAATCCGGCGATGGTCGAGCTGTCCAGGCCGCCGCTCAGAAAAGCGCCCGTGCTGGCGTCGGGGTGGCAATCCGCGACTGCGGCCGTCAGGCTGTTCCTGAGTTCCTCCTCGAGGACCGGCAACGGCGCATCGGCGGTCGCCGCAAAGCGCGGCGCCCAGTAGCGCTGCGTTCTTGCGCGCCCGTCCTCGTAGATGACGCAGGTCCCGGCGCGCAGCTTGTCCACGCCTTCGTACACGGTCCCCGGCGCGGGCACCATGTGCAGCAACAGGAACTCGTAGAGCGCCTGGGACCTGAGCCCCGCGCCAACGGCCGGACAGTGCGCGACGGCGGCGACCGATGACGAGAAGACGATGCCATCGGCGCGCACGCTGTAGGCCAGGCGCTCGATGCCCATGCGATCGATGGCCAGCAGGACGCGCCGCCGGGAGCGGTCCACGATCGCCAGCGCGAATGATCCAGTGAGCGACTGCAGCAGTCCGGCATCGCGCTCGCGATACGCCAGCAGGAGCTCGCGCGGTGGCAGGCTCGGGCTCCCGCGGACCGCGATGATTATGTCATCCTGCTCGAGCAGCGTCGGCGCGTGGCAGTCACAGGGCGTCGCAGACGGGCCCTGACCGCTGGCGGCCGCCAGATGGCGGCGCATTGCCTGGACGGCGCCTGGCTCCTGCCAGAGGCCGGCAAACCCTGTCAGCTCCATGCCCGACCCCGGCCTCCCGCCCGGATCGCGGGCGCCACGGGAGGATTTTGACGGGACTGAGGAGTCAATCGCAAGGGTCTGATATTCTTGGTACTTCTATCATGAAAATCCTGTTCTGGGCGGCGGCCGCCGTCATCGCGTACGTGTACGTCGGCTACCCGCTGCTGCTGTGGGCGATCCGCCGCGTGCGCGGGCCGCGCGAGCCTCGGCGCGGGGTCGGGCAGCCGGCCGTGACGCTGATGATATCCGCCTACAACGAGCAGGACGTGATCGGCGCCAAGCTCCGCAACTCGCTGGAGCTCGAGTACCCGCGCGGCAAGCTGCAGGTGCTGGTGATCTCGGATGCGTCGGACGACGGTACCGACCAGGTGGTCGCGGAGTTCGCCGCCGACGGCGTCGAGCTGTTGCGGATGGCGGCGCGTGGAGGCAAGACCGCGGGGCTCAATGCGGCGATGTCGCGCGCAACCGGCGAGGTGGTCGTCTTTTCCGACGCGAATGCGCTGTACCGGCCCGATGCGATCGCCATGCTGGTGAGGAATTTCGCCGATCCCCGGGTCGGCGCGGTCGTCGGCGAATCCACCTACGTCGATCCCGCGGCGGCATCGGAGCACAGCGAAGGCCTGTACTGGCGATACGAAACGGCCATCAAGCTGCTCGAATCGCAGGTCGGATCGGCCGTGGGCGGGGACGGCGCGATCTACGCCGTGCGCCGGCAACTGTATGCGCCGATGCCGCCGGACGCCCTGTCGGATTTCGTGAATCCCCTGCAGGTGGTCCGCGCGGGCCACCGCTGCGTGTATGAGCCGGCCGCCCGCTCCTATGAGCGCGCCGCCGACACTTTCCACAAGGAGTTTCGCCGCAAGGTCCGGATCGTCAACCGGGCCTGGCGCGCCACGATGCGCATGCGCGAACTGCTGAACCCGCTGCGGTTCGGCATGTTCTCCGTCATGCTGATCTCGCACAAGCTGCTGCGCTGGCTGGTGCCGTTCTTCCTCGGCGTCCTGCTGGCGGCGAACGCCGCGCTGCTGGACCAGGGGCCCGTGTATCAGCTGTCGCTGGCGCTGCAGGCCGCATGCTACCTGCTGGCGCTGGCCGGGCTGGCATTGCGCAATCGCCGGTCACTGCCGGCGCTGGTGTCGGTGCCCTTCTATTTCGCGCTCGTCAACGTGGCGAGCGCGGCCGGCATCGTGGACGCATGGCGCGGCAAGACCTATACGACCTGGAACTCCGCCCGCGCGCGCGATGCCGCTGCCGGCCAGGGCTGAAGGAATGAAGCGATGGACGTGACGGACCGCCTGAAGCGCATCCTGCGCGACGCACTGCAGCTCGGGGAACGCGCCGGGCGCCTGACGCGGGAGAGCGGGTTGCTCGGCGACATTGCGGAGTTCGATTCGATGGCGGTCGTGACCGTCCTGACGATGATCGAGGACGAGTTCGGATTCGCCGTCGCGGACGACGAGGTGTCGGCCGACACGTTCAGGACCCTGGGCACCCTCGCCGATTTCGTCTCGTGGAAGCAGTCACATTGAGCCGGCACCGGCTGGTCGCCCGGTTCATCGATGGCGCTTGCGGCAGGATCCTGGTCGTGGCGCGGTTTCCCGGGCAGGTCACGGGCCGCTGCGTGCTCGTGGTCCCGCCATTTGCGGAGGAGATGAACAAGTCGCGACCGTCGATTGCGCAACTGGCGGACCGGCTGGCGACCCGTGGCATCGCCACGGTCCTGCCGGACCTGGGCGGCACCGGCGACAGCGACGGCGAGTTCCGCGACGCCGACTGGGACGCCTGGCGGCGGGACATCGTCGCGACGGCGGCATGGGCCGCTGCGCAGGGCTGGCCGGTGGACGCCATGCTCGGCATCCGCCTGGGCTGCGCGCTGGCCGCCGAGGCAGTGCGCGAGCTGCCGGAGCCGATCTCCCACGCAGTATTCTGGGCCCCGGTAGCGGACGGGCGCACGTACCTGACGCAATTCCTGAGGCTGCGGGTGGCGGCGGCAATGGTGTCCGATGGCCCGGCGGAAACGACGACCAGCCTGCGGGCACGCATGACGGCCGGCGATGTCCTGGAGATCGCGGGCTAC
Source organism: Steroidobacteraceae bacterium (assembly GCA_036554765.1). Taxonomy (GTDB): domain Bacteria; phylum Pseudomonadota; class Gammaproteobacteria; order Steroidobacterales; family Steroidobacteraceae; genus SCUD01. The sequence goes on along the minus strand of DATBMQ010000126.1, from coordinate 14,274 downwards.
GCGCTGGGGCCGAGGCTCGCAGACCGGATCGACCGCATCCGGCTGGCAGACATCATCTCGCCGGCCCTGGGCGAGCTGTGCTGGATGGAAGTGGCCAGGTCGGATCCGCCGGCGATGCCGGACGCAGCAGGCCGCGCGATCGAACAGGCGCGCGCCTTGGGCGTGCGCGTCTCGCCCCTGGCGGTCGCAGGCGAACCGTTCTGGGCCGCCACCGAGATCGTCGTCAACCGCCCGCTGGTCGACGGCACGATCGCCGCTCTGGCGGGTCCAACATGACTGGCACCCCGGAGGAGGCGGTCGTGTTCGCATGCGCTGGCGAGCCGTTGGTCGGCGTCCTGCATCGACCCGCAGCGGACGCTCCCGTGACCGGCGTGCTCGTCATCGTGGGCGGGCCGCAGTACCGCGTCGGCAGCCATCGCCAGTTCACGCTGCTGGCGCGCGAACTGGCCGGCAACGGCTATCCGGTCATGCGCTTCGACATGCGTGGCATGGGGGACAGCGCGGCGCAGTCGCCGGGATTCGAGCATGCGGCGCAGGACATCGCCGCCGGCATCGCGGAGTTCCAGCGCTGCGTGCCGTCGCTGGAAAGGCTGGTGCTGTGGGGCCTGTGCGACGGTGCGTCCGCCATCCTGATGCATGGCTGCAGGGACCCGAGGATCCATGGCCTGGTGCTGGTGAATCCCTGGGTTCACTCGGAGGCGCGCGAGGCCGACGCCTATGTCCGTCACTATTACGGTCGCCGGCTGCTGCAACGGAGTTTCTGGCGCAAGCTGCTTTCGCTGCAGGTCGACCTGCTGGCATCGGTGAGGGACTGGCGGCGTCGCCTGGTCGCCGCGCGCGATCGCGGCGGGTCGACACCCTACGTGGAGCGGATGCTGGCCGGCCTGCGCGCGTTCCAGGGGAGGGTATTGATCCTGCTGAGCGAGCATGACCTGGTCGCGCGGCAGTTCGAGCAACTCTGCCGCGGCCAGGCCGAGTGGCGCCAGGCCGTCGGCCGCCCGGGTGTCACGCTCCGTGACCTGCCCGGGGCCGACCACACTTTTTCGGAGCGGGCCGTGCTGGACAGCGCCTGTCGCACGTGCGCGCAGTGGCTGGCGCAGGAGGCGACGGTCCCATGTCGCTGACCGGCGCCGCCCGGGTATCTCGTTTTCTGACACCCAACGGGGTTCACGTGCCATGAAGCGTCATTTCGCGCGCCTGCTCTCGTTGCTGGCGGCTGCGGCAGTCGCAGGGCCTGCTGCGGCGGCTGAGAAACCACAGGACGACCCGCCGGCCGCGGTGGCGGTCGGTGAGGCCATCTGCGGCAAGCTCGGTGGCGGCACGATCGGCCCGTTCGACTACCGCGACCGGGCCAACGCGGCCGACCTGCAGACCGTCAACACCTTTCATTTCAACTCCGACGTGCAGCAGTTGATCCGGGGGCAGTCCACGAACGAGGTCCTGGGGGACCTCAACTTCATCCTGTTCCACTTTCCCAACCATCACCGGGCGCTGCGCGTGATGGCGCGGTACTTCCTGGAAGGCGGGAAGCAGATGCGTTTCCTGTCGGCGGATTGCTACTTCGACCGCGCGATCCGCGGCTATCCGGACGACATCGTCGTGCGGCAGATTTACTCCATGTACCTGGCGCGCAAGGGACGGCACACGGAGGCCATCGAACAACTGCGCGAAGCCGTCAGGTTGCAGGAGGGTCCCTCGATGGAGCTGCACTACAACCTCGCGCTGCTGTATGCGGACGTCAAGGACTACGACCAGGCCAACGAGCACGCGGCCATTGCCTATGGCATGGGCCACCCGCTGACGGGCCTGCGCGACCGGCTGATCCGCGAAGGCCAGTGGCGATCGCAGGAGGCATTCGAGAAGGGACGATCGGCAACGCCATGAATCGTCCGCCGGCACACGGTGCGCCGGACCGTCGAGTCGAGTCCATGACGATCCCCCGGATACTGACGTTGCGCAGCGACATCGAGCTGGCGGTCCGGCTGTGGGCGGAACGCTTCGATGCCGGGCTCGCCGACCTGAGCGTCTCGCCCGAATGGTCGCTGATCGCCGCGGATACCGCCGGTCTGGGGCATTGCCTGTCCGTCGCCGCCGTGTATCGCCGCGAGGGCGGCCTGGAAGGCGCCACCGCATTCGTGGACTCGTCCGCCTGGATGTGCGGCCTGAGGGTCTGCATCCGGGAACTGCCCGGCAACCGGGTGATGGCCTACCACCATGAGCTCATCGGCGAGCACGGCGTCGAATTGCTGCGCGCCGTCGCGGAGGGCGCCGGCAGGCCCTGCGACGTGATGCTGGTGCCGTCGGTCGAACGTGGCGGGGCGACGGACGCAGCGACGACCGCCTTTGCGGGCGCGCGCGGCGCGCGCATGGAGCGTGTACCCGGCGTGCGGTCGCCCTACGTCACGACGACGGGTTCGTGGGAGGGCTACCTCGCGACGCGCAGCGCCAACTTCCGCCAGAACCTGAAGCGCAAGCGCAAGGCGCTCGCGGCCCATGGCGAGGTGACCGAGCGTTTCTTCACCCAGCCAGGCGAGGTCGCGGAACTGCTCGGGCTGATCAGCCAGGTGGAGAGTGCGAGCTGGAAAGTCCGGGCCGGCATGGCGATCAGCGAGAGCGCGCAGGAACAGCGCTATTACGGCATGTTGCTCCCGTGGCTCGCGCGCAAGCAGGCGCTCAGCGCCAATGTCCTGTTCGTCGGCGGCACGGCAGTGGCCTACAGCCTCTGCTATCGGTGGCGCGGGCGGCTCGGACAGATGAAGACGTCCTTCGACGAGCGCCTGAGCGCGGCGACACCGGGACTGACGGTCAACGCGACGGCGATCCGGCAGGCATTTGAATCGGATGCCGTGGAGTTCGACTTCCTCGGCGACGTGATGCCCCACAAGATGCACTGGACCGACCAGCTGCGGGTCCACGACAACCTGTACGTGTTCCTGCCGACCGCCAGGGGCCGCTGGGTCGGCCTGGCCAAGTCGCTGGTCCGCCGCGTGCGGCCGCACCGGCAGGTCGAGACCGTGGGTCGCGGCGGGCGGCGCTGACGGTGGGCGGGCAGGGCGGCATGCGTCGCGTACTGATGATCGCGTTTCACTTCCCGCCCATGAAGGGCAGCAGCGGGCTGCAGCGGACGCTAGGCTTCGCGCGCGAGCTCGGCCGCTTCGGCTGGCAGCCGCGCATCCTGACCGCCTGGCGCCGCGCGTATCCGGTGGTGAGCGACGAGCAGATGGGCGACATCCCGGCGGACGTGGTGGTCAGGCGCCCGCCCTGCCTGGACGTCGCGCGGCACCTGGCGATCCGCGGATCGTATCCGGGAATCCTGGCGCGGCCGGATCGCTGGTCGACCTGGCTGCCGGGCCTGGTTGCGCGCGGGATCGCGGAATGCGCGTCCTGGAAACCCGATCTCGTCTGGTCCACGTTCCCGATCCCGACCGCCGTGGTCGGAGGCCGGATCATCTCGCGGTGGACGGGGATTCCAGGGATCCTGGACCTGAGGGACAGCATGACGGAAGACGGCTATCCGCCGGATCCCTCGCTGCGCCGCCAGCTGCGGGCCATCGAATCGAAGGCAGTGCGCCAGGCCCGTGCAGTCGTGTTTACGAGCGCTGGCGCGGCCAGCATGTATGCGGACCGGTACCCGGAGGTGCCGGCCGATCGCTGGCACCTCATACCCAATGGCTATGACGAAGGCCACTTCGCCCAGGTGGATGTGGCCGCCGCGAGGCGCGCTCCGCACCCGGAGGGCCAGGTACTGTTGCTGCACAGCGGCCTGCTGGATCCGGTCGATCGCGACCCCACGGCATTCTTCCGCGCGCTGGCGCAGCTGAGGGCACGGCGCGAGCCCGGGTTCGAGCGCTTGTGCGTGAGACTGCGGGCCTGCGGCCACGATCGGCATTATCAAGGTGTGGCCAGGGCATTCGGCGTGGCCGACATCGTGCAGCTGGCCCCGGCGCTGCCGTACGACGAAGCCCTGCGCGAGATGATCGACGCGGACGGCCTGCTCGTCTTCCAGGGGTCCAACTGCAATCACCAGACCCCGGCCAAGCTCTACGAATACTTCCGGGCCGGCACCCCCATCCTCGGGCTGACCGATCCGCAGGGGGACACGGCCACCGTCATGCGCGCGGCGGGGCTGCCCGAATCCGCCGTCATCCCGATGCAGGACGCGGCCGGGATCGAGCAAGGGCTGGCGAAGTTTGTCGCCGACCTGCATGCGGGACGCGCCGCCGGCGTACCGGTCGACGTGGCACGGCAATGGAGCCGCGCGCACCAGGCCCGCCTGCTCGCCGGGTTGATGGACAGGATCGCGGGGGAACCGCGGTCGGAAAAGCCGGTCAGTCCCGGTGTGCCGGCGCGCCCGGGCGGAACAAATGTTTGACGTGGTTCACAAACCGCGGGTTGTCTGCTATTTGAGACAGCGCCGGCTCCGTGGCGCAGCCGGCGCGGGCGGATACTGCGCTGCGAGCCGGCGGCACGCGCGCCGGAACTGCGGGACCATCGCAGCAGCGGGAGCAGGGCCATGACGGGAAATTCGAACCAGCGATTCCGTGGGTCGCGGCTTGCCGCGACCGGCGGCAACCTCGCCGTACTCGCACTTGCCCTGGCCGTCTGCGCGCCCGCGCGTGCACAGTCCATCCCGACAGCGCCCGGCTGGCACCAGTTGGCGAACACCAGGATCGCGTCGGTCTGTCCGAACGTACCGTCGTTGCAAGGCAATGGCGGCTGCCGCAACGTCACCGAGGCCTGGGGCGGCGGGACCTTTGACACGACGCGCAACCGGCTGCTGATCTGGGGCGGCGGACACCAGGACTACCTCGGCAACGAGGTCTACGCACTGGACCTCACCGACCTGACGATGAAGCGCCTGAACAACCCGAGCCTCAACCCGCCGTCGAGCTGCGAGCACAGCGGCAGCATGCCGGACGGAACGCCCGTATCGCGCCACACCTACAATCACCTCGCCTACATCGCGCACGCCGACCGGATGTTTGCGTTCGGCGGATCCGGCGTTCCCTGCGGCTGGATGCTCGGGGACACGTGGACATTGAACCTTGCCACCATGCAGTGGCAACGCATGAATCCGTCGGGCCCGAGTCCCGAGGCCAACTACGGCCGCGTCGCCGCCTACGATCCCGACACGCGCAAGGTCTACATCCACGATGCGCAGTACCTGTATTCGTACACCTTCGAGACCAACACCTACGCACGGCTTTCGTCAGCCCAGAGCCTGGGCCAGTCGCTGACCGCCACCGTCGACACCAAGCGCAAGCTGTTCGTCATCGTCGGTGAGGGCAGGGTGTACGCGTACAGCCTGGCCGCCGGCAGCAATTACGCGCGCCAGGTGTGGAGCACCTCGGGCGCCACCAGCGCAATGCAGGGCGGCGCCATCGGGCTCGCCTACGATCCCGCCTCGGACCGCATCGTCGCCTGGGACGGCGGCAACACGGTCTACAGCCTCAACCCCGATACCAGGGTCTGGACGGCAATCACGAATTCCGGCGGGCCTGGAGCGGCATTGAGCAACGGCACCTACGGCCGGTTCGCGTACTCGCCGGCATCCGGCGTGTTCGTCGTGGTCAATTCGGTCGAGAACAATGCCTATGCCCTGCGGCTGTCGGCCTCGAGCGCGGTGCCGCCCAATCCTCCCACCCAGGTCCAGGTGAACTGAAGAGCGGCGGCAGCGCAGGGGCGCTGCGCCCGGCCACGCAACCGCGGCGACCGCTTGCGGCGAGTCGTGAAATCCCGCCGCGGACGGGCTAAGTCCGCGGATTTCGGTCAGAATCAACCGCCAGCACCGTTGATCCCGTTCCGTGGCCACGGATAGCAAGCGTGTCGTTGACTGGGCTCGTATTCCTTGGGGCGTACTTCGGCGGCTGCCTGATGGCGCTGGCGCGCCACCCCATCTACGGGCTGGTGACCTACATCGGCGTCTTCTACCTGCACCCGCCGTCCCGCTGGTGGGGCGAGGGGCTGCCGGACCTGCGCTGGTCACTGCTGGCGGCCGTCGTCACCCTGGCGGCGTCGATCATCCATCGCGACAAGCTCGACCCCAGCCCGTTCTTCCGTCACCGCGTGATGGTCGGCCTGCTGGTCTTCCTGCTCTGGATCGGCCTGCAGACGTCGTGGGCGCTCGACCTCGACATGCACGTGGAACTGGTCGTGGTGTATGCGAAGTACCTGCTGCTGGTCGGCCTGATGTACCGCTGCATCGAGTCCGTCGCGCACCTGCGCCTGCTGATCTGGGCCCATATCCTGGGTTGCCTGTATCTCGGACTCATCGTCCTCGAGCAGTATTTCGGCGGCCGCTTCGAGGGGTTTGGCGGTCCGGACATCAACGAGGCCAATTCCGGCGCACTGCAGGTCGTGACCGGCATTTCGGCCGCGGCGGCGATGTTCCTGGCCGGATCCAGGCGACAGAAGATCGTGCTGTTCCTGATCGTGCCGCTGATCGTCAACGCGCTGGTCGCCACGCAGAGCCGCAGCGGCTTCCTGGCGCTCGTGATCGCCGGGCTGGTCTTCAACTTCCTCGCCCCGAAGCGCTACGTGGCGCGCGTGCGGGTGCTGTCGGTGCTGGCGCTGACGCTGTTCGTGCTGGTGACGAATCCGGTGTACTGGTCCCGCATGGGGACCATCACGCACCTGGGTGAAAAGGTCACGGGCGTCGACACCGGCGCCGCGCGGGTCGCGGTCCTGGATGCCCAGTGGAGCATGTTCGCGGAGCACCCGATGGGCTGCGGCCATCGCTGTACGGCGACGCTGAGCCCGCAGTACCTCGACGCCGTCTACCTCGTGCGCACCGGCGACGAACTGGCCCGATCGTCGCACAACACGTTCATGACGATGCTGGTGGAGCAGGGAATCTTCGGGGCGGTCTTCTACATCGTCGCCGCCGTCTGGGTCGGCCGCAGGATCGTCGCGCTGCGACGATCGCTGTCCGGACGCGACGATTTCCTGGCGTCGATCTATCCGGCCGTCGCGGCCAGCCTGATCGCGGTGTTCGTGGGCGACATGTTCGTGGATTACCTGAAGCTGGAAGTCCGCGTCTGGTTCCTCGCCTTCCTGATGGTGATCATCAAGCTGGATGCGGCGGAGCAGCAGCGGCGTGCCGGCGCGGAGTCCGGCGCGCCCGGGATGAGGCCGCGCGGGCCGGCTCAGACGAGGATTTCAGCGGGCCGGGGATGACTCAGGAACGCCTGCGGGCTCGCCGTCATCCCGTAGGCGCCGCTCTGGAGGATGGCGACCAGGTCGCCTTCCTGCGCCTCGGCCAGGTCCATGCGATCGGCGAGCAGGTCGAGCGGCGTGCACAGCGGACCCACCACGGAAGCCGTCTCGCGCCGGGTGCCGAGCACGCGGTTGGCGATGACCACCGGATAGTTCTTGCGCAGCACCTGCCCGAAATTGCCGGAAGCGGCCAGGTGATGGTGCAGTCCGCCGTCGGTCACGAGGAACACCTGGCCGCGGGAGATCTTGCGGTCCAGGACCCGGCATACGTACACGCCCGACTCCCCGACCAGGTAGCGGCCCAGTTCGATGATGACTTCCGCCTCAGGCATGCGGCCCCGGATGGACGGCAGCAGCCGCGCGAGGTTGCGGCCGACCGGCGCCAGGTCCAGCGACCGCTCGCCGGGGAAGTAGGGGATGCCCAGTCCTCCGCCCAGGTTGAGCATGCGCACCGGGCCCGGCGCCGCGTCGGCCAGGCGCAGCGCCAGTTCGACCGTCCGGTCCTGCGCTTCCACGATCGACTCCGGCCGCAGGTTCTGCGAACCGCAGAAGATGTGGAAGCCGCGGAACTCGAGTGGCATGGACCCGAACTGTTGCAGCAGTTCCGGCACGGCTTCGGCATCGATGCCGAACTGCCTGGGGCCGCCGCCCATCTTCATGCCGGAAGACCTGAGCTCGAAATCGGGATTGACCCGCAATGCGACCCGCGGCCGGCACCCGGCCTGCCGCGCGATGGCCGCCAGCTCGCGCAGTTCGCGCGGCGACTCCGCATTGATCGTGATGCCGGCGTCGACCGCCTGGCGCAGTTCGGCGATGCTCTTGCCCGGCCCGGCGAAGCTGATGCTGGAGGGCGCGGCGCCGGCGGCGAGCGCCACGGCAAGTTCGCCGCCGGAGGCCACGTCGAGGCCATCGACGAGGCCGACGAAGTGGCGCACGACTTCCGCCATCGGGTTGGCCTTGACCGCGTAGTGAATGTGCAGTCCGTCCGGCAGCACCTCCCGCAGCATGCCCACCTTGCGGGTCATGACGCCGCGGTCGTAGGCGTAGAACGGAGTGCGGCCGGCGCGGCGCGCGATCTCCGTCACCGGCACGGAGCCGACGCAAAGCACGTCGTCCCTCACGTCGAACCACGGATGGGTCTCGTGCTGCGTGAACTCCAGCGTCATCCGCCGGTACCTGCGGCCTGGCCCAGCTCGCGGGCGAGCAGCACCCGGTCGTACTTGCCGTTCGAATTCCTGGGCAACGAGTCGCGCCACTCGATCCGCGCCGGCACCATGAATGCGGGCAGTTCGCGGCGACAGACCTCGTAGAGCAGCCCGTCGGACGGCGGCTTGCCCTGTGCGGCGGTGACCACCAGCACGATCGAGTGGCCAAGCTCCGGGTGGGCCACGCCGATCGCGACTGCATCGGCGACCAGTCCGGAGGCGAACGCCACCTCCTCGATCTCCGACGGGCTGATGCGGTAGCCCGAGGTCTTGATCATCTCGTCCCTGCGCCCGACGAAATAGAGGTACCCCTCGGCGTCCATCCGCACCGTGTCGCCCGACCAGACGGACATTTCCGGAATCACGATGCCGTCCGGCCGGCCCGGCGCCGGCCGGAACCGCTCCGCGGTCTTTTCCGGATCGTTCCAGTAGCCCATCGCGACCAGCGAGCCGCGATGTACGAGCTCGCCGGGCTCGTCCGCGTCGCACGGCGTCCCGTCCGGCCTCACCACGAGGATCTCGGCGTTGGGAATCGCCTTGCCGATCGAACCGGGCTTGCGGTCGATATCCGCGACCGGCAGGTAGGTCGAGCGGAACGCCTCGGTGAGACCGTACATGAGATAGGGCTTCGCCCCGGGCAGCGCGCGCCGCAGCTTCTCGAGCACCGCGCGTGGCATGGTGCCGCCGGAGTTGGTGAAGTAGCGCAGCCGCCGGGTCGCATCCGCCGGCCATTCCAGGTCCGCGAGTTGCGACCAGAGCGGCGGCACGCCGGCCAGGCCCGTGACCGCCTCGCGGGCCATGAGCGTGACGATGTCGCGCGGGAACAGGTAGTCCATCAGCACCACGCTGGCGCCGACCCGGAACGCGGTCGAGAGCTGGCTGAAGCCGTAGTCGAAGCTGAACGGCAGCACCGCGAGCAGACGGTCGTCCGGCCGGTTCTCGAGATACTGCGCAACGCTCACGGCCCCGGTTACCATGTTCCGATGCGAGAGCACGACGCCCTTCGGCCGGCCGGTGCTGCCGGACGTGTACAGGATGGCCGCCATGTCCAGGTCGATGACGCGATGGGGCAGTCGCGTGTGCCCGGCCGCGAGCAGGGTCTCCCATGCGACCGGCCCCGCCTGCAGCGGGTCGGTGCCGTCCGGTACGGCGCCCGTGACGATGACGTGGCGCAGTTCGGGGCAGTGGTCCAGCGCGCCGGCGAGTGCGACCAGCCGATCCGGCGAGGTGACGAGCGCGCGCACGCCGCAATCGCGCAGGATGTGCTGGACCTGGGGCGGCTTGAGCAGCGGGTTGACCGGGACGAATACGCAGCCCGCGCGCACGGCGCCGAACATCGAGATCACGGTCTCGAACTGCTTGGGCAGGAACACGGCGACGCGGTCGTGGCGCGCCAGGCCGAGGCCGACGACGCCGCGCGCGAAGGCTTCGATCGCGGAGGCGAGCGCGGCGTAGTCGAGCGTCGCGTTCCGGTGCAGGAGGCAAGTCGCCTCGCCCCGGCGCGCGGCGCTGTCGAGCGGCAATTCATGCAGGAGTCGGGTCATCGGCTGGCCGGTCGGGAATGGGGACATCGGGTGATCGATATCGTAATGGGCAGTCTAGCGGCATTTTGTGAATCGGGTCGCGCTGCCCGGCACTGCGGAATGCCGATCCGGTCCGTTCGCAGCACGGGTCGCCGTTGACCGCCGCCGGCCCGGACCCGTCCTCGCGCGGGCCGCCGCAGGATCCGCCGGCCGCCTCGCTCAGCGGCAGGGTCGCCCGGGCCGCGGTCTGGGCCATCGGCATGCGCGTCGGCGAGCGCGTGCTGGGCATCGTCAGCACGCTGATCCTGGCCCGGCTGCTGGTGCCAGCGGACTACGGCCTCGTCGCCATGGCGACCGTCGTCATCGCCTTCATGGAGACGCTGACCGCGTCGGGCGTCGACACGGTCCTCATCAGCAAGGCGCGGGTGGACCGCGCCGACTACAACACCGCCTGGACCATCAACGTCATGCTGGGCGCGGCGTTGTTCGTGGTGATCGTGGCGTTGTCCTGGCCGGCGGCAGCCTACTTCCGGACGCCGGAACTGGCGCCGGTGCTGGCGCTGCTCTCGCTGACGCCGCTCCTGTACGGCTTCGAGAACATCGGCACCATCGATTTTCGCCGCAACCTGCAGTTCAACCGGGACGTGGCGTTCGTGCTCGGCAAGAAGGTGATCAGCCTCGTCACGACGGTGCCGCTCGCGCTGCTGTGGCGTAACCACTGGGCGCTGGTCGCCGGGCTGCTGTCGATGCGCCTGGGCGGCGTGGTCCTGAGTTTCGTGATGAGCCCCTACCGGCCGCGCTTCTCGCTGGAGCGGTTCCGGGAGTTCTTCCATTTCTCGAAATGGCTGGCGCTCTACAATTTCCTGGTATTCCTGCGACTGCGGTTGACCGATTTCCTGACCGGCAGGCTGCACGGCCCGGGCGCGCTCGGCGTGTTCACGATGGCGAACGAGCTCGCGAGCATGCCGAGCACGGAACTCGTCATGCCGGTCAACCGTGCGTTGTTTCCCGGCTACTCGAAGATGGCGGAAGACCTGCCGCGACTGGGCTGGGGGTTCGTGCGGGCCGTCGGCCTGGTGTCGCTGCTGGCGATTCCGGCGAGCGTGGGGCTCGCCGTCGTCGCCGACGATGCCGTACCGCTGCTGCTCGGCAGCTCGTGGCTGGCGACCGTTCCCGTGATCCAGCTGCTGGCCATCGCCGGCGTCTCCACCGCGCTGCAGATCAGCTGCTGGTCGGTCTTCATGGCGACCCAGCGCTTCAGGTTCCTGGTGTACCTGAATCTCTTCCACCTGGCGGTCATGGTGCCCGCCATGTTCGTGTTCGTGCCCCCGCAAGGGGCCGTCGGCGCCGCGCTCGCGCACCTGACGGCATGCATCGCGTCGCTGCCCGTGGGCTTCGCGATGGTGCGCATGGTCACCGGCGTCCCGATTGCCGCGCTCGCGGGCGCCGTCTGGCGTCCGGCGCTGGCGGCCGTCGCGATGTACCTCGTCGTGGAAACGGTCAGGCCCGGGGCACTGGGGGCCGACAGCCCGCCGCTGGCGCTGCTGGCCGGCCTCGGGGAGGCCGTGGCAGTCGGCGCGGCCGCCTATGCCGGCGCGATCGCACTGCTGTGGCTGGCCTGCGGCAGGCCCCAGTCCGCCGAGCGCGAAGCACTCGACTATCTGCGCGGCAGGCTCCGGCGGCTGGCGGGCCGCGACTGACGCCTCACGGGGTCGCGGGCAGCGGCGCCGCCAGGTTGCCCGCCCAGGTCTCGAATTGCGCCACGTCGAACAGGCTCTTCGACACGTCCACCTGGCCCTGGGCGTGACGCCGCAGGTCGCGCAGGATCGCATCGGTGTCGTAGATGCCGCGTTCACGGGCCGCGCGGCTCGCGAGCAGGTCCTGGACCGGCTCCAGCAACTCACCGGCCAGCCACTTGCCGACCGGCGTCGGGAAGCCCATCTTGTCCACGCGCGCGCGGACGGATTCCGGGATGCGTCCGCGCATCGCCTCGCGCAGGACGAACTTGTTCCAGGGGCCGCGCAGCTTCCATTCGGGACCGACGCAGGACAGCAGGCTGACCAGCCGGTAGTCCATGAACGGCAGTCGCGCCTCGACCGAGTGCGCCATCGAGTTGCGGTCCTCGACCCGCAGGTAGATCGGCAGCGGCGCCACCTGCACCGAATGCCTGAGCGAGGTGTCGAGACGGCCATCCATGCCCTCGAACCCGTCGGCCGCGAGCGCCGCGGTGAGATCGCGGTGAAACCAGGAATTGGAACGCGCGCGGTGCAGGCGGCGCCCGGCGACCATCCTGCGGTACGCGGGCAGGCGGTGGAGGCGCCACAGGCAAGCCTCCTTGAGCGCTGTCACGGCCGGCGCGGCGCGACCGCCGCCGTGCACGGCCGTGTGGCTGCCGATCTCGTTCCAGGCCGTCATCCAGTGCCCGTCCATCATCAGCGTCCGCCAATGGTCGCGGAAATACGAGAAGTAGCCTGCGGCGGTTTCGTCGGCGCCCTGGCCGTTGAGCACGACCTTGACGCCGTTCGTGGCGGCAAGCCGCATCAGTTCGTAGCCGATCATGGCGGTCATCGAGTGGACGGGTTCGTCCTGGAAGCGCAGGAAAGCCGGCAGCCGGTCCCACAGTCCACGCGCGTCCACTTGCAGCTGTCTCAGCACCGCGCCGGTCTGCGCGAGCGTGTCGCCGATGTAGCGGGTCTCGTCGTACTCCTCCGCCATGTAGCAGAACGCGAGCAGCGGCTTGGCCTCCTGCACCGGCACGGCGGACCGGCTGCGGGCCATCGCGCAGATGATCGAGGTCGAGTCCAGCCCGCCGGACAGGCAGACGCCGACCGGGACGTCGCTGCGCATGCGCAGGCGCACCGCATCCTCGAACAGGTCGCGGAACTCCTGAACCGGTTCGCGCACCTCGCGGCGCGGGATGGTGGCCAGGGACCAGTACGCCCATTGCCTCCATTCGCCGCCGAGCGTCACCTCGAACGCGTGTCCCGGCGGGACCTGCTCGACATTCTCGTAGAAGGTGCGCTCATCCTCGTCGAGCCGGCCCTGCAGGAGGAACCGGGACGCGACCGGCCAGTGGATGCCGTCGCGATGCTCGCCCGATGCGCGGATCGCCTTGATCTCCGAGGCGAGGCAGACCGCGCGTGAGGTCAGGTGGCGGTAGAGCGGCTTGACGCCGAACCGGTCGCGCGCACCGAATACGAGCCCGCGATCGCGGTCGTAGATCAGGAATGCCCACATGCCATTCAGCCGGGTGAGGCAATCGCGTCCCCAGGTCGCGTATGCCTGCAGCAGCACCTCGGAATCCCCGCTGGAACGGAACGTGCAGCCGCGCTGCTCCAGCTCCCGCCGCAACTCGAGGTAGTTGTAGATCTCGCCGTTGTAGACCATCACGTAGCGGCCGCCGTGCAGCTCCATTGGCTGGTGCGCGGCGAGCGAGAGATCGAGAATCGCCAGTCGCCGGAACGCAAACCCGACCGGGCCTTCGGCGAAATTGCCGCGATCGTCGGGGCCGCGGTGCTGCAGGCTGGTGCCCATGCGCTCGAGCACGGCGGTGGCCACCGGTCTGCCGTCAAAATGGATCAGCCCGGCGAGCCCACACATCGTGGAAGCATCCTCTTGCCTGCGTTCGACATAAAACGGCCGTCACGGCGGCGCGCATTCCGCGCGCGGGCGATTGCGGGAATGATCGCACAGCCGCGTACGCGCGGCTCGGCGATCATGCGTCACGGTGCGCATGGCGCCGCGCCGGGCACATCGCGTGCAGCACTGATGCTATGATTTTTTGGCCGATCGGGCCGCGGTTCCCCTGCATGACAAGCGACAAATCCCCAACAGGCGTGGTCCTGCATCTGGCACTCCCCGCGATCGCCACGCTGGCGGTCGCCATCGGGCTGTTCAGCCTGAAGGACGCGGCCTACCTGGATATCGACGCCGCCCAGTACCTGAACGTCGCCCGCAATCTGCTCGACGGATCCGGATTGTCGTCCAGCCTCGTGTACTACGAGGAGCAGCTGATCCAGGAGCGGATGCCGGCGCCGCAGACGGTGTTTCCGCCGGGCATGCCATTGGCGATGACGGGATTCCTGGCGATCGGCCTGGAACCCGCGGACGCTGCGCATCTCGCCGGAGTCCTGTGCTTCTGTGCGACCGGCCTCCTGATCGCCTGGCTGCTGCGCCGCTTTGGCGTCGGCCCGCTCGTGACGCTCGCGGGCACGCTGGTCTGGTACGTGCAGGGCACGGCCTGGGCCAACGTCGTGATCGGCCGCACCGAGACCCTGTTTACGCTGCTGGTCTTCCTGGCGGCGGTGGCCATCCTGACGGCGCAGCGGCGC
>DATBMQ010000083.1:0-8459 GCA_036554765.1 Steroidobacteraceae bacterium | reverse complement strand
TGCCGACGGCAGCATCCGGCTGACGAACATCGACGCCCGGCTCGAACCCGCAGAACTCGCCGCGGCCGCCGGCGTCCCGCGGGCGCTGCTCGTCAACGACTTCGAGGCGGTCGCCCATGCCATTCCGCACCTGCCGGCGGCCGCCCTTGCCACCTGTGGCTCGGGAGTCGCGGTTCCCACGGCGCCGCGCGTGGTGCTCGGGCCGGGCACCGGACTCGGCGTCGCCGTGTGTGCGCCGTCGGCCGATGGCTGGAGCGTGATCGCGGGCGAGGGGGGGCACGCGGATCTGGCGCCGGTGGACGACGAGGAACTCGAGGCGTGGCAACGCCTGCGCGAACGGCACGGCCGCGTGTCGCTGGAAATGGCGCTATCCGGCCCCGGCCTCGAGCAGCTGTACACCGCCATCGGGCCGGGCGGCGCGCTCAGGGCGCCCGAGATCGCGGACGCAGCCTGGCGCGGTGATGACGCAGCGGCACGCGCCATCCGGTTGTTCACGCGCTGGCTCGGGCGCGTCGCCGGGAATCTCGCGCTGACGGCAGCGGCCCGCGGCGGCGTCTACCTCGCCGGCGGCATCATCCCGTCCTGGGGCTCGCGTTTCGATGCCGAGGTCTTCCGCACGGCGTTCGAGGACAAGCCGCCGCACTCGGAGTGGCTGCGCGGCATCCCTTGTCATGTCGTCCAGTATCCGCAGCCGGGGCTGTACGGGCTCGCGATCCTGTCGGCGACAGCCGGCAGATGACGGGCGCGGCCGACACGATCGTCGCGGCGGCCACGCCGCCCGGCCGCGGCGGCATCGGCATCGTGCGCATCTCCGGCCCCGGCGCCCGGGCCATCGCGCAGGCGATGCTCGGCAAGTTGCCGCGCGCGCGCCTGGCGACCCGCGCCCCGTTCCGGGACGCCGCGGGCGGCGCCATTGATTCCGGCCTGGCGCTGTGGTTTCCGGCGCCGCATTCGTTCACCGGCGAGGACGTGCTGGAACTGCACGGCCACGGCGGTCCCGTGGTGATGGACATGCTGGTTGCGCGCGCGATCGCGCTGGGCGCGCGCCCGGCGCGGCCCGGCGAGTTCAGCGAGCGCGCATTCCAGAACGACAAGCTCGACCTCGCGCAGGCGGAAGCGATCGCGGACCTGATCGATGCGGGGTCGCAGGAGGCCGCGCGTGCCGCGTCACGCTCGCTCGCCGGCGAATTTTCGCGGGAAGTCGGGGCGCTGGCCGCGAAGGTGCTGGAGCTGCGCACCTACGTCGAAGCCGCGATCGATTTCCCGGACGAGGACGCCGGGTTCCTGCAGAACCCCGAGGTCGCCGCGCGCCTCTCTGACATCGCGCAGCGCTTCGAGCGCATTGGCGCCGCCGCGGCCACCGGCCGCGCGTTGACCGAGGGCCTGACGGTCGTCATCGCCGGCCGGCCGAATGCGGGCAAGTCGAGCCTGCTGAACGCCCTCGCCGGGCATGATGCTGCCATCGTCACCGACATTCCGGGCACGACGCGCGACGTGCTGCGCGAGCGGATCTCGATCGACGGGCTGCCGCTTCATGTCGCCGACACCGCGGGGCTGCGGGAGTCGCCC
This sequence comes from Steroidobacteraceae bacterium, assembly GCA_036554765.1. Classification (GTDB taxonomy): domain Bacteria; phylum Pseudomonadota; class Gammaproteobacteria; order Steroidobacterales; family Steroidobacteraceae; genus SCUD01. Next base: position 6,890 of record DATBMQ010000083.1, on the reverse strand, counting down.
GACCTGATCGAAGAGGAGGGCATGCGCCGCGCCCGCGCGGAGATGGCGCGCGCGGACCTCGTGCTCTATGTCGTGGATGCAGCCGCCGGCGCGGTGCCGGGCGAGCTGGATTCGCTGCCGGGCGACCCGCCGGCGCTCGTCGTCTGGAACAAGACGGACCTGGCCGCCATGCCGGCCGGCGCCCCGGGAATCGCGATCTCCGCGCTGACCGGCGCCGGGCTCGGCGCGCTGCGCGACAAACTGAAGGCCGCGGCCGGTTATCGCGAGGCGGGCGCCGGCGCATACTCGGCGCGGCGCCGGCACCTGGACGCGCTGGCGCGCGCGAAAAGCCAGTTCGAGCTTGCACAGGCCCGACTCGGACAGCGCGCCTCCTTCGAACTGGTGGCAGAGGACCTGCGCCTGGCGCACCGCACGCTCGGTGAGATCACGGGCGAGGTCACGAGCGACGAGCTGCTGGGCGCGATATTCGCGGGGTTCTGCATCGGCAAGTGAGGACACGATCGGGAGCGGCAACATGAATCGAGCCTGGCATTTCATTCTGGCGGGTTTCTGTGCGGCGGGCGCCGCGGTAGCGGCGCCACCCGACGCGCAGCAGGCGATGGACGCCGCGCGCGCCCACGTGGCGGCGCACGAGGCGGCGATCGTCAAGGAGCTGCGCGACCTGGTCGCGCTGCCGAACGTCGCCGACAACCACGACGACATCCGCCGCAACGCCGCGGCGCTCGTCACCCTGCTCGAGAAGCGCGGCATCGCCGCCCGGATCCTCGAGACGCCCGGCGCGCCGGTCTCCGTGTTCGGTGACCTGAAGTCGCCGGGCGCCACGAAGACGCTGCTTTTCTACGCGCACTTCGACGGCCAGCCGGTCGGTCCGCCCGAGCGCTGGGTGACGCCCGCCTTCGAGCCGACGCTGCGCGCCGGCAGGCACGAGGACGGCGCGCCGGTCGTCGCCTGGGCGGATGCGAAGTACCCGCTGCCGGACGAGTACCGGATCTACGCGCGCGCGGCGAGCGACGACAAGGGGCCCATCGTGGCCATGCTGGCGGCGATCGACGCGCTCAAGGCCGCGCGCATCCCGCTGTCCGCCAACCTCAAGTTCTTCCTGGAGGGGGAGGAAGAGGCGGGCTCGCCCAACCTCGCGCGCACGCTGGCCGCGAACCGGGAACTGCTCGCCTCCGACCTGTGGATCTTTGGCGACGGCCCGATCGATCCGCGCGGGCTGCCGCGGCTCTCGCTCGGCGTGCGCGGCATCACGACCTTCCGGCTCACGGTCTACGGGCCGGTGACCAGCCTGCATTCCGGCCACTACGGCAACGTCGCGCCGAACCCGGCCGCCCGGGTCGCGGAACTGATCGCTTCCATGCGCGCGCCGGACGGGCGCATCACGATCGCGGGACTGCTGGCGCCGCCGCCGACCGCCGCGCAGCTTGTGTTCGCGCGCGAGGCTTTCGACACGGCGGGCATGCTCGCGAATGCCGGCATCGGCGCGACCGAAAGCGGCCTCGACTACGGAGAGTCCATCCTGCGCCCGTCGCTCAACGTCACGCAGCTCGCCTATGGCGGCACGGGCGCGCAACGCAATGCCATCGATCCCGAGGCGAGCGCGGGCTTCGACCTGCGCCTCACGCCCGGCATGACGCTCGCGAACGCGCGCGAATCGGTCGAGGCGCATGTCCGGGCGCAGGGCTATGTCCTGCTCGATCGCGCGCCGACCGACGACGAGCGCAGGCGGCATGCGCGCCTGGCCCGCCTGGAATGGGGCGAGGACGGCTATCCGTCGGCGGTCGCGAATCCCGAACAGCCGGCGGTCGCGCGCATCATCGAGGTCATGCGCGAGGCGACCGCCGGGGCGGTGCGCGTGGCCCCGCTGATGGGCGGCAGCCTGCCGATCTCCTCGATCGGCGAAGTGCTGGGCGCGCCGTTCGTGATCGCGCCCATCGTGAACGCCGACAACAGCCAGCACGCGCCCAACGAGAACCTGCGCATGAAGGAATTCCGCCGCGGCATCGAGCTCTATGCGGCGCTGCTCGCGCTCGCGGGCGAGGGTTGGCGCGGGCCCTGAGATAAGGAGACCTAAACCCGGCTGTATGGAGTCTTAACCACTCCGGGGCGCACCGCGCGGAGAATCTCCGCCCAGGTTGCATGTGAAGGAGTTGCCAGGATGGCCGGGAAGTTGTTGGAGATCGCGAAGGCCCTTACCGCCGGGCTCACGTATGCGGCGCGCACGACCGCGATGCGCGAAGGGCTGCCGTGGGACGGCGACGGGCGCGTCGCCTCGATGGGCCTCATCCGCGGGCTCGAGCTGCGCGGCGGTTCGTCGGGCGGGGTGCCAGGAAAAAGGCCCCGGCACCGCTAGGTGCCGGGGCCTGATGGTGGCCGCAGGGCCGTTCAGTTCCCGCCGAAACGCTGCGTGAACTTGAGCCCGATCGTGCGCGGCGGGCTTGTCACGTGGTACGGCTGGAGGCATACGCTCTCCGCGCACTGAGTGAACCGGTACAGCACGGTTCGTTCGTCGGTGACGTTGTTGACGAACAGTTCCAATGAGTAGCTGCCCTTAGTGGCGCCCAGTGAGAAATCGACCAACTCGTAGCTTGGCTGGTCACCGAGCAGCGCGTTCTCGACATCACGCAGGTCGGCGCGCCGCTTGCCTTGGTGGATCATCGATGCGCGCCACCACCCATCGAACGCGCCGAACGGAAATTCCTGCCTCAGCGTGAGATTTGCCTTGAATTCCGGCGTCACCGGCAATTCGGTCCCTTTGGGCGCCTCTGGCGTCGGGCAATCGGTTTCCGGATCACCGTTGGCATCGACGAACCCGCAGTAGTTCTCGCTCAGTTCCGAGTTGATGTAGGCGAAGCCGCCCGAAACCTGGAAGGTATCGGTGACCGCCCACGTCAGGTCGGTCTCGAGCCCCGTGATTTCCGCCTGCGCCGCATTCTTGATCTCGGTCAGGCCGTTCGAGCCCAGCAGCGAATACTGGAAATCTTCCCACTCCTGCAGGAACACGGCGCCATTGAACCGCACCCGGCCGTCAGCCCACGACGTCTTCCAGCCGGCCTCATAATTCGTGAGGAAGTCGGCAAGGTAGGGCGGTAACACTGCATTGCGATTGGTGCCGCCGGGCCTGAATCCTTCCGACCAGGTCAGGTAGATCATCCGGTCATCGTCAAACTTGTATGACAAATTGATCTTTCCGATCCAGTCGCTTTCATCGACCGTGTTGTCGAGCGTCGTACAAGGGGCGCCCCGGAATGGCACGATCGGCGTGAAACAAGCAACCTCGCCGCTGTTCGACCAGTCCGTTTGTCCGATGGCGAGCCCGTAACCGAAGAAGCCGGTCATCGAGTTCTGGGACTCGAAGTAGCGCATACCCCCGGTCAGGCTGAACTTGTCGGTCAGGTCGTAGGTTAGCTCGCCGAAGACCGCCTTGTCCTCGTCGACGCGGAACTGCTTCGTGAGCCACACCGTATCGTCCCAACCGGTCACTTCCAGCGACGCCGCAAGGTTGTCGATCAGGTAGCGCTGCTGGATGTCGTGCTCTTGCTTCTGGTAGAAGACGCCACCCACGAAGCGCAGACGCCGGTCGGCGGGCGTCGAGACGCGGAGCTCATGGCTGAAGCGCTCATAGCGATCTTGGCCCTGGATGTACTGGCCGGCAGTCGGATCGCCATCGTCATCGACGAAGTAGTAAGACGTCGAGCCGCTGACATCGTAGAAATATGAGTAATCGGAATAATCCGAATCGACGTCCCCATCGCGGTCCAGGTAGGCGCCCGCATAGGTGACGCTCATGTTGCCGATCTTGCCCTCGACCGTCAGGGCCGCCTGCATCCAGCTGTCTTTGGACTTGTCAGGATAAAACTTCAGCACCTCGAGGTCGCCGATATTCGGGTCATAGCCAAACACGCCGTCGGCGTTCATCTCCTGCGCCATCAGGGTGGGCGAAATAGTCCAGCTGTCGTTGAGGTCCACCCGGAGCGCCGCGCGGGCGCCGTAGGTGTCCACCTCGTTGAAGTTCTCGTCGGCAAGAGCTGCGCTGTTGAGGGTGATGCCGCTCGTCGGCCAGGTGCGGGTTCCGGAAATATTGTCGATATAGCCGGCGTCGTGACGCGCCCAGCCTACCAGGCGGATGGCTGCCCGCTCGCCGATCGGGACGTTGACGTACCCCTCGGCGAGGTAGCCCGAGTCGCCGTCGGAAACCGCGTTGCCCTCGATGCCATAGCTGGCCGAGAATCCGCTCGGGTCCGGCCTGTTCGTGATGATGCGAATGGTGCCGGCCTGCGAGCTGGCGCCGTACAGCGTGCCCTGCGGGCCCGCCAATGATTCGACGCGCGCGATGTCGTACAGGTGCAGATCGAGTGCGCCCTGGATGGTCGTTATTGGCTGTTCATCGAGATAGATGCCGACCGAGGGCTGCGAACCGGAGTGATTGCCGTCACCGCCGCTCGAGACACCGCGCATGTAGACGAGCGCATAGCCGGGCCCAAAGGTCTGATAACTGACGGAAGGCAGGAACTTCACATAGTCGTCGAAGCGAACGATGTTGAGTTCTTCCAGCTTTCCGGCGCTGAGGGCCTGAATGCTGAATGGAACGTCTTGCAGACTCTGTTCGCCGCGCTTCTGGGCCGTGACGACCACCTCGCCGAGGACGGACGGTTCCTGTGCGTGCGCCTGCGACAGCGCCAGCAGCACCGCCCCCGCGAGTGGCGCCCGCACAACAACAGAATGCGAATGCCTCTGCTTGCGTTTCTTCGAGCGTTGCATGTGAGACTCTCCAGTCGGGATTCCGGCAGTTTACGCCACCTCCGTGCGCCGTCAAAACCGGGGTGATTCAGGCCAGGCGTCAAGCACCGTGCCAAGGGCTTCCTTGAGGGGCAGGAGCCAGGCTTCGAACTGCCGCCACTGGTCGACCCCCTCGCGGTAGATCGGCTGACGGACCTGTTCGGAACTCGCGGTGCGCACGGCCCGCTCGTTCTCGTAGAAACGCAGGCAGCCCTTTTCGAACGGCAGGCCGCAATACTCCAGGAGCCGGCGAACCTCGCCCTCGGTGTCTTCCACCACCCGCTCGTAAATCACGCGATGGATGCGGCCCGGCAGCACCTCGTCGAAATGGGCCATCAGTTCGACGTAGTCGCGGTAATAACGGCCGATTTCCGCGAGGCTGTAGCTGAAATGCTGGCCGCGCGCGAAATGCTGCTTGAAAACGGAAAAACCGCAGCCGAGCGGATGGCGGCGCGCGTCGATGATTTTCGCGTTCGGCAACATCAGGTGAATCAAGCCGACGTGGAGGAAATTGTTCGGCATCTTGTCGATGAAGCGAGGGACTCCGCTCCTGCGCTGGATCGCCGTTTGCGCCAGGTAACGCTCGCCCAGGGCCCGAAGCTGCGCGGCGCCGTAGGTGGACAGGACCTCCGGGTATTTGGATACGGCCTCGCGTGTTCGACGTTCGCCCAGCTCGCGTGCAATGGCGATGACATCCGGCAACTCCATCGTACCTTCGACTGTGGAGTGGCTTGAAAGAATCTGCTCGATCAGGGTGGACCCGGCTCGCGGCAGCCCCACGATGAAAATCGGGTCCGGTGCAGCTGCGCCGAAAGTCGCGCGCTCCGCAAAGAACTCCTTCGTGAACAACGCCTTGGCGCGCCTGACGTTCGAGCTGAGTTCGTCCGGATCGTACCGGATGACTCGCCGCCGCAGCCGGTTGCCTTCGTCGTAATGGCGGAAGCTGCTGGCGACCTCGCCGCGATCCTCGAATGCCTTGCCCAAAGCGAAATGAAAATGAAAGCGGTCCTCGACATCAAGCCCAGGCACCTCGAGCGCTCGCTGCATGGCGTCGACGTCGCCATCCGAGAACCGGAATGTCTTCATGTTGGCGAGACTCCACCACGCCTCGCCCAGGATCGACGAAAGCTCGATGCTTCGGCGGTAGGCTGCGATGCACTCGTCCGCGCGACCGACGGACTTCAGCGCGTGGCCGTAGCTCAACCAGGATTTTGCGTTGCTGGAATAGTTGGACAGCACGTCGGCGTAGATCCGGATCGATTCGTCGAAATCGCCGATGCGGCCAAGAGCCACCGCCTTTAAGTGGCGGTAACCCACGTTTCGTGGGTCCTGTTCGAGCGCGCGATTGACTTCGGCAAGAGCCTGTTCCGGGCGAGCGAGCCTGAGCAGGACCGACGCGTGGTTGTACCGCGCCGCGGCGAACGATGGCGCCAGCTCGAGGCATCGCGCGAGCAGTGCCTCGGCATCCGTTGGGCGGCCGAGACGTGCCGCGACCTCCGCCAGCATGCGAATCGCTGCGATGTCGGTCGGCGACTGCCGGAGGTGCGCCCGCAGCAGTGCCTCCGCCTCTGGAATGCGGTTCTCGACGAGTGCCGCGCCGGCCGTCAGCAGCCGCGGGTCGGCAGAAGCAAACCGCAGATGCTTCGCGTAGGCCTCGTCGGCGCCCGCCGCGTCGCCGATCGCCGAAAGATGATCCGCGAGCGCCCGCCAGGCATCGCCGAGGTCCGGCTTGAGCTCGACCGCGCGCTTGAGCGACGCGACCGCCTCCTCGCCGCGGCGCAGCGCACCATAGGCGAGGCCAAGCTCGTAATGAACGATCGCATGGTTGCCGTGCGAGGCCGCGATGGGCTCCAGCAGTTCGAGCGCGCCTTTCGCATCACCGAGCCGGCGCCTGGCCGCTGCCAGGATCAAGAGCGCAGAGGGATGCTGCGGGACGGCTTTGAGGATCTCCTCCGCCTGCTCGGCCGCGAGCGCGGGCGCAGAGGCGAGCAGGCGCTCGGCGTGCGCGAGCGCGGTCGCGAGCGTGCCGACGGGATCCTGGTTGGCGGGGGCGTTCACATCTTCGGCGTGGCAAATGCCGCGCGGTCGGGATGGCGCCGGCGCATCCAGAA
>DATBMQ010000072.1:0-2457 GCA_036554765.1 Steroidobacteraceae bacterium | reverse complement strand
CCACTGCACGGATCGCACTGGATGGCGATCACGGGCAAGCCGCTGGCGGCCACCGCGGGCGCCCGCATGTTCGAGCAGGGCGGCAACGCCGTGGACGCGGCCTGCGCGATGCTCGCCGCGACCTCCACGATGTGGGACGTGCTGTCCTGGGGCGGCGAGACGCAGGCGCTCATCTACAACCCGCAGACGAGCCGCATCATCGCCATCAACGGGCTCGGCATCGCGCCGACCGGCGCCACCGCGGACTTCTACCGGCGCAAGGGATTCAAGTATCCGCCCGAATACGGGCCGCTCGCGGCCGTGACGCCCGGCACGCCCGGCGCGCTCATCACCATGCTCGCGGAATTCGGCCGGCTCTCGCTCGCGGAGGTGCTGGCGCCCGCGATCACGCTCGCCGACGGCTACCCGATCGACGCCGAGACCGCGGACCGCATCGAGCGCGAGAAGGAACACCTCAAGCAGTGGCCGTACGCGAAGGCGGTGATGCTGCCGCACCCGGGCGAGGCGCGCGAGGCGCCGCGCGCGGGCGAGATCTTCCGCCAGGCGGACCTGGCGGCGACGCTGCGCAAGCTGGTCGAGGCGGAGGCCAAGGCGCTGGCCGCGGGCCGCTCGCGCAAGGAAGCGATCATGGCGGCCTACGAGCGCTTCTACCGCGGCGACATCGGCGAGGAGTTCGTGCGCGGCCTGCAGGAGCAGGGCGGGCTGGTGACGAAGGACGACCTCGCGCGCTGGCGCGTCGAGTTCGAGGAACCCACGCACACCAACTATCGCGGCATCGACGTCTACAAGCTGGACCGCTGGGTGCAGGGGCCGGCGATGCTGCAGGCGCTCAACATCCTCGAGAACTTCGACCTCAAGGCGATGGGCTACAACAGCGCGCAGTACATCCACACGCTGTACCAGGCAATCAGCCTGGCGTTCGCCGACCGTGACTTCTATTACGGTGATCCCTACTTCCCGCCGGACGAGCCGATCCGCGGCCTGCTGTCGAAGGACTACGCGAAGCAGCGCGCCGCGCTCGTCAGGCCGGACGTCAACGACCCGGCGATCGGCCCGGGCGACCCGTATCCGCACCAGGGCGGCACGAATCCTTTCCTCGACCTGCTGAAGCCGCGCGCGGCCGCGGTTCCCGCCTTCGATGCGGCGCGCTTCGCCGCCGCGACCGATCCGGACGCCGGCTCGATGCTGCGCGGCACCACCACCGTCATGGCCGCCGACAAGGAAGGCTGGATCGTCTCGATGACGCCCTCCGGCGGCTGGCTGCCGGCGGTGATTGCCGGCAAGACCGGCATCGGCGTGAGCCAGCGCGCGCAGTCGTTCGTGCTCGATCCGGCGGAAAACCCGTTCAACGTGATCGAGCCGGGCAAGCGGCCGCGCGCGACGCTCACGCCCTCGCTGGCGTTCAAGGACGGCAAGCCCTGGCTCGCTTTCGCGGTGCAGGGCGGCGACACACAGGACCAGAACCTGCTGCAGTTCTTCCTGAACGTGGTCGAGTTCGGCATGACGCCGCAGCAGGCCGCCGAGGCGCCGAACTTCAACAGCTGGCAGCTGCACGATTCCTTCGGCATGCACGAAATCTTCCCGGGCCGGATCCTGCTGAACAACGCGGTGCCGGACTGGGTGCGCCACGACCTGAAGGCGCGCGGCTACAGGCCGGAATACGCCTCGCGCACCTCGGGGCCGATCAACGCGATCCTGCTGGACCACGCCAACGGGTCCTTCTGGGGCGGCTCCAGCAACCACGGCGAGGACTACGGCATCGCCTGGTGAATGGGCGTAGGATGCCCCCCACGCTCGCGCCTGTGGCGGGCCATCAACAACGTTCCATCAGGGGGAATTCATGAAGATGACAGCAATCGGCCTGCTGGCCGCGGGCCTGCTCGCCTCGGGCGCGGCCGTGGCGCAGGAGCACTGGACCGAGGGTCCGGTGTGGGAATGCAGTGCCTACCGCACGAATCCCGGCATGTTCGACACGTACATGAAGTGGATCCGCAGCCATTCCGAGCCCATCAACGAAGAGGCCAAGAAGCAGGGCCTGATCATCGACTACAAGGCCTTCGTCAAGCCGCCGCGCGACGAGAACGACTACGACGTGCTGTTCTGCACGCTCTATTCGAGCTTTGGCCAGGCGCTCGACTACAACAAGGGCGACGACGACAAGTTCGACAAGATCTCCGCCGCGCACTGGGCGACCACCGACGAGGACAAGCAGCGCGAGCAGTCGGCGCCGCGCCTCGAGATGCGCCGTTACCTCGGCACCTCCTACGTCCGCGAGGTCAACCTGCGGCCCATGCCGTAATTGGGGACGTTTCCCAATTGACCGAAAGCCGGCGCTCGCGCCGGCTTTCTTTTTTTGGAAAAGGTGTCAGCCTCCTTTTTGGCACCGCAAAAAAGGAGGCTGACACCTTTTTTGGGAGGTAGGGTGCACGCCCTAATCCCGCATTCCATCCTGAACGC
>DATBMQ010000018.1:0-1584 GCA_036554765.1 Steroidobacteraceae bacterium | reverse complement strand
GCACGGCGCCGTCGTCCGCGTCCCAGGGCAGGATCTCGCAATAGACGCCGATCTCGCGCACGCGGCGCGCGATCAGCTGCGTGTACTGCGCGCCGAAGTCGAGGATCAGGATCCGGTGGGCATGGATGTCGGCGGGCAACGACGCGGCGCGCTCGGCCATCATCCGATCCGGTAGTTCGGCGCTTCTTTGGTGATGCTGACGTCGTGCACGTGGCTCTCGCGCACGCCGGCCCCGGTGATGCGCACGAAGGTGCAGCGCTTTCGCATCGTGTCGATGTCCGGGCTTCCGGTGTAGCCCATGGCCGCGCGGACGCCGCCCGCGAGCTGGTGGACGATCGCGACCAGGCTGCCCTTGTAGGGCACCCTGCCCTCCACGCCTTCCGGCACCAGCTTCTCGAGCTCCTCGACGGTGTCCTGGAAGTAGCGTTCGCTGGAACCGTGGCGTTGCGACATGGCGCCGAGCGAGCCCATGCCGCGGTACGACTTGTAGGAGGCGCCCTGGTAGAGCTCGACCTCGCCGGGTGATTCCTCCGTGCCCGCGAACAGCCCGCCGATCATCACCGAGTGCGCGCCGGCCGCGATCGCCTTGGCCACGTCGCCGGAATAGCGGATGCCGCCGTCGGAAATGAGCGGCACGTCGGTGTCCGCGAGCGCCGCCGCGACCGTCGCGACGGCGGTGACCTGCGGCACGCCGACGCCCGCGACCACGCGCGTGGTGCAGATCGAGCCCGGGCCGATGCCGACCTTGACGCCGTCTGCGCCGGCATCCACGAGCGCGCGCGCGGCCTCGGTCGTCACCACGTTGCCGCCGGCAACCTGCAGCAGCGGGTGCGCCTGCTTGATGCGCGACACGGTCTCCAGCACGCCACGCGAATGGCCGTGCGCCGAGTCGACGATCACGACGTCGACGCCGGCCTCGGTGAGCTCTGCCACGCGATCCAGCGTATCGGGCGCGGTACCGACCGCGGCGCCGACCCTGAGCCGCCCGTGCTCGTCCTTGCAGGCGCGCGGGAAGTCGCGCGACTTCTGGATGTCGCGCACCGTGATCATGCCCTTCAGCCGCCCGTCGTCGTCCACAACCAGCACCTTCTCGATGCGGTTGCGGTGCAGCAGCTGCAGCACCTCCTCGCGCGGGGTGTTCTCGCGCACCGTCACCAGCTTCTCGCGCGGCGTCATGACCCGCGAGACCGGCAGGTCGAGCTGCTCCTCGAAGCGGATGTCGCGGTGCGTCACGATGCCGACGACCAGGTTGTCGTCGCCGGTGACCGGCAGGCCGGAGATGCCCTTGGCACGGGTCAGCGCGATCACGTCCCGGATGGTCGCATCGGGGCGGATCGTGATCGGGTCCTTGATGACCCCGCTCTCATGCTTCTTGACACGCGCGACCTCGCGCGCCTGGGCCGCGGCCGTCATATTGCGGTGGACGATGCCGATGCCGCCCTCCTGGGCGAGCGCGATGGCGAGGCGCGCCTCGGTCACGGTGTCCATCGCCGCGGACACGAAGGGCAGGTTCAGCCGGATGCCGCGCGTCAGCCTCGTGCCGAGGTCCACCTCGCGCGGCAGCACCTCCGAGTACGCCGGAAC
>DATBMQ010000001.1:0-3807 GCA_036554765.1 Steroidobacteraceae bacterium | reverse complement strand
CTGTCGGTGGTCGGGGCCTACTACTACCTGCGCATCGTCAAGCTGATGTACTTCGACGAGCCGGCGGGCACCGAGCCGTTCTCCGCGGGACGCGCCTTCCGGGCGCTGCTGAGCCTGAACGGACTCGCGGTCCTCGCGCTCGGCCTGTTCCCGGGCCTGCTGCTGGGACTCTGCGCCCACGTCATCCGCTCGGCGCCGCGCGCAGCGGTTTGTAATGCCGCAGGCGGCTGACTATAATGCGCGCCCCTGTTGCGGGGTGGAGCAGTCTGGCAGCTCGTCGGGCTCATAACCCGAAGGTCGCAGGTTCAAATCCTGCCCCCGCTACCAACATTCGATGCAGAACCCCGGCCCCGCGCCGGGGTTTCTGTTTCTGCCGCAGTTCAGTCTGGCGCTGCACGCCGTCCCGATCGGCACTTACCGCGCCAAAACTGCCAACTCCGTTGCAGTGTGAAGCGGGTCACGGGCTTAGGCTTGGCACTCGTTTCAGCGGGAACCGCGGCACAGCCATGGGCGTTTCCGAAACCATCATTGCGGCATCGATCGGCGCGGCGGCCACCGTCATGACGGCGCTGTTTCAGCTGTTCGGCGCGATTCGCAACAGCGGCAAGTCCAGCGCCCCGCCCAAGCGCGGCAGTACGCTGCGTTCCATCGTGGCGGTGCTCGCCCTGATGATCGCGTCCGGTGTAGGCGGATACATGCTTTCGGAGCTGCGCCAGGAACGGACCTCGCGGGACCTGCGCAGCATTCGCGACGAGCTGAGCGCAAAGCTGCAGCTGGTCGAGGCGAACACGGCGCGTCTCGCGGCGCGGGAGGCGGCGCCCGTGGCGACAGTGGGTGCCGTCGCCTCGACGCAGCAGCCCATCGAGCGCGAAGCGGCCATCTACGTACCGGCCTGCGGCAGCGGCGCATGCAGCGAAGCGCAGCCGCAATCGATGGCGCTGTGCGACGCGATTCCGGCCGCGCTGCAGGTGACGCGTCTGGATCTGTTCGTCCGCCCGGCCGGCGCTCAACATGACTGGGAGCAGTCGCGCGTCAGCTTCGGGCAGGACGCCGACGGCGGCAAGTTCGTGGGCGGTATCCAGGAACAGGCCGACGCCAACGACCGGAAGAATGTGTGTGTCACTTTCGTGCACTGGGGGACCACGCCGCTGGTCGCACGCATGGTGTTGCGCGCCGCGGTGTTGCCGGAGATGCCCGCGCCCGAGGCGACCGGCGCGCAGCCGGCCAGCCGTTTCGGCGCGGAGGCAGTCGCCACGCAATGGGCGGGTAGCCGCGCACCCGGTGCGCCGGCTTCGGGTTCCGCGTCGCCGTAATCCGTCGCGCCCGTGGACGTGGCAGCGGTGCGGGCGTATCCTCGGCCGCGCGCGGGCCGGTCAGGTCGGCGCCCAAGAGCAAAACGAAATCAATGGGAGGGGATACGATGAATACGAAGCAGTGGGTCGTCGGCACCATCGGTGGCGCCATCGCGTTGTTCGCGCTGGGATACGTGATCTTCGAGACGTTGCTCGGCGATTTCTATGCCGCGAACGGCGGTTCGGCCACCGGCGTCGAGCGGGATCCGCAGATCCTGTGGGCCGTCGCCGTCGGCGCACTCGCGTACGCGGCGTTGATCCTCGTGGCGCTCAGGTCGCATGCGGGTTCGCTGACCGTCACCTGCGGCATGAAGGCTGGCGCAGCCGTCGGCTGCCTGATCTGGCTGTGCGCGGATTTCACGCTTTACGGCATCACGAACATCAATAGCCTGACGCTGACGATCGTCGACCCGCTGGTCGAACTCGTACGCGGAGGCATCACGGGCGCGGTGATCGCGGCGTTCCTGCCAAAGCTCGCCTGACGACGTGCCGCGACCAGGGTCGTGAAGGGAACCCCGGCCTTGCGCCGGGGTTTCCATTTTGCGGGAGAGTGAAGCGGCGCCCCGCAGTCACTTCTCGACGATGGCGCTTCGCATAGGCCCGAGCACGGCCAGCAGCTCGCTCTTCTCCTGCTCCGGAACTGCGAACTTGTCGAGCGCCTTCACCAGGTCTTCGACGAGTGCATCGAACGCGGGTCCGTCGATTCCCATTCCGGCATGGGCGGTCTTCATGTCGCGTCCCGTGTATTGCTGAGGTCCGCCGCTGGCCTGTCCGATCTGATTGACCAGGTGCCCCTTGAGCCGGTCGAGATTGGCGTTGGCGAAGTAATGGTTGATGCGGGCATCCGCTCCCACGTTGGCGACGAACTCGTCCACCACTGCCTTGATGGCGGCTTCGCCACCCAGGCGCTCGTAGAGCGACTTCTGCGCTGCGGCAACTTCGGGCGCTGCCGATGGCTCGGCTGGCGCGGCCGGCGACGCGGGCTCGGCGTCCTTGCTCCGGCTGCAGCCAATGCTTGCCGCCATTGGCAGTGCCAGCAGCAGGGTGACGATGATTCTCTTCATTTGGTGCTCCCCTTCGCGGTTGGTGCGGACCAACGGTCGGTTGCCACGCTGCGCCGAGTGCCAGCGGGCAGGCAAGCCGAAAATATGGAAAACGCCGGCGCCTGCAGAAGTGCCCGACAATAAAGCTATAGTTTTCAAATAGATATCGAATGAGACTCGACGCAGGCCGAATCAAATTGCCCTGACGGCTGAAATTTGGCTAAAAATAGGCTCAGCGCCGGATTCGACAAGAAGAAAACCCAGGGGAAAAGTGCGTGGCGAGCCCGCTGCCGAGCGAGGTCGTTGAGCCGACGTTTCTCCCGTTCTTCGGGATGGAGCGGGCGCCTTTCCTCACGCTGTCGACGCCGACGGAGATGTTCCATTCGGATCAATCCGCGCTGCTGAACTCGCATCTGGCGGCGGCAACCCGGCGGGCCGACAGCCTGGTCGTCATCATCGGCGCGGATGGCGTCGGCAAGACGACGATGCTCAACGAATACATCGCCGGCCTTGGCGACGAGGTGTGCTACGCGGCGTTCGACGAGACCTGCGTGGAAGGCATCCAGTTCTATCGCTCCTTCCTGGAACAGATCGGTCTTGGCGAGATCGTCGGCACGCTGCGTGAATTGCAGCACATCACGTCCGAGTATCTCGTGCACCGGGGCAAGGGTGGCGGGCATGCCCTGATCTTCGTGGACAACGCGCACCTGGTGCGGCCTGCGGTGCTCGAGCAGCTGCGCTGGATTGCGGACATCAAGATCGACTACATGCGCGCGTTCAGCATGGTGCTGGCCGGAGGCCTGAAGTTCCAGCGCATCATGGAATCACCCGCCATGCGCTCGCTCAATTTCCGCTACCAGACCAGCTTTCACATTCGCGCGCTGTCCGAGAGCGAGACGGAGGCATACATCCGGCACCGGCTGAACCTGGCCGGGGCCGCGGACGCCGTCAAGATCCCGGAGGAATGCCGCGCCCTCATTCACCGCTTCACGGGTGGCAACCCGGGCGCGATCAACTCTCTCTGCAATGCGGTGCTGGCGGAATCCTGTGCCCAGGGCACCAGGGTCATCAGTGAGCAGCAGATTCGCGCGGTTGCGGAGGTGCAGAGAATGCTGCCGCATGCCGTCCCGATCCGGGGCCGAGGGCGGCGCCAGAACGACCCGCGACCTGCGCAGCCGGTGCCCGACGGCGCTGCGAGTGAGCGCATCGCGGGCCGACCGCCCGACGCGGCACCGGCGGCCGGCGAGTCGCCGCAGTCGTCGCTGCTGCATGATGCGGAGATCAGGGAGTTGCTGCTGCGCGTCGCGGAACTGACGGGCCAGCTCGAAAAGAAAGCAAGTGCGGAGAAACGCCAGGCGCTGGTCGAGGCCAGGAAGCACGACCAGGATACCGCCGAACTGCGCGCGCAGCTT